>CAXTMD010000009.1:2255-29664 GCA_964245035.1 uncultured Chthoniobacterales bacterium
GGCGATGAGCAACCCGAGTCTATCCGCGACCTTGCCGCTCCCCGCGTCCGGCTACCGCACCCAGCCCTCGCAGACAGACACCGGGATGCCAGCGGGCGTGCCCTACATCATCGGCAACGAGGCTGCCGAACGGTTTTCCTTCTACGGGATGAAGTCCATCCTGGCTCTGTTCATGACGCACTACCTCGTCGTGCAAGGCAGCGCCAACGGCCACCTGAGCAGAAACGACGCGGAAGGCTACACCCACTACTTCGTGGCCGGCGTGTATTACCTGCCCATCGCCGGCGCGTTGCTTTCCGACGGAGTGCTGGGCAAGTACCGGACGATCCTGTGGCTGTCGATTGTGTACTGCTTCGGGCATTTTGCGCTGGCGTGCAACGACCGGCCCCTGGGTTTGATCGTCGGACTGACGCTCATCTGCCTGGGTGCGGGCGGCATCAAGCCGTGCGTGTCCGCCAACGTGGGCGACCAGTTCGGCGCCGCCAACAAACACCTGCTCTCAAAGGTTTTCGGCTGGTTCTACTTTTCGATCAACGCGGGCAGCTTCATTTCCACCCTGCTTTGCCCGTGGCTGCTGGACAAGCCAGACTTCGGACCGCGGTGGGCTTTCGGCATCCCCGGCGTAGCGATGGTCGTCGCCACGCTTTCGTTCTGGCTCGGCCGGCGCAAGTTCGCCCACGTTCCGCCGGCGGGATTGGGCTTCGTGAGTGCCGCCTTTAGCCGGGAAGGCGGCGGCGTCCTGTTGAGGCTGTTGTCGGTGTACCTGTTCATCATCATCTTCTGGGCGCTGTGGGACCAGAGCAGCGGCGTGGAATGGACTCTCCAAGCCGAGAAGATGGACCTGCATTTCCTCGGCCGCGAACTTAACGCCGGGCAGGTCTCGACGGCGAACGCCATCCTCATCCTGGTCTACATCCCGTTCGTCACCTACTTGCTTTACCCGTTCATCGACCGCTTCTTCCCGCTGACTCCGTTGCGCAAGATCGGCATCGGCCTGTTCCTGACGGCGCTTTCCTTCGTGCCGATCTGCTACGCGCAAAAGCTGATCGACGCCGGGGAACATCCCACGATCTGGTGGCAGATGCTCGCCTATGCCATCCTGACCTTGGGCGAGGCGATGGTATCCATCACCGGGTTGGAGTTTTCTTATACCCAGGCTCCAAATAGCATGAAGAGCGCCGTGATGGCTCTCTGGCTGTTCGCCGTGGCCACCGGCAACATCCTCATCGCCAAGTTCCACGATTGGAACGCGCTGGCCGACGGTCAGACCAAGGTCTCCGACTACCAGTTCTTCCAAGGATGCGTGTGGGTGATGCTGGCCGCTTCGTGCGTGTTCGTCGCCGTGGCCAGTGTCTACCGTGGAAAGACTTATCTGCAAGGCGAGGTGGTCAAGGCGGAAGCCGACATCGCAGTCGCCACGGCGAACATGCCGGCCTGAGTTCATTTCCTACCAAGCTGATAGACAATTAGATGCCCGCTTTACAGAGAATGGGAAGCGGTGGACATTGACGGGCCACCCGGCCAGTTATGAGCATCGAACCTTCCGCTCCCAAGCCGCTCGCGGCCAACGAGACCATCAAGTCCGCCTCGCACCACCTGCGCGGCCACATCGCGGCGGACTTGGCGGACGCGTCCACTGGCGCGGTCTCGGAGGACAGCAACCAACTCGGCAAGTTCCACGGGATGTATCTTCAGGACGACCGGGACCTGCGCAACGCTCTCAAGAAGGCAGGCAAGGAGAAGGCGTTTGCGTTCATGCTGCGCCTGCGTCTGCCCGGTGGGCGCGCGACGCCGCAACAATGGCTCGTCCTGGACGGTTTGTCCGAGGACATGGCTTCGCCGTCGCTGAAGATCACGACGCGCCAAACCTTCCAGTTTCACGGGATCATCAAGCGCAACGTCAAGGCCGTGGTCCGCGGAATGCACCAGGTCCTGCTCGACTCCATCGCGGCCTGCGGCGACGTGAACCGCAACGTCCAGGCTCCGCCCAACCCCGAGCGTTCCCCGCTGCTGCACGAGGTCTACGAACACGCCCGCGCCTGGAGCGAGTACGCGCTGCCCAAGTCCCGCGCCTACCACGAGATTTATCTCGACGAAGAGATGGTTGCAGGTGGCGAGCAAAAAGAGCCGATGTACGGTGACACGTACCTGCCTCGCAAGTTCAAGGTGGCTTTTGTGTTGCCGCCGACGAACGACGTGGACGTTTTCGCGCAGGATCTCGGTTTCATCGCCATCGAGGAAGACGGCAAGCTCGCCGGCTACAACGTCACCGTCGGTGGCGGCCAGGGGATGAGCCACGGCAACGAGAAGACGTACGCGCGCCTCGCCGATGTGCTCGGGTTCATCCCGCCGGACAAGGTGAAGACGATTGCGGAGGCCATCTTGACGACGCAGCGCGACTTCGGTGACCGCACCGACCGCCGCCACGCGCGGCTGAAGTACACCATCGACGACCGCGGACTGGATTGGTTCCGGGGCGAGGTGGAGCGGCGCAGCGGGATCACGTTTGCACCGGCCCGGCCGTTCGAGTTCACCTCCATCGCCGATCCGCTCGGCTGGCACGAGTGCGCGGACGGTTCGTGGTTCTACGGGCTGCACATCCTCAGCGGCCGGATCAGGGACACGCCCGGCCGTCCGCTGAAAACGGCGCTGCGTGAGATCGCGCAGATCCACACCGGCGACTTCCGGCTGACGCCCTCGCAGAACCTGACGATTTCCGGCGTGACGCCCGAGCAGAAACCCGTGCTTGAAGGCATCCTCGCCAAGCACGGTCTCACCACGCAAAACAACGGCTCCGGCCTGCGCCTCAACGCGCTCTCGTGTGTGGCGCTGCCCACCTGCGGGTTGGCGTTGGCCGAGAGCGAACGCGCCCTGCCGCAGATCATCGAGAAGTTCGAGACGGTGCTCGACGAAGCCGGCTTGCACGACGACGCGATCAGCCTGCGCATCACCGGTTGCCCGAACGGTTGCGCGCGGCCCTATCTGGCCGAGATCGGCCTGGTCGGACGTGCGCCAAACAAGTACGCGCTTTTCCTCGGCGCGAAGTACAACGGCACGCGCCTCAACCGCCTGATGGCTCCGAGCGTGACGGTGGACGATGCGCTCGGACTGCTCACGCCGATCATCCGCCGCTACGCCGTCGAGCGCGAAGACGGCGAAGGGTTCGGGGACTTCTGCGACCGCGAGGTTCTTCCCCGCGACGCCACCCTGCACAGCATCGGCACCCCACCCGGCGCCACGGCTCCGGCCCCGGACGTTCCGATGGTGCAGACGGGCACTTCCGCTTGATCCTTATGACTCCCGACCAGATTTCCCGCTGGAACCGCGAACTGCGCGGCCAGTCGCCGCTGGAAATCACCCGCTGGGCCGTCGCGCACGCGCCGGGCCGCACGGTGGTGTCCACCAACTTCCGCCCGTACGAGGCCGTGATCTTGCACCTGGCCACCCAGGCGCAGCCGCGCATCCCGGTGCTCTGGGTCGACCACGGCTACAACCGTCCGGCGACCTACCATCACGCCGAGGAACTCCGCCGCACGCTCGACCTCGACTTGCGCGCGTACCTGCCCCGGCTGACCGTGGCGCACCGCGATGCTGTGTTTGGACCGGTTCCCGACACGGAGGACGAGGCGGCTCTCAAGCAGTTCAGCGCGCAGATGAAGCTGGAACCCTTTCAGCGTGGAATGCGTGAACTCGCCCCGCTCGTCTGGCTGACCGCCCTGCGCCAAACGCAGAACCCGAACCGCGCCGGACTGGACATCGTCTCGCTCGACGAAAACTTCGGCACGCTGAAGGTCAGCCCGCTTTTCTACGCGTCTGACGCCGACCTCGAAGCCCATCTGGCCGAGCACAATCTCCCGAACGAGTGGGATTACTTCGATCCCGCCAAGGCCGACGAAAAGCGCGAGTGCGGGTTGCACGCCGCTTGGGGCGGGCAGGCGGTGCGTTGAGTGAACGGAGTTGTTTGTCCGTGAGCGGCTACTACCTCGACCATCTCCAGTACCTCGAAACGGAGGCGATCCACATCATGCGTGAGGTGGCCGCCGAGTTCGAGCGGCCGGCGCTGCTGTTCTCGGGTGGCAAGGATTCGATCTGCCTGCTGCGGCTGGCGGAAAAAGCGTTCCGGCCGTCGGACTTTCCGATGCCGCTGCTCAACGTGGACACCGGCCACCATTTCCCGGAACTGAACGAATTCCGCGACCGCCGAGCCCAGGAACTCCACGCCAAACTGATCGTTCGCACGGTGGATGAAGCCATCGACAAGGGGATCGCTTTCCCCGTGCCGGGCCAGATCAGCCGCAACGGTTTGCAGATTCCTACGCTGCTGGCTGCCATCGAGGAGTTCGGCTTCGACGCCTGCATCGGCGGTGCGCGCCGCGACGAGGAAAAGGCGCGGGCCAAGGAACGGTTCTTTTCCTTCCGCGACAGCTTCGGGCAATGGGACCCGAAGAACCAGCGCCCCGAAATCTGGAACGTCTACAACGCCCGGCTCAACCCCGGCGAGAACATGCGCGTGTTCCCGCTGAGCAACTGGACGGAAATGGACGTGTGGGAGTACATCCGGCGCGAACGGCTCGAAGTGCCGAGCATCTACTTCAGCCACCTGCGGCGCGTCGTTCGCCGCGGCGGACAGTGGGTGCCGGACACGGAACTCGCTCCCGCCAAGCCGAACGAGACCGCGCGGACCATGTTCGTGCGCGTGCGGACCATCGGCGACATCATCAGCACGGGTTGCGTGGACTCTCCGGCCGAGACCGTGGACGACATCATTGCCGAGATCGCGGCCGCGCGTGTCACCGAGCGCGGCTCGCGAGCCGACGACAAGCTCTCCGAAGCCGCGATGGAAGATCGCAAGAAGGCGGGCTACTTTTGATCGTTTGGGGTATGTCATGACCCGCGATCTCGCCTCCAAATCCACCGTCGATGAAATCCGCGCGAGGTTCGACGTGGACGTGGAGCGTTTTTCCAAACTGGAAACCGGGCAACAGGCGGCCGTCGATGCGCCGCTGGTGTTAGAGATCGTTTCTGCCGCCGCCGCCGTTTTTCTTTCACCGGGCGGCACACTGCTCGACCTTGGCTGCGGGGCCGGCAACTTTACCTTGAGCGTCCTGGGTCGGATCGCCCCGCTGGATTGCACCCTGGTCGATTTGAGCCGCCCGATGCTCGACCGGGCGCGTGCCCGCGTGCAGCCGCAGACCTCCGGCACCGTCGAGACGATCCAGGCCGACATGCGCGCGCTGACGTTTGCCGAGGGTTGCTTTGACGTGATCCTGGCTGGCGCGGTGCTCCACCACCTTCGCGACGACGAGGACTGGAGACAGATGTTCGGCCGGCTTCACCGCTGGTTGCGACCCGGCGGCGTGTTGTTTGTATCCGATCTCGTCCTCTTCGACGATCCCGCCGTCCAGGCGCTCGCGTGGCAGAGATACGGGCGGTATCTGGAAGCCCTCGGGGGCGCGGAGTACCGCCAGAAGGTTTTTGGTTACATCGCGCTTGAGGATTCTCCCCGGTCACTGAGGTATCAGCTCGACCTGGCGCAATCCTGCGGCTTCGGGGACCATGATGTGTTGCACAAGAACGCGGTGTTTGCCGCTTACTACGCCCGCAAGTCGCGCTGATTTCCTCGTCCTGCTGTGACCACGAACAATCCTACCCCCGTCGATCTCCTGCGCTTCAACACGAGCGGCAGCGTGGATGACGGTAAATCGACGCTCATCGGCCGGCTCCTTTACGACTCCAAGTCGTTGATGGAGGATCAGCTCGAAGCCCTCCAGCGCAGTGCCGACATCACCGGCAACGGTCAGATCAACCTCGCCAACCTCACCGACGGCCTCCGCGCCGAACGCGAGCAGGGCATCACCATCGACGTGGCTTACAGGTACTTCGCCACGCCGCGGCGCAAGTTCATCATCGCCGACACGCCCGGCCACATCCAGTACACGCGCAACATGGTCACCGGTGCGTCCACGGCCAACCTGTCCATCGTCCTCGTCGACGCGCGCCAGGGCATCGTCGAGCAGAGCCGCCGGCACACTTGCATCGCATCGCTTTTGCGCATCCCGCACCTTGTCGTGGCGATCAACAAGATGGACCTCGTGGACTGGAGCGAGGATCGCTTCAACGAGATCCGGGCCGAGTTCGAGCAGTTCCTGCCGCGCTTGGACATGAAGGACGTGAAATTCATCCCCGTCAGCGCGCTGCACGGCGACAACGTCGTCGACCCTTCGCCGCACACTCCCTGGTTTCCCGGCCCCACGATGCTTGGTCATCTCGAAACGGTCCACATCGGCAGCGACTGGAACCTGGCCGACTTCCGCCTGCCCGTGCAATGGGTCAACCGTCCGAACAATCCCACCGACCCGGCGCTGCACGATTTCCGCGGCCTCAGCGGCCAGATCGCCGGCGGCATCGTGCGCGAGGGCCAACTTGTGATGGCCCTGCCCAGCGGCTACGTCACCAAGGTGAAAACCATCTGGACGCTCGACGGTCCGCTCAAGGAAGCGTTTTGCCCGCAGTCGGTCACGGTGGTGCTGGAGGACGACATCGACGTGAGCCGCGGCGACGTGCTCGTGACCCCCGCCAACGTGCCCGGCACGGGGACAGACCTCCAGGCACGGGTTTGTTGGCTGCACGCGCGCCCGCTGACCCCGGGCAAAAAGTACCTCCTCAAGCACCTGACGCAGACCGTCCCCGCGTCGGTCACTTCGATTGACTACCGCATCGACATTTCCACGTTGGACCAGCAGGCCGGCGTGGACACGCTGGCGATGAACGACGTAGGAGCCATCCGTCTGCGCACCGCCCGGCCGCTGCTCTACGATGGGTTTGCCACCAACCGGCAAACCGGTTCGTTCATCCTCATCGAACAGGGCAGCAACGCCACGGTCGCCGCCGGGATGCTCCTTGCGCCGACCAAGCTGGCGCAGCCGGAGTACACCGGCTTTTCGATCTGACCGGAGGCCGCGCCGCGGCTACTTCGGCGCTGGACTCGCTGGCACGCCCGGCGGCGGGAAGCGGGCGGTGAACGTGTACGTCGCCCAAAAACTTTCCCACGCCGCGTCCGATCTTGGCCCGGCGGTGGCTGCACGCATGGTGACCGTCCGCACCAGCCACAATCCTGGCTGATCCAACTTGAGACTCGCCAAGCCCTTGGCGGAGGTGACGGCCGTGGCGACGTGCGGCGGTTGATCGTCGGCCGCACGACGGCAAGCAGAAATCTTCGTTCCCGCCAGCGGCATGCCTTCGAAGAGCACCTTTACCGTCAACTCACCGCCGGTGGAACCGAGCTGGCCAGGGTCGTTTTCCAACAGGATTTCCAGTCGCTGGCCGACCCGTCGTTTGTACAGGGTGTTGACGGTGGCCGTCGTCGGGTTTGCCTCCTGCACGAGGGTCTTGAGAAATCGCGCGTAGGTTTCGTGGCCCGGGGTGTCCGTTTGCCCACTACGGGCACGTTGCGCGGCCGCCGTTTCGAGGCCCTCATCGGTCAGATATTGGTTGAACCGGTCCGGCTCCATCGTGATCGGGCGCGGTTTGCGGTCCATCACGACCAGCGCGGAGCCTTCTTCCAAGCGAACCCTCGCCGTCGGCGACTGGTTTTCCTGCCCCGCCGCCAGCAAATCGCGCCGTGCAGTCCGGTCGCCGTATAGGTCAAAGCGGGCGATCCGATCTTTCTGCAGCGGCTTTTCCTCCTCGGTCTTCAGCCGGTCACCCATCTGCAGGTGCAGGATCAACTCCTCACCCTTTGCCCCCGGGGCACGCGATGGTTCCAGCCAATAGTCGGAGGCGGAAGCAACGTTGGCCATCCACGGCACGGCCAAGCAGACCGAGAGAACCGTCGCGGCTCGCGGGGCAAACATCACAGGCGCTGCAAAAACTTCTGGATCGGTTTCTCGTAATCCTGGAACGGATCGCCCATCGCGAAGTGGCTCTGGTTTTCGCAGGAGATCGAATCCCAGTTGATGACGTAGGACTGGTTCGATTTCTGAAAATGCGCGACCGCCGCCGAACGCCCCCGCGCGCGGGTGTTGGCCGGTGGGTTACGGAGCGCGTGCTCGTTGCGCACACCGTCGTTGAACTCGCCGATGGCCTTGGCCGGGTTCAACGCGAAGAATAATCCCTTCGCCGGATTGATGTTGTGGTATTCGAGATCGAGGCTTTGCAGCCAGGGATCATGCCACTCGAGGTTTTCCGCCTCCCGGAACTGGTCGAGCAAGTATTTCTTGGAGATCCAATCCACGCCACCGATGAGCGCCTCGGGCTTGCTGCGGATGGCGTCGAGCGTGAACCCCCAACGTTCGATGAGCCAGTCGGTCTCCTCGTCGCTGCCGGCGAGGTGTTTCTGCGCGAGTTTCAAGAAAGTGTACTGCACGTCGAGCGCGTCGCAGGTCTCCCCATTCTCCAGGCGGACGATCCAGCGCTGCGACTGGTCGCGGGAAATGTCGCGGGTGCTCTGGACGGCGTCGCGCAGGATCACATCGTAGGGCATCAACCCCTCTTCCAACAGCGTGAGCACGCAGGCCGTCGTGCCAACCTTCAAGGCCGTGGCGAACGGACTCATGTTGGAGTCGCCGATGAGCAGGTGCAGCCGGCGGTAGCGGCGGTAATCCGCGAGCGGTTCGTCGCGCGCGTTGATGATGGCGCGGTTGAACTGCACCCACTGGTAAATGTCGTTGACGATGTGGTCCGCACGCTGGCTGATCTGGTAATCCACCGGCACCTCCGAACGCGGCAGTTCAAAGTCAAACGCGAGCGGGTTTGCCTGCCCGACACGCCCCGCCCCGGTGAAGACCTGTCGCGTCGCCAGGAAGGACAACAGCGAGCCGAGGCTTTGCGGCGTGAACTGCGCCTCACGCTTCATCAGGTAGTTCTCGTGGCAGCCAAAGGTCGCGCCGGTGTAATGATCGATGTTGTTCTTGAGGAACGACACCTGTTCGGCCACGCCGAGTGCGTTGAGGCCGGACTGCAGGAGCGCGTCCCCGGCCAGGTCATAAGCCACCATGTCGCGCAGGTCGAGACACTCCGGGGAGGAGTATTCGAGATGGCCCATGTCGAGGTACAGCCGGCCGCCATTCAGCAAAAAACCGCCGTTGCCAGGCGGTTCCTCGTAGTCGCGGTAGTGCAGGTCGATGCTGCCGACGTTGGCCTTCTTGAAAAGGTGGTTCTTGATGCGCGTTGGCCAAGCATCCGAGCCGCCGTGTGCTTTGTCGTCCGAGACGAGGCAACCGTATTCTGTTTCGATCCCGACGATGCGGTTCATAGGCAGACGGACCTTCCGCCAAGAGACGGAGTGGCACAAGCGCGAAGCTGCCCGTTTCGAAGGTCAAAGTTGCGCAAGGGCGTCGAGGTAAAGCCGACGGCTCTGCTGATCGGACTCGCGGTCTACAGTAGGTTCCGCCCGATTGAACTTTGCGCCCCGTTCGGCCATGAAGCCCGCAAAGAAAAGCGCTACGTAGACACGAAAAAGCCGATCATCCGAAAAGCCCGCGAGGCGCATCCATGCCTCCGTGTAGTCAAGCCGAAACCCCCATGCAAGGAGCGCGACATGGGTCAGCGCCACCGCCCAACGTGGATCTCCGAAGCACAGGTCGTCTACATCGACGATCCCGGAGAATCGACCTTCCGGGGTGACGATCACGTTCTTCGTGGTCGTGTCGTGCAGAAAAGGCGTGGCGGGCACTGCGTTGATCTCGCCTTTCATGTCCGTCAAGACTGCGGCGAGAATCTCCGTTTCGCCAACGTCGTAGCGGTCGGCCGCGACGATCTCCTCTTGCAAGCGCTTGAGCCTGGAGGCAAGAAACTGCAACCAGTTTGGATGCGGAGCCGCTTCGGACGAAACCGCATAGCCGTACTTTCCGGCGGAACTGGGCAACCCGGCGGTCCGACGCTGGGCATCAACCACGGCTGCGGCGATGCCTTCGAGGCTATCCCTGGGCAGATCTCCGACCACATCGTTAAGGTCGGTGCCAGGGATTCGTTCTAGAACCAGATAAGGGAACGCACCGTCCAAGGACTCCGCAAGGATGGCCGGAAGCGGTATCCCACGCGGGCGAAGAAGCCGCGAAAGCTGCGCGGCTCCCCGCATGGCCGCATGACCATAGGACGCGGCGATCCGGACGGCCAGCGGTGGATGGTCGTCGAAAGTGGCCTCATAAACGTAGTGCATCAAGCCGGTCGGAAAACGGCGTACATCGGCTGGCTGCACCCCGACGGTATGCGCGGCGATCTGTCGAGCCAACCGCTCGTCAGGTACTGTGATGCTGGAAGGCATTGTCTGCCGGGCAAATCGCTGGCATCTCACCTGCGATCCGCAGAGTCGTCAGGCTGCCGAGTGCCACCACGCCGAATGCAGCCCGTTCAAATCACCCGGTACAGGATGCGGCCGCAGTTAGGGCATTGCGTGGTGACGTGCTGCGCGCGGACCTGGGATGAAACCTGCACTGGCACCTTCATGTGGCAGCCGCCGCAGATGTCGTGTTCCAGAGGCACCACGGCGGCGTCACCCTTCTTGGCGAACAACCGTTTGTACAGGTCGAGCGTTCCCTCGTCCACGCCGCCAGACAGCTTGGCATGATCCGCCTCCAGTTCACCCAACCGGCCAATGGCCGCCTTTGCGCTGGCTTCCAGCTTGGTGATTTGTTCCTGGATGGTTGCCTGCGCCTTGGCAAAATCCTTCTCCGCTGCGGCCGTCGTCTTGGCAATCTCCTCCGACTGTTCCATCAACTCTAACTCTCGGTCCTCCAAACTCCGGATGTCCGCCTCGAAGTGGCCGATCTCCTTGGTCAGAGCCTGGTACTCCTCGTTCTTGCGGGTGGCCTGCTGCTGAGTTTTGAAGCGGCCGATGGACTGGCGCTTGCCTTCGGCTTCCAGCTGAAGTTTACGGCGTTGTACCTCGTTCTCTTGGCCACGCTGCTTGGCGTGCTCAAAAATTTGCTTTGCCGAAGCCAGCTTTGACTCCAAACCTTTCTTTTCCACTGGAAGAGACTTCTGCTGCTGGCGCAACGCCTTGATCTTCTGGTCACGATCTTGGAGGACGAGCAAGGCTTCGAGTTCGGGCTGCATGACAAAGTGGTTTAGCGGGATGACACCCGAAAAGCAAGGAACCCCGGCCACCTTTCGGCGACCGGGGTTCATATTTCTGGCAACTTCCTACTCTCGCACAACCTAGAGATGCACTACCATCGGGGCTGCAGCGTTTCACTTCCGTGTTCGGAATGGGAACGGGTGGGGCCACTGCGCAGATGCCACCAGAAGTGAAGTCTCGCGGAGGCTTTCGCCTCCGACAGTCCTCACCTCTGAGGGCTGTGGCTGCCGGTTTCTACCGGCAACCGATTCTCTGATATCTACATACAGGTTTTGAACAACTATCTGACTGAGTTTTAGATCGTAAAGTCATGATGTTTTCCGCTCCCCGCCGAGCGGGAAGTTTTACCTTCCGCCGGAGTGATCGGAGCGAACTCCGACCACTACGGGGATGGGAAAATCAATGACCAAGCCGAACGATTATTAGTACCGGTGAGCTGAACACGTTACCGTGCGTACACCCCCGGCCTATCAACGTGGTGGTCTACCACGAATCTTCAGGGAGATCTCATCTTAGGATAGGCTTGGCGCTTAGATGCTTTCAGCGCTTATCCTTTCCGAACATAGCTACCCGGCGCTGCCACTGACGTGACAACCGGAACACCAGAGGTTCGTCAGACCCGGTCCTCTCGTACTAAGGTCTGAACCCTTCAAATCTCCTGCGCCCACAGCGGATAAGGACCGAACTGTCTCGCGACGTTCTGAACCCAGCTCGCGTACCGCTTTAACCGGCGAACAGCCGGACCCTTGGGACCTTCTCCAGCCCCAGGATGCGATGAGCCGACATCGAGGTGCCAAACCGCGCCGTCGATATGAACTCTTGGGCGCGATCAGCCTGTTATCCCTAGCGTACCTTTTGTCCTTTGAGCGACGGCAATTCCACATTCAACCGCCGGATCACTTGGACCTACTTTCGTACCTGCTCGACGTGTATGTCTCACAGTTAAGCTGGCTTCTATCCATGTACTCGACACCCGATTGCCAACCGGGTTGAGCCAACCTTCGTAATCCTCCGTTACTCTTTAGGAGGATACCGCCCCAGTAAAACTGACCGGCTGCCATTGTTCCTCACCCAGATAATGGGCTGAGGTTAGTTTGTCCAATTCCAAAGGGTGGTGTTTCATTGTCGGCTCAGCCGTGCCCAAAAGCACAGCTTCAAAGCCTCCCACTTACGCTAAGCATCGAAACCGAACAAACAGTAACAGCGTACAGTAAAGGTGCATAGGGTCTTTCCGTCCTGCTGCGGGTAGGCGGCATCTTCACCGCCACTACAACTTCGCTGAGCTCCTCGTTGAGACAGCGGTCAACTCGTTACACGATTCGTGCAGGTCGGAACTTACCCGACAAGGAATTTCGCTACCTTAGGACCGTTATAGTTACGGCCGACATTCACGGGGACTTGGGCTCGAAGCTTCGCTTGCGCTAACCTCTTACCGTAATCTTACCGCATTGGTCACGTGTCACACCCTATACGTCGTCTTACGACTTAGCAGAGTGCTGTGTTTTTGTTAAACAGTCGGTTGACCCCTTTCACTGCGGCCTGTTGCCAGGCACCCCTTCTTCCGAAGTTACGGGGCTAGATTGCCGAGTTCCTTAACGAGGTTTCACTCACACGCCTGAGTATACTCTACTCACCCACCTGTGTCGGTTTACGGTACGGGCAACCGGAGATACACATGCAAGATTTTCTCGGATCATGGTTTGCGGAATCCACCTTGGCCGTGGCCTTGGCGTCCCCTTGCGGGCTTGGCATTTTCAATCGCCTTGTTCGCTCCTCACAACCGTCAATTGCATTCTACGCTCCAGCCGGTGCAGGAATATTAAACCTGCTGTCCATCGCTTACGCCCTTCGGCCTCAGCTTAGGTCCCGACTAACCCCGGGAGGACGAGCCTGGCCCGGGAAACCTTGGGTTTACGGCGGACTGGAATTTAACCAGTCTTTTCGCTACTCATGTCTGCATTCTCACTTGTTTGGACTCCACAGTTGCTTACGCTCCTGCTTCAAGGCCCAGACAACGCTCCCCTACCAATCGAACCTGGCGAACCAGGAACTATTCCAAAGCTTCGGTATACCGCTGATCGCCAATCATTTTCGGCGCGAGATCACTCGATGAGTCAGCTATTACGCACTGTTTAAATGGTGGCTGCCTCTAAGCCAACATCCTCACTGTCTAAGTAACCTCACATCCTTTCCACTACGCGGTATTTGGGCACCTTAGCTGTTGGTCTGGCATGTTTGCCTCTCGCGCACGAAGCTTATCCCTCGCGCACTGACTCCCAGGTTATGTTGAACGGCATTCGGAGTTTGATTGAATTCGGTACCCTGGTATGGGCCCTAGTTCATCCAGTGCTCTACCTCCGCCCATAAACACCTGAGGCTAGCCCTCAAGCTATTTCGGGGAGAACCAGCTATCACCGGGTTTGATTAGTCTTTCGCTCCTACCCACAGCTCATCCCAGAATTTTTCAACATTCACGGGTTCGGTCCTTCAGACGCTGTTACGCGTCCTTCAACCTGGCCATGGGTAGGTCACCTCGGCTTCGGGTCTACTGCCAGCGACTAAGAGCGCCCATTTCGGACTCGCTTTCGCTTCGCCTCCAGCGCAGAACGCCTTAGGCTTGCCACTGACAATAACTCGCAGACTCATTAAGCAAAAGGCACGCCATCATCCTCGCGGACTTTGACACCTTGTAAGCACATGATTTCAGGAACTATTTCACTCCGCTCACAGCGGTTCTTTTCACCTTTCCCTCGCGGTACTTGTTCACTATCGGTCGCTGATTAGTATTTAGCCTTATGCCGTGGTCGGCACAGATTCACGCGAAGCTTCACTTAGATCGCGTTACTCAGGAAATCCCTAGGCGTCCTTCGGTTTTCGGTTACGGGCCTTTCACCCTCTGTGGAGCGATTTTCCATTCGCTTCACCTAACGTCCGGACTGCCACAACGGGCTCCTACAACCCCCAAAGCAAGCTCTGGGTTTGGGCTCTTCCGCTTTCGCTCGCCGCTACTGACGGAATCGATTCTCTTTCTTTTCCTCCGGTTACTGAGATGTTTCACTTCACCGGGTATTGCGACTCTGGCTCTATGTATTCAAGCCAGAACGTGGTCGTATTATCGGCCACAGGTTACCCCATTCGGAAATCAACGGGTCAAAGCGTATTTGCCGCTATCCGTTGCTTATCGCAGCTTATCACGTCCTTCGTCGCCTATCAGCACCAAGGCATCCATCATGTGCTCTTTGTAGCTTGATCAATCTGATGCCAGCCTTGCGGCTGGCAAATTCGATAACTGAAACTCGTTACGTCTCGATCCACTCGGACAGCCAAACTTCAGCCGTCCAACCGTTCCGAGCCGTCATTTCAGACTCAGCTCAAAAAGTTGTACATACTACCCTGTATGTAGATATCAAAGAACCGGTCGCGGCATTAGCCGGCAACCGAACCACGGGACGAGGCAACCTTTAGGGTCGTTCGGCCCGTGTAAAACGGGAGTTTACTTCTCGCATCATTTTCCTGCCTGTCAAGCCCCGTGGGCCTGATAGGACTCGAACCTATGACCCTGCGCTTATCAAGCGCATGCTCTAACCAACTGAGCTACAGGCCCGTTCGGGAAACCTTCACCAAGGCTTGTGGAGGCAAGGGGATTCGAACCCCTGACATCCAGCTTGCAAAGCTGGCGCTCTACCAACTGAGCTATGCCCCCGGAAACCGGGAAACTTGGGGATCGGGCCCTCGCCCAACCTGATGCGGAGAAGCAAAAACTGAATTGTACGTTATTCAATCGGTCTCGGTCGATTCAGCCCCGGTTCCTTTCGGTTCCGAGGTCTTGGATGGCATGCCATTGTCCACCGAAGCGGACGGTTTAGCCATCGACCTATCGAACATCTGTCCAGCCTCATACGGGCACTGGTGAGTGTTCAATTGCTCCTTAGAAAGGAGGTGATCCAGCCGCAGGTTCCCCTACGGCTACCTTGTTACGACTTCACCCCAGTCGCTGACCCTACCGTGGTCGCCTGCCCCCTTGCGGTCAGGGAAACGCCTTCGGGTAGAACCAACTCCCATGGTGTGACGGGCGGTGTGTACAAGGCCCGGGAACGTATTCACCGCGGCATGCTGATCCGCGATTACTAGCGATTCCACCTTCATGCACTCGAGTTGCAGAGTGCAATCCGAACTGAGACGGCTTTTTGAGATTTGCTCGGGGTCACCCCTCCGCGTCCCATTGTCACCGCCATTGTAGCACGTGTGTAGCCCAGCCCGTAAGGGCCATGAGGACTTGACGTCATCCCCACCTTCCTCCGGCTTATCACCGGCGGTTCCTTTAGAGTACCCAACTGAATGATGGTAACTAAAGGCGAGGGTTGCGCTCGTTGCGGGACTTAACCCAACATCTCACGACACGAGCTGACGACAGCCATGCAGCACCTGTGCAAATTGCGTATTGCTACGCTCGCTGGCTTTCACCAACTTAGAGATGCATGTCAAGGCCAGGTAAGGTTCTTCGCGTTGCATCGAATTAAGCCACATACTCCACCGCTTGTGCGGGCCCCCGTCAATTTCTTTGAGTTTTAATCTTGCGATCGTACTCCCCAGGCGGCACGTTTAACGCGTTAGCTCCGGCTCGAAGGGGGTCGAATCCCCTCAAACCAAACGTGCACCGTTTACTGCCAGGACTACCGGGGTATCTAATCCCGTTTGCTCCCCTGGCCTTCGAGCATCAGCGTCAGGTACTGTCCAGTGAGCCGCCTTCGCCGCTGGTCTTCCTCACGATATCTACGCATTTCACTGCTACACCGTGAATTCCACTCACCTCTCCAGTCCTCTAGCCAAGCAGTATCGAATGCAGTTCTGAGGTTGAGCCCCAGGATTTCACATCCGACTTACCCGACCGCCTACGCTCCCTTTACGCCCAATGAATCCGAACAACGCTTGAGGCCTCTGTATTACCGCGGCTGCTGGCACAGAGTTAGCCGCCTCTTCCTCTTCTGATACTATCAAGTGCGCGGTAGTGACTCGCACACCCTTGTTCTCAAATGACAGGAGTTTACAATCCGAAGACCTTCATCCTCCACGCGGCGTCGCTCCGTCAGGGTTGCCCCCATTGCGAAAAATTCTCGACTGCTGCCACCCGTAGGTGTCTGGACCGTGTCTCAGTTCCAGTGTGGCTGGTCGTCCTCTGAGACCAGCTACCCGTCAATGCCTTGGTGAGCCGTTACCTCGCCAACTAGCTGATAGGCCGCGGGGTCATCAAGAAGCGCTAGTTTAACCCAGCTTTGACGTCAGGCAGATGTCGGCCCTGGTCACATGCGGTATTAATTCGCCTTTCGGCGAGCTATCCCCCACTTCTCGGCAGATTCCCCACGTGTTACGCACCCTTGCGCCGCTGAACGGTATTGCTACCGTCCCGCTCGACTTGCATGTCTTATCCACGCCGCCAGCGTTCGTTCTGAGCCAGAATCAAACTCTCCGTAGAAAATTTGCGCCCCGGTCGCTGAGACCGAAGCAAATTCTGACCGATTCCTAATGTGCCGTCAGCCTGGCTAGGCCAACGGACTTTCGGTTCGATCAATCAATCTTGAAATTGAATCAAAGAAACCGACGAATAACGCACAATTCAATCTTTGCCTTCTCCCACTCTGATTTTCACTTTCTCAGGCTCACCCGGCGCAAGACGCGTCGTCGAACCATCAGAGCCAAATTCTCAAAGAAACACCTTCGATTTCTTCCGACACACCGGGCAGCGAGTGCCGCCTGCATCTGCGTCGTCCGAACCGATCACCCGGACTCAGCCGGGCCGCTCATCGAGCGAGGTCTTATACTACTTCTTCCGTTTTCAGCGTCAACCAGAAAGTTTCGACTTTCTTGTCACCGCCGCCGGTCTAACTTCAACCGGCTTGCCACTTTCGTGGCGGGTCCTCATCTTCGCTCACTTCTCACCGGCGTCAAACAGAAACTTTCGTTTTCTTTCGACTCTCACCGTTTCCGGCGAGCGGCTCGTTGCGAGCGGGACTGGAGGTTACTTGGAAGCGAAGGAACGTCAACCAAGAAGTTTCAACTTTCTTGGCGGCTTATCCTGTCGATCCGAAGACCGCCGGAGTAAGCATCCCCTCGTTTCCGAGTGGGTCCGCATCGTACTTTCGCACCCTGGAAGCGTCAACAGACTTTTTGAAGTTTTCTGTGATGCGTGCCCTTCTCCGCAGAGTTGGGTTTCCGGTGCTCAGTTTTGAGCGAACCGCAGATTAAAACAGAAGCAAAGAACGTCAACCGAAAATCTCGTTTTCCGTTGAGGAGCACCGCCGGGTTTTTCAGGCCCTGCGGCGCGTCGGGACGGTTAGATTAAACGACCTCGCGGATCCGTCAACGCGTTCGGCGGCGTTTTTTGCATTTAGTTCTTAATACGTTCGGGCGTAGGTAGATCCTTGTGGGTCTGGAGCCATTCGGTGTGGAACGTACCCTCCTTGTCCACCCGCTCGTATGTGTGCGCGCCAAAGAAGTCGCGCTGGGCCTGGAGGAGGTTCGCCGGGAGGCGTTCCTGGCGGTAACTGTCGAAGTACGCGAGGGATGCGCTGAAGGCCGGCACCGCCACCCCGTACTCGGCTGCTGTGGCAACCGCTTGGCGCCAGTGCGGCTGGTTCTTTTCCAACGCGTCCGTGAAGTAGTCGTTGAGCATGAGATTGCTCAGGTCGGGCTGCTTGTCGTAAGCCTCTTTGATGCGGTTGAGGAAACGGGCTCGGATGATGCATCCGCCGCGCCAGATCGTGGCGATGTCGCCAAAGTTCAGGTTCCAGTTGTACTTCTTGCTGGCGGTGCCGAGCAGATCCATGCCCTGCGTGTAGGAAACGATCTTCGAGGCATAGAGGGCATCACGCACGGCGTCGATCAGGGCCTGACGGTCACCGTCAAACTGTTTACCCGCCGAGCCCTTGAGAATCTTGGACGCGGCGACCCGCGCATCCTTGTGCGAGGAGGTGATCCGCGCCTCCACGGCGGCGTTGATCGTGGAAACGACCACGCCCATGTCCAAGGCGCTCATGATTGTCCACTTGCCCGTGCCCTTTTGCCCAGCCTTGTCGAGGATCTTGTCCACGAGGTAACCGTCGCCGGCGCCCTCGTCGCCGTCGTCCTTGTGCGTGAAGATCTTGCTCGTGATCTCGATGAGGAAGCTGTCCAGGTCGCCGGTGTTCCACTGGTCAAACACCTGGTGGAGTTCTTCGGGCTTCATCCCAAGAACCTGGGTGAGGATCGCGTAAGCTTCGCAGATGAGCTGCATGTCTCCGTACTCGATGCCGTTGTGGACCATTTTTACGTAGTGACCCGCGCCGTCCGGCCCCATGTAGCGGCAGCACGGTTCACCGTCCACCTGCGCGGCAATCTTGGTGAAGATGGGTTTGATGATTTCCCAGGCATCTTTGGGCCCGCCAGGCATGATCGAAGGTCCCTTGAGCGCGCCTTCCTCGCCACCGGAAACGCCCGCGCCGACAAAGTGAATCTTCTTCTCGGCTAAATCTTTGCAGCGCCGTTGCGTGTCGGTGAACAGCGAATTACCGCCGTCGATGATCAGGTCGCCGGGCTCCAGAAGCGGCACCAGTTGGTCGATGACGGCGTCCACGGCCGAGCCGGCTTTGACCATGATCATCGCCTTGCGGGGCTTCGCCAGCGCGCCGACGAACTCCTCCATCGTCTTGGTCGCGGTGATGCGCTTGTCCTTGGCGCGGCCGGCGGCGAATTTTTCCGTGACGCTCGTCGTCCGGTTGAAGACCGCCACGGAGAAGCCCTTGCTTTCCATGTTGAGGACGAGGTTTTCGCCCATCACCGCCAAGCCGATGAGCCCGATGTCGCAGGAGTCCGTTGCAGTTGCCATATTTAGAAGGAAAGTGTCGTGCCTTTTGCTCTGTCGGGTTCACCCTAGCAGCCCCCAAGCGTCGGCAAACTAGTTTTTATGCCCCCACCCGTCCGCGAAGTGGTCATCACTGACGCCGTTCTGGAGCCGCCCGCGCCGCTTTTCAGCGCGACGGCTGGGGGCGTGGTGGATTTCCATGGCGTCGTGCGCGGGTTGGAAGGGCCAGAAGGCATCAGCGGCATCGACTATGAGGCGCACCTCACCATGGCGCGGCACCAGTTCGACCTGCTGGTGCGTGAGACGGCCGAGCGGTTTCCCGTCCAGGATCTGGTGGTCCACCACCGGATCGGGTTCGTGCCGGTGGCAGAGCCGTCGTTATTCCTGCGAGTGAGCGCGGCACACCGCGGGCCGGCGTTCGCGGCGGCGGAGTGGTTCATCGACGAGCTCAAGCAGCGCATCCCGATCTGGAAACATCCCGTGTCGCAAACCACTGGCCGGGAGGTGCCGACCGCCTGAAGCTTTGCCCATGAACCTGCCCAACAAACTGACGGTGGGACGGTTTTTCCTGACGGTCCTCTTCGTGGCGACGGTCAGCGTGGAGTTTCCGTACCATTTTGCCGTCGCGCTGGTGCTGTTCGCCGTCGCGGCCATCACGGATTACGTCGACGGCGAGATCGCCCGGCGCTACGCGCTGATCACTGATTTCGGCAAGCTCATGGACCCGTTGGTGGACAAGATTATGACCACGGGTGCGTTCGTGTGCCTGGTGCCTTTGAAGGCGATCCCCGCGTGGGCCGCCATCGTGGTCATCATCCGGGAGTTCCTGATCACCGGACTACGGCTGCTGGCCGTGTCCAAGGGCCGCGTGCTGGCCGCCGATCCTATTGGCAAGCACAAGACTTCCTGGCAGATCGCCACGGTGGTGTTTTTCCTGGTGCTGCTCGCCTACAAAGAGTGGCAGGAACGATTTGGCAACACCCCAGGCGAGTGGTGGGGTCACCTGTGGTGGTACGGCGGCCTGATCGTCAGCGGCATTGCCATCGGGCTGACGCTGTACTCGGGCATTGATTACCTGTGGCGGCACCGCTCGATGCTGGAAACGGAGTAGTTTGTTTGTAGGGCGGGCGCACCTGCGGGTTCTGCTTCAGCGCAGCAGAGGTGTCTTGGAGGATGATCTCGCCCGTTTCCAACACGTAGCCGCGGCTGGAAACGTCCAGCGCCAGATTGGCGTTTTGCTCGACTAGCAACACCGTGATGCCGAGTTGCTGATTAATCTCGACGATCTTCTGAAAAATGGTTTTCACGAGGATCGGGGCGATGCCGAGCGAGGGTTCGTCGAGCATCAGGCACTTCGGCGAACCGGTCAGCGCGCGGCCGATGGCAAGCATCTGTTGTTCGCCGCCGGAGAGCGTCCCGGCGGACTGGCGTTCGCGCTCCTTCAAGCGCGGGAAGATGCTGAACACATAATCAAGATCCTTGTTCCAGCGCGCGCGATCCCGGAGCCGGTACGCGCCCATCTTGAGGTTTTCCAGGACAGTCAGGTTGGCAAACACCATGCGCCCCTCGGGCACGTGCGAAATGCCGCGCGCCACGATCCCGTGGGGCGGCAGGTGGGTAATGTCCTCGCCGTGGTAGCGGATCGTCCCGGCAAAGGGTCGCGCCAGCCCGGAGATGGCCCGCAACGTGGTCGATTTGCCCGCGCCGTTGGCTCCGATGAGCGTCACGATGCTGCCCTCCTCCACCCGCAGCGAGACGCCGTGCAGCGCCGTGATCGAGCCGTAGCGGACTTCGACGCCGTCGAGCTCAAGCATCGTTCGTCCCCTCCTCCGATGACTCGCCCAGGTAGGCTTCGATGACCTTGGGATCACGCGTGATCGTCTCCGGGTCGCCTTCGGCGATTTTGGTGCCGTGGTCCAAGACGAAGATCCGCTCGCTGATGCCCATGACCAGCTTCATGTCGTGTTCGACCAGCAGCACGGCGATCTCGAACTTGTCCTTGATGAAGCGAATCAGCTTGGTCAAACCCTCCTTTTCGGTGGGGTTCATGCCGGCGGCGGGCTCGTCCAACAGGAGCAGCTTGGGACGCGTCGCTAAAGCGCGGACGATCTCCAGCCGCCGCTGATCGCCGTAGGACAGGCTCTTGCAAGGCGCGTCGCGAAACCGGCCGAGGTCAAAGATGTCGAGCAGTTCCACGACCTGTCCGTCGATCTCACGCTCCTCGCGGTAAAAGGCGGGCGTGCGCCAGATCGCGTGGGCAAAGGTGTGCTTGCAATGCAGGTTGAAGGCGGCACGCACGTTGTCGAACACCGTCATCGACGGGAACAGCCGGATGTTCTGGAACGTCCGCGCGATGCCCCGCTTGGCGATCTTGTGCGGGCGCAGCCCCGCGATGCGCTCGTCGGCGAAGGTGATGCTGCCCGTCGTCGGCCGGTAGACGCCGGTGATGATGTTGAACACCGTCGTCTTGCCCGCGCCGTTGGGGCCGATCAGGGCGACGAGGTCGTGCGCGCCGATTTGCAGGTCGAGTTCGGACACGGCCGTCAGGCCACCGAAGCGGACGGTGCAGCGTTGGAGGTCAAGCAGGGCGGCCATGGAAGTTTCTAGGCGGCTTTCGGCACCTTGCGCGACGGCCCGGCGCCAAACGCCCGCAGTCCGCCAAAGAGTCCCTGCGGACGCAGCAGCATGAGTGCGATGAGTACCAGCGCGTAGATGATCGTGCGGTTCTCGCACAGGCCCCGCAGCCAGCCGGGCAGCCAGTCGTACTTGGCAACGAAGCGCAGGTACTCGGCCAGCGCGGTCAGCAGAACGGCGGCAAACGTCACCCCGGCCGTGCTGCCCATGCCGCCGAGGATCACCATGACAACGATCTCGATGGAACGTTGAAAATCAAACCCGCTCGGGTTGAGGTACGTCGTCTCGTGGGCGAACAACCCGCCGGCCAACCCGGCGAGGAACGCCCCCGACACGAACGCCGTGACCTTGCGCCGGGTGGTGTTGATGCCCATCGCCTCCGCGGCGACCTCGTCGTCGCGCACCGTCAGGAAGCCGCGGCCGTAGGTCGAGTCGATCAGGCTGACGACGAAGTAAATCGTGAGCGCCGCGACGGTGAACGTCCAGAAAAACGTCGTGTAGTGCGGGATGCCCTTGTAGCCGGTCGAGCCGCCGACCGCGTCGGTGTTTTGGATGATCACGCGGATGATCTCGCCGAAACCCAAGGTCACGATGGCAAGGTAGTCGCCTCGCAGCCGCAGGGACGGCACCCCCACGACCAGCCCGGCCACCGCCGCAGCCAGGCCCCCGGCGATCAACACGCCGACGAAGAGCACGACAACGCCGAACTGCCCCTCCCCGAGCACGTGCAGCAACGCCGCGCCCTTTTCCTTGGAAAGGTACGCCGACACGTACGCGCCGATGGCCATGAACCCCGCGTGCCCGAGCGAGAACTGGCCGGTGTAGCCGTTGATGAGGTTCAGGCTGACGGCCAGGACGATGTTGATGCCGATGAAGAGCACGACCTGGAGGTAGTACCCGTTGATTGAGCCGGAAAACCGCGACAGCACGGCGCTCAGCACGACGGCGACGAGCAGCCAGAGCTTCTTGGAACGCAGGGAGGCACTCACGGCGTTCAGACCTTTTCCACCTGCGAGCGACCCAACAGACCCGCCGGGCGGAAGAGCAGGATCACGATGAGCACGACAAAGGCGATGGCGTCGCGGTAGTTCGAGAACGACGAACCTGCCACGAAAGTTTCCACGATGCCGATGACAAACCCGCCGATGGCCGCACCGGGGATGTTGCCGATGCCACCGAGCACCGCCGCCACGAACGCCTTGACGCCCGGCAGCACGCCCATCAGCGGGTCAATCGACGGGTTGGAGATCGCCCACAGGATGCCCGCCGCGCCGGCCAGCGCGGAGCCGAGGCCAAAGGTGAAGGAAATCACCGTGTCGAGGTTCACTCCCATGAGCGTCGCGGCGGTCGGGTTGTTGGAGAGCGCACGCATGGCCAGCCCGAGGCGGGTGCGCTTGACGATGAAGCTCAGGCCTACGAGCAGCACGACCGTCACAGCCACGGCGATGACCTGGCTGCGGGTGATCGTCAGGGTGCTCAGGTCGACCCCCCGGGTCCGGGGTAGATCGAGAGCCTTGTCGGTGATGAGGTCGGGGAAGGAACGCGGAGCCGCTCCGAAGAGGTACTGACCGCCGTACTCCAACAGCAGCGACACGCCGATGGCGGTGATGAGCACCGTCAGCTTGGGCCGGCTGCGCAGCGGGCGGTAAGCGAGTTTTTCGATGACGATGCCCAGCAGCGCGCAAGCCGCCATGGCCAGGAGCATGACGAGGCACACCGCGAGCGCAAACTTGAAGGTGCTGGCGTCGGGATTAATCGCGTAGTCACCTTCCGGCGACAGGGTGCCCGCGCCGAGCAACGGCATGATCTTCGGTGTCAGCCAGTATCCGGCGAACGCCCCGATCATGAAAATGTCGCCGTGTGCGAAGTTGATGAAGCGCAGCACTCCGTACACCATCGTGTAGCCGAGGGCGATCAGCGCGTAGAACGCGCCGAGCGACACCCCGTTGATGAGCTGCTGGAGGAAGTACGTCCAGTCCATGCGCGCCTTTGCACCCCAACGCGCCGACTACGGGGCGACCGACGCCACGAACTTGTTCTCTTTGCCGTGCACTTCCAGCACGACGGCAGACTTGGTGGCGTTGCGGTTCGCGTCGATGGAGATCTTGCCGGTGACCGCATCATAGTCTTTTAAGCCGGCGAGCGCGTCGCGCACCTTGTCGCCTTCGGTGGTGCCGGCTTTCTTGATGGCATCGGCGAGGATCATCATCGCATCGTAGCCGAGCGGGGCCATGCCGTCGGGCATGGTGTTGTACTTGCCCTGGTAGCTCTTCACGAAAGTTTGCACCTTCGGGTTCGAGTCAGCAGGCGAGAAGTGCGTGGAAAAGAAGCAGCCGTCGAGCGCGCTGCCGCCGATCTCGGAGAGCTTCGGGCTGTCCCAGCCGTCACCGCCGAGCAGCGGCACCTTCAGCCCGAGCACACGCGCCTGTTTGGCGATCAGTCCCGCCTCGGTATAGTAGCCGGGCACGAAGATCGCGTCGGGGTTGGTGGCCTTGATGGCCGTCAGCTGCGCGCGGAAGTCCTTGTCCTTGCCGCCGCCGCTGTACGAACGCTCGATGACGATGTCGCCACCGTGGGCCTTGTAGTACTCGATGAAGAACTGGGATAGCCCTTTGGAGTAGTCGCTCGTCACGTCCGAGAGAACGGCGACCTTTTTGGCGTGGAGGGTGTCGAGCGCGAACTTCGCCATTACCGTGCCCTGGAACGGGTCGATGAAGCACACGCGGAAGATGTAGTCGCCACTCTGGGTGACCGTCGGGTTGGTCGAGCCGGGCGAGATCATCGGGACCTTGGCCGTCTGGCAGATCGGCGCGGCTTCGAGCGAGCGGGAGCTGGCGATCTCACCGATGACGGCGACGACCTTGTCGCTCTGGATGAGCTTGTTGACCGCCGTGGACGGCTGGCCGGGCTTGGATTGGTCATCCTCGACGACGAGTTTGATCTTGCGTCCGAGCACGCCGCCGGCCTTGTTGATCTCGTCGGCGGCGAGTTCGACCCCGTTGTCGGAGTTGACGCCAAACGTCGCCTCGCTGCCCGTCAGCGACGCGTACTCGCCGACCAGGATGTCCTGGGCCGCGGTGCGCGGCGTCGCGGAGAACAAACCGAGGGCGACGGCAGCGCAGGGAACCAGGGCAGGAAGGAACAATCTTGGGTGCGGCATGCCGGTTTTCTAAGGGGTCCGCCGGCCGATTGCAACCGCAGAGACGCCGGGGATGACAAATCCCGGGCGTTCGACCATCCTGCGGTCAACACCCATGAGAACCTTTGGAGCCTTTCACGCCGCGGGCGGCGGACCCTTATTTTACGGCGAGGTCTTGGACGCAGGCGACGGCGCGGAACCGACGGTGCAGCACCTCGCGCGGCCGTTCTGGCTCGGCGTGGAACCCAACAGCAGCGAACCGGTACCGCTCGCCGGGTTGACGGTCAACGTGCCGGTCGCGCCGTCGAAGGTGATCGCCGTCGGCCGCAACTACCACGCCCACGCCGTCGAACGCGGCGCGGTCGCGCCGACCAGCCCGATGACGTGGCTGATGGCTCCGAGTTCGCTGCTGGCGCACGGAGGGGTGATCGAACTCCCCTACCCGCAGCACCGCGTCGACTTCGAGGCGGAGTTGGGCATCGTGATCGGCAAAGTGGCCAAGAACATCACGGCCGAGGAAGCGGCTGCGCACATCTTCGGCTACACAACGTGCCAGGACATCAGCGACCGCGACCTTCAGGACGCGGAGAAGCAGTTCGCCCGCGCCAAGGGTTTCGACACCTTCACGCCGGTGGGTCCTTTTGTGCACACCGAAGTCGACCCGCACGGCCTCGCCGTCACCTGCCAGCAAAACGGCGAACGGCGCCAGGACGGCCGCACCTCGGAGATGATCTTCGGCGTGCGCGAGATCGTGTCGTTTTGCAGCCAGGGAACGACGCTGCTGCCCGGCGACCTCATCCTGACGGGTACACCCGCCGGCGTCGGGCCGATCCGGGATGGCGACGTGCTCGAAACGCGGGTCGGACCCTTCGCGCCCCTGGTCGTGCGCGTGCGCAACGCCGCCTTGTGAATCGCCCGTAAAACGGGCATGGTGGCCCCATGGTGATCAACGACGTGGAGATCGACATGGACGAGCGCGTCTGGCAGCAGCTTCTGGCCCTGCCGTATTCCATCGAACTGGACGACGAGGGGCACCTCGTGATGACGCCGCTGCAAGCGCCGGGGTTGACCTTCGAGCAACTGGCCAGCACACACCCGATCCTGCCGGAAAACCTCTATTGGAAGGTGGAAACCAATGCCCGCAACCAGATCATCATGAGCCCTCCACCCGGACCGGACCACCAAGATTATGGACGCGATATCCTGTCCCTCCTGGAACGTTTGTTACCCCTGGGCCGCTCCTTCTACGAAACTGGTGTTAAAACTAAGGACGGCACCCGCATTCCGGACGTGGGCTGGATGTCGCGGGAACGCCGACGCGTCCAACGCCAAACCAAGCGCGCCAGCTTCTTCGTCGCACCGGAGATCTGTATCGAAATCATTTCACCCAGCAACAGCCGCCGCGAGATCGAGGAAAAGAAGCGGCTCTATTTGGAAGCGGGTGCGTTGGAGGTTTGGACCTGCGACCGCAAAGGTACGATGAAATGCTTTGACGCTGACGGCTCGCTGCCCGCCTCCAAGCTCTGCCCCGAGTTCCCTGCCCGCGTCCTCATCCTCGACTGACCCTCCCCGCCCGCATGGCCCGCACCTACAAGCTCAACAAACCCGCTGCCGTCACCAACCACGCCGGCCGGCAGATCGACTACCCTGGCGAACTTAACCAGCAGCAGTGCGAGGCTGTCACCGCCGGACCGGGGCCGATGCTCGTCATCGCCGGGGCGGGCTCGGGCAAGACGCGCACGCTGACCTACCGCGTCGCCTATCTGTTGGAGAACGGCGTCGAGCCGCAGAACATCCTGCTCCTCACCTTCACCAACAAGGCCGCCCGCGAGATGCTCGAGCGCGTCTCCAACCTCCTGCCCAACAGCACCGACGGCCTCTGGGGCGGGACGTTTCACTCCATCGGCAACAAGATCCTGCGCCGCCACGCCGAGGCGCTGGGCTGGCGGCGCGGGTTCTCCATCATGGACCGTGAGGACCAGGAAGACCTCATGAAAACGGTCATCGCCGCCGCTGGCATCGACCCCAAGGAAAAACGTTTCCCCAAGGCCGAGGTCTGCTCCGACATCTTCAGCATGGCGGTCAACACCAACCGCGCCGTCAGCCACATCGTCGATACGAAGTACCCCTACTTTCTCGATCAGGTCGATCAACTCAACAACGTCCACACCAAGTACGAGGCCAAGAAAAAGGCCACGAACGTCATGGACTTCGACGACCTGCTCGAAAAGGCGCTCAAGCTCCTCAACGAACACGAGGAGGTCGCCAGCATCTACCAGAAGCAGTTCCAGTTCGTGTTGGTGGACGAGTACCAGGACACCAACCACATCCAGGCCGAGTTCGTCGACCGCCTCGCCGAAAAGCACCAGAACATCATGGTCGTCGGCGACGATGCGCAGTCGATCTACTCCTGGCGCGGGGCGGACGTGCAGAACATCATCCAGTTCCCCCGCCGCTACCCGAACGCCCGCACCTACAAGATCGAGACGAACTACCGCTCTGTCCCCGAGATCCTCGATGTGGCCAACGCTTCCATCGAGGCCAACGAGCAGCAGTTCCCCAAGAACCTCCACTCCGCGCGCGAAACGCGTTCGGTCAAGCCCGCGCTCATCGAACTGAACGACAGCAACCAGCAGGGCCAGTTCGTCGTTCAGCGCATCCTGGAACTGCGCGACGAAGGCGTCGAACTCAACGAGATCGCCGTGCTCTACCGCGCGCACTT
>CAXTMD010000010.1:0-24005 GCA_964245035.1 uncultured Chthoniobacterales bacterium
CCGGCGACGGGCGGCGTCCTCCTGCTGCCCAACCACATCACCTGGATCGACGCCATTCTGCTGCAAATCTGCTGCCCGCGGCCCATCCGCTTCCTGATCTTCGCCGGCATCTACGAGAACCCGATCCTCAACCCGTTCCTGCGGATTTTTGAAGCCATCCCGATCTCGGCCGCGCACGCGAAAGAGGGTCTGCGCGCCGCGGGCGAACGCCTCCAGGCCGGTGAGGTCGTGTGCGTGTTCCCCGAGGGCGAACTCTCCCGCACCGGCACGCTGCTGCGGCTCAAGAAGGGCTTCGAGATCATCGCGCGCAAGGGCGGCGCGCCGGTCGTGCCCGTGTGGATGGACCAGCTCTGGGGATCCATCTTCTCGTTCGAGGGCGGCCGGTTTTTTCGCAAGTGGCCGCGGCGCTTCCCGTACCCGGTGACCGTGTCCTTTGGCGAGGCGCTCGCCCCGGAAAAGGCCGACGTGGCCACCGTGCGCCAAGCGCTCCTCGACCTCGGCGAGTCCAGCTACGAACTCCGCCCCGCCCTCCAGCGCAACCTCGCCGAGGCGTGCGTGCGCGGGCTCAAGCACCGTCCGTTCGAGACCGCCGTCGTCGACGGCATGGACCACTCGACCTTGAGCCGGATCAAGGTCCTGGCCGCCGCCATCGTGCTCGCCAGGGAGGTCCGCCAGCGCATCCCGGGCCGGCGCGTGGGCATCGTGTTGCCGCCGAGCAAGGGCGGCGTGCTGGCCAACCTCGCCGTGCTCCTGGCTGGCAAGGTGCCCGTCAGCCTGAACTTCACCTCCGGCCGCGCCGCCCTGGAGTCCGCCATGACCCGCGCCGGGATCGACACGGTCATCACGGCCTCGGTCGTGATGAAGAAGATGGAAACGTTCCCGTGGCCCGAGAAAATCCTCAAGCTCGACGAGGTCCTGCCGCCGCTCAAAAGCCGCATCGGCCTGTGGCTGGGCGTTTCGCTGCTGACGCCGTGGTGGCTGTTGACCAAAATCCTCGGCGTCCCGAGCGAGGGCGGTCACGACGAAGCGGTGCTGCTGTTCACCAGCGGCAGCTCCGGCGAGCCAAAGGGCGTCGTCCTGAGCCACCGCAACATCCTGGCCAACATCTCGCAGTTCCGCGTGATGGTGAAGCTCAACCAGGGCGAGGGCGTGATGGCCTCCCTGCCGTTTTTCCACAGCTTCGGCTGCACGGTGACCCTGTGGTTCCCGATCATCGAGGGGCTGCGCGCCGTCACGTACCCGAACCCGCTCGACGTGGCCAAGAACGCCGAACTCGTCCACCGCTACGGCTGTTCGCTGCTCATCGTCACGCCGACGTTTTTGCGCTCCTACCTGCGCAAGGTGGACAAAGAACAACTCGCCAGCGTGCGCCTCGTCGTGGCCGGAGCGGAAAAGCTGCCGCGCGCGGTGGCGGACGCGTTCGAGGAAAAGTTCGGCAAGCAGGTGATGGAGGGCTACGGGCTGACGGAAACCTCGCCGGTCATCAGTTGCAACCTGCCCGACGTGAGTCTCAACGACGCGGGCAAGACCGTGCAGTTTGCCTACCGGCCGGGTTCGGTGGGCAAGATGGCTCCCGGCCTGACCGCGCGCATCCGCAACCCGGAAACCGACGCGGACCTCTCCTTGCAGGAAACCGGGATGCTCTGGGCGCGCGGGGCCAACGTCTTCGAAGGCTACCTGGACGAACCCGAGAAAACGGCCGAGGTCATCCGTGACGGTTGGTTTCGCACCGGCGACCTCGGCCGCTTCGACGAGGACGGGTTCCTCTACATCGAAGGTCGGCAGTCGCGTTTTTCCAAGATCGCGGGCGAGATGGTGCCGCACGAGACGGTGGAGACCAAGATCCACGAGGCGTTGGGGCTGCCCTCCAACGGCGAGCGGCTGCTGATGATCGTCGGCGTGCCCGACGAAGCCAAGGGCGAGGCGCTAGTGATGCTCTCGACGGTGGACATCAACCAGAATGACCTGCGCTCCAAGCTCACGGGCCTGGGCGTGCCGAACCTCTGGGTGCCGCGCACGATCAAGCGGATCGAGAGCCTGCCGGTGCTGGGCTCGGGCAAGCTCGACCTAAAGGGCTGCCGCGACCTTGCGCTGGCGAAGGACGTGCCGGCAGTGGCCGCGTGAGTCACCGTTCCTTCACCGCGTGCCTGCAACCTTTCTGTCATCCTGAGGCGAGTGCAACGAGGTGAAGGACCTCGCCGCAGGGTACCCACCCGCCTCGCATTGTTGGTCTGACCATCCAGTCTTCTGCTCTGGCTTCCGGCGAGTGGCAAGCGGGTCCCTTCCGGCGAGGTCCTTCACCTCGTTGCACTCGCCTCAGGATGACAGACAAGAGGAGCGGCCAAGTTGGTAACCGGCAACCTTCTTCACGCAACTTGTTGACTCGGCAGGGTCTCTGCTGGTATAACGGCAGCCGAAAAACTTCGCTCCCATGGTGCGTCTGCCTTCCTCTCTCTGTCTAGCTGGGCTGGTGTTCGCGGTGGCGTGTTTGCCGGCTGTTCCTGCGGCTCGTGGTGAGGTGACCGTCGAATCGACGGATGCCACCCCGCCCCCGCGCTACGTGGTGCCCACGGCCGAATTTTTTGCCGCCGCCGCGACGGGCGACCTCAACACCCTGCAACGCTGCCTGGACGAGGGCGTGGGGATCGATTCACCCGTGCCGCAGCCGCTGCCCGACGCGCTGCTGACGACCTTCCCGCCAAAGTCCCGCGGCGGCCTGCTGCTGCGCGACCCCGGAGCCACCGCGCTGATGCTCGCCACCGCCGCCGGGAAAACGGACGTGATGCAGTTCCTCATCGACGCCAAGGCGAACTGCGAGGCCCGCACGCGTTCCGACGTCCGGCCGCTCGACATTGCGGCCGAGCGTGGCGACACCTCGGCCATGCAGATGCTCATCGGCGTCACGCCGACGAGCGACGCCGCCCGGCTCGCCATCGAGGTGAACCTTGCGGCCCAGATCGCCACGGTCACACGCGACGGCCAGACGCTGCTGACCACCAAAATCTCCAGCGGGAAAGCCGAGAAACCCACCCCGCCAGGCAAATACGTCGTCACGCAGAAGTACACGGAATGGCACTCGTCGCTGTACCACAACGCATCCATGCCGTTCTTCCTGCGGTTGTCGTGTTCCACGGTGGGGCTGCACGCCGGCGTGCTGCCGGGCTACCCGGCCTCGCACGGGTGCGTGCGGCTGCCTTCGGAGGTGGCGAAGAAGCTGTTCCAGATCATCCCGCGCGGCACCACTGTGGTGATCCGCTAGGTGCTGCTGCTCGCCTGTGAGTGCGGTGGGCCGCGCCACCGCCTTTTTCTTCGCTGCGGGTGAAATCCTCCCTCTATCTCCAACTCTGGAGTCTGCGCCATGCCACGTCCACTGACGCCGAGCGCGCACTGCGTCAGGTCAAAAGCCTCGGCTACGACGGCGTCGAACTCGCCGGCGACTACGGTTGGAGCGCCGAGCGTTGGCGCGACGTGCTCAACGACACTGGCCTGACCGCGCTCTCCGCCCACGTCGGCCTCGACGCCCTGGAAATGGGTTTTCCCGCCAAACTCGCCTTTCATCGCAAGCTCGGCGTCGACCATCTCGTCGTCCCCGCTCTCAACAGGGAGCTGCAAACCGCCGATGGCTACCGTGAGGCCGCCCGCCGGCTCAATGTTCTGGGCGCTAAGGCCCAAGCGGAAGGTTTCCGGTTGGGTTACCACAACCACCAGTTTGAATTCGAGACCCTGGCCGGCACAGACGAGGTCGGCATGGACATCCTCCTAGCCGAGACGGACCCGGCGCTCGTGCATTTCGAATACGACGCGTTCTGGCTCGAATACGCCGGGCGCAACGCCGTGGAATTCATCCGCGCGCAGAGCCGGCGGGTGTTCCTGGTCCACGCGAAGGATCTGCGCAAGAGTGACCGCCAGGATGTCCCAGTCGGGCAGGGAGACGTGGATTTTCGGGCGTTGATCCCGCTGTGCACGGCCAACGGTTGGCCGGTAGTCGTCGAGTACGAGGGGGCGGATGCGTTCGAGAGCGTGCGGCAGGGAGCGGTGTACCTGCGTTCGCTGCTTGGCTAGTTTCCAGTCAGACCGCGCCAACAGCCATCCCTCCCTGGCGGGACGAACGCCTGCGGCGTCACACCAGCGTCGAAGCGTCCACCCCGCGGAACGCGTACAACCGCTTGATTGTCTCCTCGATCAGGTGGTTCGGGCACGACGCCCCGGCCGTCACGCCGACGACGATCTCGCCGTCCGGCAGCCAGTTCTCGCTGGTGACCTCCTGCCCGATGTGCAGATCGAAATGCGTGATCCGTCCCTGGTTTTCCAGGCGGCTGGCGTCACGGATGAAGTACGTCGGCAATTGCGCCTGGCCCATCTCGGCGAGGTGCGAGGTGTTCGAGCTGTTGTAACCGCCGACCACCAGCAGCAGGCTCATGGGAAGCTGGAGCATGTCCTTGAGCGCGTCCTGGCGCTCCTGCGTCGCCCCGCAGATCGTGTCGAAGAACCGGAACCGCCGCGCGCCGTCCTCCGGACCGTAGCGGTCGATGATCGCCTGCCGGATGCGGCGCTGGACCTCCTCGGTCTCGCCGCGCAGCATCGTCGTCTGGTTGGCCACGCCGACGGTCTTCAGATGGATCTCCGGGTCGAAGCCTTCCGAGTGCGCGTGGGCGAACTTCTGCAAAAACTCCTCCCGGTCGCCACCGTGGCGGATGTAGTTGCCCACGTAATCCGTTTCCTCCAACGTCAGGACGACGAGATAGTGCCCCCGCCCCGCCTTGCTGCGCGCCTGCGAAGCGGTGGCCTTGGTTTCCTCGTGCTGCGCCTTGCCGTGGATGATGCTCGTCACCTCGTCGGCCGCGTACGCACGCACCCGCCGCCAGACGCTCATCACGTCGCCGCAGGTCGTGTCCACGATGTAGCAGCCCTTTTGCTTGATCTTCTCGACGGTGGAGACTTCCGCGCCGAACGCCGGCACGATCACCACGTCGTCGGCCGTCAGGTCGTCGACCTCGGCCTCGCGCTTGGGTCCGATCAGGTTCTTGATGCCCAGGGCACGAATCTGCGCGTTGACCTCCGGGTTATGGATGATCTCGCCCAGGATGAACAGCCGCTTGCCCTCGAACTCCTTGCTCTTGCGCGCGGCGTAAGCCAAGTCGATGGCGCGCTCCACGCCGTAGCAAAAGCCGAACTGCTTGGCTAGACGCACGGTCAGCCCGGCCGCCGACAGGACGCCGCCCTGCGCGCGGATACGCTCGACCAGTTCGCTGCGATAGTGGGTTTCCACCTGGGCCTGGACGGCGGCCATGATGTCGGGCGTGCGCAGGTTGATGCGCTTGCGCGGCTCGGGCGGGGCGTCGGTCGTCGGGCTGCTGCTCATGGAAAAGAAATCGGCTGGCATGGTACAAATAGCACGAAAGCGCCGGAGGTACGAGTTCCGTCCCTCCGGCGCAAGTTGGAAACCGGTCTGCGGTCTGGACGAACGCTTTAGTACGTGGCCAAACCACCGCCGCTCGGCGCCTCGAACACGCGGTCAGACGCCGTGTAGGACGCGGGCGGATCGGGATCCTGGTAATCGGAGGGCCGCTGGACGTTCGCGCCGATGGTGGCGTCTTCGGGCTGGGCTTCGGCGATGCTCACCGGAGTGCCGACCTTGACGATGGCGTAGAACTTCGAGGCGACGTTTTTGTGCAGGCGGATACAGCCGTGCGAGCGGGCGATGGGCCACACGTAACCCTGGTGGAAGCCATACGAGGGCGAGAACTCGCACCAGAACCCCATCGGGTAGCCGATGTACTGCCCGTGTCCCTTGCCCGCCTCGGCGGGGGTGACCACGTCGCCGTTCTTGTAGAACCCGTACGAGCCGCTGCGCTTGTGCTGGATCTTGTTGTAGATGGTGAAGTTGCCCTTGGGCGTCGGCTTGGAAGGGATGCCGACGTTGCAGGCGGCCACGAGCAGCGGCTTGCTGCCCTCCATGACGTAGACCTGCTGCTTGCTGATGGAAACCTTCACGCGGACGGCGCTCGGGTTATGTGGTTTGTAGGCGACCGGGTTGTAGTTGCCGCTGCTGCTGCCAAGGCCACCGGAGCCGGTGTCGGCGCAGCCGGTGAATAAGCTCAACGCACCGGCCGTGGCGGCCATGGCGAGAGCGGAAACGAAACGATGCTTCATGCGGGAGTGGTAACGATTGGGTAGTTTTCTGCGTCCCGATGGAAGCAGAAAGGCGGGAAGGTCGCAAAGGTTTTTTGCGCGGAACGCGCGTTGCGGTGTGCGCTATGCGCACGTTGCGGGTTGCGGTGTGGCGGCAGCCACGTTGCGATGTGCGCTGCGCGCACGTTGGGGCAGAAAGACGTTTGTTCTGCCTCTGGTCAACGCGCCGCAGGCGCATCGCAACGGCGCTTCAGCGCCACCGCAACGCTCCCGCCGGGAGCACCGCAACGTGGCTGCCCAGCCACACCGCAACGCACGCCCCGCGTGCACTCACCCCAGCATCCGCCGCAAGGTCTTCGTGCCCTCGAAACATTCCTCCGCGCAAGCCCGCGCCTGCCGCGAGAGCGCCGACCAGTCGCGCAGGGTCCGCTCGACCGCCTCGCGCGCTCCCTCCAGCGTGCCGACCTCCATGAAGCCGCTCTCCGCCGGCAGGTGCCGGCCCACGCCTGCATCCTCCGTGATGACCGGCCGGCCCGTCGCCAGAAACGCCGCCGCCCGGTCGCTCACCCAGCCTGTTCGCCAGCGCACGTCCACGCCCTTGATCGTCGTGAACTCCGCCAACGCGCCGCGCAGATAACGCCGGTACACCGCCGGCGACGACGCCACCGTGTGCGGGTCGCGCAACTGCCAGCCGTGGCTTTCGAGCCGGGTGCGTTCGGCCGTGTTGCCCACGCCCAAGTTGACGGCCAGCTCCATCCGCGCCGCCGGCACGAGCCGCGGCAGCGAGAGGTACGGCTCGAACTTGGCGCGCTTCGACAGGTCAGGCGTGCCACCGTCGATTTCTAGATTGTTGTGCCAGTACCACTGGCCCACGGTCGTGAAAGCCCCCTGTGGCGGGCGCGGCCACGCCCGGTTGAGAGTCGTATCGACCAGCGGGGAAAATGTCCTCCACGGCAAACTGTTGCCTGGCATCCGGCAATCGGGCGCGCCGTGGTTGAGCCCGATGCTCCAGAACTCGTGGTGCGTGGACTGACCCATTTCCGTTCGGCTCATCCAATAGGCGAACTCGCTCGGGTCCAGGTCGCAGAGCAGGCGCTTCTCGAAGCGCAGCAGGAACGGCGGGTGGACCGAATAACTCAGGTTCAACAGCGTGTTCGGGCCAGCCAAGCGGGCGTCGAGTTCCCGGCGGCTCATCCCCAGCGGACGCATCGCGTCGGGATCGTGCGCGTCGGCGGCCGGGCGCTGGTAGAGCAGGCAGTACCGGTCCGCCAGGCCGTGCTGCCGCAGCCGTTCGCGAAAGGCGCGGATGCAGGCGCGGTCGTGCGCCGGGTCCTGGGAGGCCGGCAGGATTTCCAGCCACACAAAATTGCGCCCGAGCTTTCTCAGCGCGAGCGCCCACTGGAGCGGCACGGAAAAATTACCGCCGCCCTGCCGGTACTTGGCGGCGAACCCGCAGGCCAGGAAGATCGTCTCGCCCGCGGGAGAAAGTTTTTTGATCACGATGCCAAGGCTCAGCAAACCCGGACGGAGAACGCGGTCAACCTTTTCGCGTCCGGGTCTGCGAACATTCGCATCAGCGCAGGCCGCCGCCCGCAAGCAATTGCTCGCCGGTGAGCCAACCCGCGTCGTCCGAAGCCAGGAATACGGCGATAGAGGCGATGTCGCCCGGTTGGCCGGTGCGGCCCAGCGGGGCTTGCGCGATGGTGGCCGCCTCCATCTCGCCGCCGATAAAGCCTCCGCTGATCGCGCCCTCGGTCTCGACCATGCCGGGGTTGAGCGCGTTGACGCGAATCTTGCGCAGCCCCAGTTCGCGCGCGAGCACGCCGGTGATCGCGTCCACCGCGCCCTTGGTGCCGGTGTAGATGGAACTGCCCGGCGGCGTGATGCGGCTGACCACCGAGCCGATGTTGATGATACTGCCGCCCTGGCCCAGGTGCTTGACGGCGGCCTGGGTGACGAGCAAGAGGCCGAGCACGTTGACGTTGAAGATGCGGTGGAACTCCGCCTCCGTCACCTCCTCAATGGGCGAGAAGGCGTACACGCCCGAGTTGTTGACCAGGATGTCGAGGCGGCCGTACTGCTTGACCGTGGCGTCGACCAGTCCTTGCGCCTCGGCCGACTTGGACACGTCGCCGCCGACGGCAACGGCCTGGCCGCCCGCCTTGTGGATCTCGTCGACGGTGCGGTCCGCACCTTCCTTGCTGGAGGCGTAGTTGACGACGACGGACGCGCCCTCGGCCGCGAGTGCTTTGGCGATGGCGGCGCCGATGCCTTTGGATGCGCCGGTGACCAGCGCGACTTTTCCGGAGAGTTTGCTCATGGATGAATAAGTTTCAGGGTGATCAGACACAATGTTTCTATAGTTCCGAAGATATGAACTATTGAAGAAGGTGTCAAGCGAACGTATGTTGCCAGACGTGAAACCCCTCTTTCACCCTTCGATGGAGGACGTGACGGTCGAGGGCATACTCCACGCACTGTCCGACCCGGCACGCGCCGCGATTTATGCCAACATCGCCGGCTCCGGCTGCGCGTTGAACTGCTCGAAATCGCTCAGCGAGTACGCGAAGACGATCCCGCGCTCCACGCTCTCGCAGCATTTCCGGGCGTTGCGCGAGGCGGGCCTGATCCGCGGCGAGCGTTGCGGGGTGGAGATGCACAACACCACGCGTTGCGCGGAGATCGAGAAGCGCTTCCCGGGACTGATCGCGGCGATCATCAATTCCTACCGCGTGCAGGCACGGCGGCGGGTCCCCGTCGGAAGCTAGAGCGTCAGTGTTTCCGTTCGGCGGCGGGTCGGAAACCCGCTTACCTTTCCCGCCCCTGCCCGGCGCTCACCGGCGCACTCGGCAACGCCAACCGCGTGCCGTTGTTGAGATCGTTGGTCTCCGATGGGAGCACCCCCGGCGGGTTGGACGCCCGCACTTCGACGGTAATTTCCTTGTCACCGCGCAGCACGGTCACCGGCACCTTCTCGTCGGCCGTCAGGAAAAACGAGGCGTTCCGCAGGTCCGCGAAGTGATGGATGGCCACCCGGCCGAATTTGGTGATGATGTCTCCCTCCTGCAAACCCGACCGCGCCGCCGGCGCGTCGTCGGTGACGTTGAGCACCTTCACGGCATCCTGCTCGTCGTCGCCGTCGGTCGGCCCCGCACTCATGCCGATCCAGCCGGGACACGGCCGACCGTAGCGCACGTAGTCCGAACGCACCTTCTCCGCCGCCTGGATCGGCAGCACGAGGCACACCGCGCCAAAGTCGAGTTGGTAGGCCAGGATGCCGACGACCTCGCCGCGCTCGTTGAGCACGGGCGCACCGGCCTCTCCCGCCCGCACCGGCATGTTGGCGCGCACATGGGTCGTTGCCAGATATCCGCTCGAGCACTTCAGGTCGAACCCAGCCACCAGACCGAACGTCGGTGAGGCCGGCGAATCCAACGGATACCCGATGGCCACCACCGGGGAGGCCACCTTCAAATCCTCCGAACGCCCCACGGACAGGAACGGCGTCTGCGCGGCCGAGTCGATCTTGAGGATCATCACGCCGCTGCGCGGATCGGACAACAAGCACCGCGCCGGGTACTTCTTCTGCGCGTACTCGACGGTCAGATTCCAAGAGCGGCCCGCCACGGAAAAATTCGTGTAAATCGTTCCGCTGGGATCAATGAAAAACCCTGTGCCGCCACGCCGGCCAAACGGATCGGTGGCCTCGATGCGCACCACGGCGTCCTGGTGTTTGGCAAACAGGTCCGCAACCTCGTCGCCGATAGCCTTGAACATCGCCTTTTGCTCGGCGATGGACGCTGGCGTGGGACTCGGCGGCGCGGGTTCCTGAGCGTGTACCGCGAGGGCAGACGCCAAGTAAACCGAGGCAGCGAGCGGCAGGCGTCTGCCGTCAGAAATCAGACCGCTGCTCATAGACGACGGGCTGGACCGAGGGAGCATCCAGCACGTACCGCGTGCGGTTGTTGACGGAGGAAGCAGCCACCCGGCGGGGTTCGTCGAAGTTCAGCTCGGGTGCGAGCCGCAACGACGGCTTGGCAGAATAGATGTTGATCTTCGGAGCGTTGTCGGCCACGGAGCGCGCCGAAGGAGCCTGGCCGGGCCCGGTGGTCGGAGCCACCAGGATGCGGGTGGAAACCAAGCTGGCCGCGACCACCGCCATCGCGGTCGCGCCGGTGTACGCGTAGCGGGCGGGCGAGAAGTTCGGCACCGCCGCCTCCATTCGGTCCAGCGCCAATCGCCACAGCGGCCGCCGCAGCAGTTCCTCGCGCTGACGCCGGTGGAACTCCGCCATGAAATCCTCGAAGTACGCGGGCGGCGGCACTTCGTGGCGCTTCAAACGGAGCAGGCGTTGCAGGTCGCGGAACTCGTCATCCATACGCAAAAAAGTCGGTCTGTTTGGGGGTCTACTTGCGGAACTCTTCGAGGTAGTTTTGCAGTTGGCGGTGGGCGTAGAACAATCGGGAACGCACGGTGCCCTCGGAAACCCCCAAGATCTTGCTGATCTCGGCGTGCGGCATCCCTTGGATGTCGAACATCGTGACCACCATCCTGTGTTCTACTGACAGCTTCATCATCGCCTCGTTCAATCTTTGCTGGAGTTCGGAAAGATTGGTTTCCCGCACCGGGTCGCTGCTGGCAGTCAGCTCCAAGAATTCCTTGTCATTTTGGACGTTGGAATCCAGGTCGTCCAGGCTCATCTGCCACCGCTTTCCCCGTTTCTTGAGGAAGTTGATGGTCATGTTTTTGCCGATGGTGTGCAGCCAGGTGTAGAAGCTGGAGTTGCCCTGGAAGCCTTTGATGGAGCGGTAGGCCTTGAGGAAAATTTCCTGCACGAGGTCGTTGGCGTCCTCGTGGTTGCTGGTCATGTGGTAGACCAGTCCGTACAAGCGCACCCGGTAGCGGGCCACCAGCGCGCTGAACGCGTCGGCGTCACCGGTCTTGGCGCGCGCGACCAGGATTTCGTCCGTCTCTTCGGCGGCGTGTTCCTCGCGCTCGACGTGCGGCTTGTCCATCACTCCGGACACCGTGATAGCAGCAGCCATGGAGGATGGGAAGACACGTGTGCCGGTCATCGCGGAAGCGGGCGCGGGGAGTTTAGCACATTTTCGTCCACAAGGTAGGGATGGGACGAACGCCTGCGGCGTGCAGCCTCAGACCTCCAGCCGCTGCTCGAAGTCGGACAGCACATCGCAGCCCCCCTTCGTCACCGCGACCACGTCCTCGATGCGCACGCCGCCAAGCCCCCGGTAATACAACCCCGGTTCAATCGTGATGACCGTGCCCGCCTCCAAGCTCTTGGTGAACTGGAAGCGCGGCGGCTCATGGATCTCCAACCCCAATCCGTGGCCCGTGCCGTGGAAGAACCCGACGTGCCGCCCATCGCGCGTCTCGGTCGGGTAACCCGCGTCCTTGAAAAACTTCTTCGTCCGTTCGTGAATCGCCTTGCCGTCCGCCCCGGCGCGGGTGGCCTCGACCGTCATGCGCTGGCCTTCCTGCACGGTGAGCCAGAGTTGGCGCTGGGCGTCGGTGGCGCGGCCCTTGACGACCGTGCGCGTCATGTCGCCGTAGTACCCCGTGCGGGCGTCGCGCGGGAAGATGTCGAGGATGATCAACTCGCCGGCGCGCAACGGTCCGCTGCCGCGTTCGTGCGGATCGCAGGCCTGTTCGCCGCCCGCAACGATGGTGTTGGCCGGCAATCCGCCCGCGTGGAGGATGGTGGACTCGATCTCGGCGCGCAGGCGCTCGCTGGTCAGCGTGGCACCACCCCAAGTGAGTTCCGCCCCGGGCGCGGCTTTCTTGCCGCCGGCGGCCTTCGCAGCGGCGAGCACTTCGATGCCGCGCGCCATGCCGGCGGCGGTGATCGCCAGTGCCTGGCGCAGCTTGTTCTGCTCGTCGTTTGTCTTGTACGCTCGCGCCGGCCAGAAGGAACCTTTCGCGGGCACGACGGTCACGCCGCCTTGCGTCATGGCTTGCGTGAAGCCGAGCGGAAAACTGTCCGGCACCGTGGCGCGTCGGACGCGGCGCGTGCGCAGGAAGTGCGCGGCGACCTTGCCGAGACCCGGCTTCGCACCGAGCGCCTTTTTGTTCTCCTTGATGAACTCCGTCAGGCTCACCACTTCGTCGACGGCGGCTTGCTTGCGTCCACGGTCGACCTCCAGGTCGCTCAGGAGCACCGTCGAACGGCCGTCCTGCCGCAGGTAGATGAACGCGTCCGGCACGTAGAAGCGCGTCGCGTAGAGCATGTCGGCGTCGTGCTCGCTGGCGGCGATGATCAGGCGCGGTGGTTCGCGCCGGGCGGGAGCCGCCGCTTGGCGGACGGGCTGCTTCTTGGCGGACTTCTTTTTGGGCGCGGGTTTCATGGTGGGGACGGCTGGCGGCGCGTCAGGCGAACGGCCACGTAATCTGTATCCGGCAGAACGTACTTGCGCAACTCCACGTCCACCTCCGCGCAAAGCGGGAAAAACGTCAGAACCGTTGCCGCAATGTCCTCGGCAAAGCTCTCGATCAATTTCCTCGGCTCCGCGTTGGCGGCCAGCGTGCGCACCGCCGCGCAGACGGCGGAATAGTTGATGGTGTTCTCGATGTGGTCCCGCAGCCGGGCGAACCCTCCGTCCGGCCGCAGGGTCAGCGAGACGGTCAGCCGTTGCGGGGCGGCGCGTTCGCGGTCGGTCACGCCGATGCGTACGTCGAGCGCGAGGCCGGCGACGTGGATTTCGTCCGGCGTCATCCCAGGCGGAAACGCACCTCGCGCACCGTTCTCGCCCCGAACCGGTCGCGCAGCTTGGTCAAAATCGGTCCGCGCATGCGGTCCATTTCAAAGTGCACGGTTGGCTGGAGCACGCGGACGTACAGCACGCCGTCTTTCAAACGGTTGGGCGCGGAGTGAGCCGCGAAGAAATCGCCCACGGTGTCCTTCCATGCTTGAAGCACTTCCGCCTCGCGGACCCGCTCACCGAGGCCAAGGCTGACCATCGCCTTGGAAACCAGCGCGTTCACCGCCTGCACGCGCTCCATTAGGGGGCGCGGTTCGCGGTAGCCGCGGAACTCCGCGATGATTCGCCGCCGCCGCTCGGCGTCGGAAGGCGGCCGGGGCATGGGTGCGGTCCGGTAGCCGCCGGGTTAGTTGCCGTCGGAGCCGATGGCCTCGACCGGGCAACCTTCCATCGCTTCCTTGCAGAGTCCCTTCTCCTCGTCGGTTTCGGGCTGCTTGTACACGTACGAGTGCCCGCCGTCGTCGTTGCGGGTAAAGTTGGCCGGGGCGGTCTCGCGGCAGAGATCGCAGTCGATGCACTGGTCGTCCACGTAGAACTCGCCGGTGATGTTCTCGGTGTATTTGTTCGCTAGATCAGCCATAGGAAAGGTGCGCTGACAACGTACGGTTGCCCCCGGGGAGCCGCAACGTTTTTTTGCGGGGCGGCGCTTTCTTTCCGGCCGGTTTTGCGTCACGGTACGCGCGGCCAACGACGGCTTTGCAAACGCTTTGAGCACCTCTCCGACGACCCCGCCGCCTGCGCTCGTGCCCGTGCCTCGGCGCTCCCAGCCGCGGGGATGGGCTCGGCTGCCGCGGTTCCGGTGGTGGTACTGGCTGCTCCTGCTGATCGCCGCGCCGGCCGTCGGCGTCGTGACGTTTTTTGCCATGTGGGCGGGCACGTTCGACCTGGAGAAACTCGGCGAGATGCCCCAGAGCGGCACCGTCTTCGACATGGACGGCAACTTCTACGCACGCCTGCACGCCAGCGAGAACCGCGTGGTCGTCAAGATCGACCAGGTGTCCAAGAACTTCCAGGATGCGCTGGTTGCCCGGGAGGACTCGCGCTTTTACCAGCACCACGGCGTCGATCCGCACGGCATCGCGCGCGCCGTGTTCCGCAACATCACGCGCCACCGCGCCGCGGAGGGGGCCAGCACGCTCACCCAACAGCTCGCCCGCAACAGCCTGCCACTCGGCGGCAAGACGCTCACGCGCAAAATTTTGGAGGCGTTCGTGGCGATGCGCATCGAGCGCCGCTACACCAAGCAGCAGATCCTGGAGTTTTACGTCAACCGCATCTTCTACGGTTCGGGCGTGTACGGCATTGAAACCGCCAGCCAGGCGTACTTCGGCAAACCCAGCGCGCAACTCGACCTGTCCGAGTCGGCGATGATGGCGGGCCTCATCCGCAGCCCGAACCGCTTTTCGCCGCTCAACAACCTGCCAGCCGCCACCAGCGAACGCAACACTGTGCTGGAGCGCATGGCCACGCTGGGCATGATCAGCCAACCCCAGGCCGATGCGGCCAAGGAGGAGACCATCCGCGTCTCGCGCAACCGGCTCGTCACCGGCCAGGACAACTACGCGATGGAGGCCGTGCAGAACGAACTCTCTGACCTGCTCACCGACGAACAGGCCGACGAGGGCGGGCTAAAAATTTACACGACGGTCGACAAGGGATTGCAGGAACTCTCCACGCAGGCGGTCGAGACGCAGTTGGCCAAGATCGAGTCCCGCCCCGGCTACGAACATCCGAAGAAGGGCGACAATCCCGACGCCGACGAGAGCCACGGGACCAACTATCTCCAAGGTGCGCTGGTGCTCATCGAAAACCGTTCCGGAGCTATCCGCGCGCTCGTCGGCGGACGCGAGTACAAGTCCAAGGCGGACTTCAACCGCGCCACCGACCCACCCGGCCGGCCGGTGGGCTCGACGTTCAAGCCGTTCGTGTACACGACCGCGTGGTCCCGCGGCCTGCTGCCCGGCGCGAACATCAGCGACGCCGCCATTCATCCCGGCGAACTCCCGCTCGCGCCCAAGTGGAGCCCGGCGAACTCCGACGGCACCTTTGGCGGCGTGCTCCCGGCGGAAGCGGGGCTGGTGCGCTCACGCAACACGATGAGCGTGCGCGTCGGCCAGCTCGCCGGACTGGACAACGTGCGCGACACCGGCCGCGCCGTGGGGCTCGGCGACAACATCCCGGCGGATCCGACGATCTTTCTCGGCACATTCGACACGACCCTGCGCCGGCTGACGGAAGCCTACACGCTGTTTCCCAACTCGGGGGTACGCCGGGCGGGTTATTTTATCGAACGCATCGACGACGCCGCGGGCAACACGATCTACCGCGCCCCGCACGCCGAAACGCGCGTGCTCGACGCCGGTTGCGCGTGGATGACGCACGCCGTCCTGCGCGAGGTCATGCAAAAGGGCACCGCCGCCGAGGCCGCGTCGCTCGGGTTCAAGAAACCCGGCGCGGGCAAGACGGGCACGACCAATGATTTTCACGACGCGTGGTTCGTCGGTTACACGACGAGCCTGACGTGCGGGGTGTGGGTGGGCTTCGACCGGCCGCAGACGATCACGCAAAAGGGCTACGGCGCGGCGCTGGCCCTGCCGGTGTGGTGCCAAGTGATGAACAAGGCCGCGGCGGAACGCTACCCGGCCAAGGATTTCAAGCCGCCGGAGCCGCTCAAGCGGGTGCGGGTCTGCGCGTTCTCCAACGAACTCGCCACCGAGGGCTGCGAGACGGCGGGCACGGCGTACACGATTGACCTGCCCGCCAGCCGCGTGCCGACGCTCACTTGCACCGAACACAGCGGCGAGACGCTGACCCCTGACGCGCCGACGGTCGCGCCGGGCCAGCCGCAGCCACCGCCTGACCAGCCCGATCAGAACGGGCAGAAAGAAGGTTTTCCGAAGCGGTTCATGCGGTCGTTCCACAAGCTCTTTGGCGGGTAGTTCCCGGGGGTAGCCATGGAGGTCGATCCCCCCTCTGCCACGACGCGCTTCGGCATCTTTTTCCTGATCGGCGGGGTCACGTTGGTTTTCGTGATGCTGAGCGTCCTGAAGCACTTTGACCGAGCGCACGCGCCCGTCACAGCCAAGTCGTCGCCGACGCCTTCCATCCCGCCCTTGTTGGCAAGACCTACGCCGTAGATAGACGCCTCACATTGTAGGGCAGGCGCTCCGCCTGCCGCGTTTCGGGAAGCCGCATGCCTCTTGCCCGCCCTGGTGCTTGCGTCGGTTCCCCAACCCCCCGCCATCACGCGGCAGGCGGCGCGCCGGCCCGACAAACCGAAACACGGCCTTGCCTTGCACAACGGCTCCAACACCGGCCAGACGAGTTCGGCCACCTTGCGATGCCCCTCCGCCGTCGGATGGATCTGGTCCTTCTGGTTGAGCGACTCGTCACCACCGACCCCCTGGAGCAAAAACGGCAGCAGCGTCGCGTCCGGGTTCACCTTGGCCAAGTCAGCGTACATGGCCCTGAACTGCTCGACGTAATCCGGCCCGAAGTTCGGCGGGATCTGCATCCCGGCGATCACCACGCGGACCTCCGGGTTCTTGGCGCGCGTCTTGTCGATGATGCCTTGCAGGTTGCGCCGTGCCTCGTCGATGGGCAGGCCGCGCAGGCCGTCGTTGCCGCCGAGTTCGAGAAACAGGATGTCCACCGGCCGCCGCAGCAGCCAATCAATGCGGTGCAAGCCGCCCGCGGTCGTGTCGCCGCTCAACCCGCCGTTGAGCACGACGTAATGATACCCGGCCGCCTTGATTTTTTCCTGGATCAACGCCGGGTACGCTTCCGTGGCCGGGTCGTCGAGCCCGTAGCCGGCCGTGAGGCTGTCGCCGAAGAACAGGATCGTGCGCGGGGCATCGTCCCCCCGCGCCAGACCGGCAAAGGCGACCAGCAGCAGGGCGAGCAGCGTGCGCAGAAACATGCTCGGGACTATCCCGTCAACGTGCCCGCTTGGCAAACGGGGCGGGATGCGGCACCTTCCGCCCGTTCATGGAAAACGCTTCGCCGGTCCTCGAAGTCCGCCGCCTCACCAAAACCTACCGCAGCGGCGACCGGGAGTTGACGGTGCTCCGCGAGGTCAGCTTCAGCCTCGCGGGGGGCGCAACCTGCGCCATCGTCGGCCCCTCGGGCAGCGGCAAGACGACGCTGCTCGGACTCTGCGCGGGACTCGACCGGGCCACCAGCGGGTCGGTGATCCTCGACGGCGTCGCGCTCGACGACCTCGACGAGGATGCCCGCGCGCGCGTTCGCAACGAGCACACCGGGTTCGTGTTCCAAAACTTCCAACTCGTGCCGACGCTCACGGCCTTGGAAAACGTCATGGTCCCCGCCGAACTCCGCCCCGGCGCGCGCCGGCCGCACGGCGAACTGACCGACGCCGCCACCGACCTGCTGCGCCAGGTCGGCTTAGAATCCCGCCGCGGCCACTATCCGACGCAGCTCTCCGGTGGCGAACAGCAGCGCGTGGCGCTGGCCCGGGCGTTCATCAACTGTCCGCACCTGCTCTTCGCCGACGAACCGCCCGGCAACCTCGACGCCGAGACCAGCGACCGCGTCGTCGAACTTTTGCTCAACCTCAACGCCCAGTCCGGCACGGCGCTGGTGCTCGTCACCCACAACCCCGAACTCGCCGCGCGCACCGGCCGCACGATCCGACTGCGCGACGGCGCGATGGTGGAATGAATTCCAGGTCGTAAACGACCTATTGCCAGGGGGCACACGAATCCAAATTCCCTATGCACATCGAACCTCTCGTCACCGCCCACGCCAATGCCACCGGCGGCCGCAACGGCCACACCCAATCCGACGACGGCCTCGTCAGCGTCGACCTGTCGGTGCCCAAGGCCATGGGCGGTCCCGGCAAGCCGAACACCACCACCCCTGAGCACCTGTTTGCCGCCGGCTACGCGGCGTGCTTTGGCGGCGCGGTCGACTATCAGGCGACCCTGCTGAAGCTCAAGCCCTCCTCGCTGGATGTGACCTCCGACGTCACCATCGGCAAGAGCGACGACGGCGGCGTCGCGCTGGCAGTGGTCATGCATGTGGACGTCGGCGGCTTGTCGGAAGAAGACGCCAAGAAGATCGTCGAAGCCGGCCACGCCTTCTGCCCGTACTCCAAGGCGATCAAGGGCAACGTGGACGTGACGCTCGACGTGCGGACGGTTTGACGCCGACATGGTAAGGTCCGGCGTGACGGCAACGCAGGCCGAGACCTTCTTGCGGCATTTCTTCGCCAGCCCGCCCGGGCTGGTCCTGATCGCCGTGGCTGCGCTGGGCGCGGCCGCGGCGGTTCTGCGCACCGGGCGGCCGGATCTGCCCTACGTCGCGGCCCCTGCCCTGCTTACCGCGGCCGAGCGCACCTTTTATTTTGCGCTGCGGCAAGCAGTCGCCGCGGACTTCCAAATCTTCTCCAAAGTGCGGCTGGGCGACCTCATCCAGGTTGAACGCGGCGTCACCGGCAAACGCCGCCTGAGCGCGCAGGGACGCATCGGGGCCAAGCACGCCGACTTCGTGTTGTGCGACCCGGGTTCCTTCGCGGCGCGGCTGGTCATCGAACTCGACGACCGTTCGCACCAACTCCCGGCCCGACAGCAGCGCGACCAGTTTTTTGACGCCGCGCTGAAGGTGGCCGGCGTACCTCTCCTGCGCGTGCCCGTCCGGCGGACGTACGCGCCGGACAAACTCCGCCAGCAAATCGACGCCACTCTCTCCGACCATCCCGTCCGGCGCGCATGAACACTCTTCCCAACGTCAAAACTCCCCCCGCCCTGCTCGATCCCTGGGTCTGGCGCATGGCCTGGCGCGACAGCCGCCGCTCGCGCGGCCGGCTGCTCGTTTTCTCCACGGCGCTGACCCTCGGCGTCGCCGCGCTCGTGGCCATCGGCTCGGTCGGCTGGAACCTCCAGCGCGCCATCACCGAGCAGGCGCGCACGCTCGTCGGCGCGGACCTCATCGTCGAGAGCCGCCACCCGCTCACGCCCGACGCGCAGAAGGTGGTGGACAGCCTCGGCGGCACCGAACGCGCCTACGAAACCCGCCTCGCCTCCATGGCGACCTTCCCCCGGCCCGACGGCCAGGGCCAGCGGCTCACGCAGGTGCGCGCCATGGAGGGCGCTTACCCGTTTTACGGCAAGATCGACACCGAACCCGCCGACGCCGCGGCGCGCATGTTGGCCGGCGACGGCGCGGTCGTGGAGGAAAGCCTCTTGTTGCAGTACGGCCTGCACCCTGGAGACACGCTCACGCTCGGGGGCGAGAGCTTCCGGATTCTGGGCACCATCAAGAAGCTGCCCGGCGAGGTCAACGTGTTCGCCGGCATCGCGCCGCGCGTCCTGATCGCTCGTTCGCGCCTGCCCGCCGCGCTGCTCTCGCGCGGGAGCATCGTGCGCTACTTCACCTACCTGCAACTGCCGCCGTCCGTCAGCCCGCCGCAACTCGTCGCCGAGCACAAGGCGGACTTCGAGAAGTACCACCTCGACACGGACAACGTCGACCACCGCAAACGCCAGATGGGTCGGGTGTTCGACGACGTGACGAACTTCCTGAGCCTCGTGAGCTTCATCGCGCTGCTGCTCGGCGGCATCGGCGTGGCCAGCGCCATCAACGCGCACGTCAAACAGAAGCTGCGCACCGCCGCCGTGCTGCGCTGCCTCGGGGCGTCGTCCGGCCAGACGCTGGCGATTTACTTTCTCCAGGCGATCTCGCTCGGCGTGGTCGGCTCGATCATCGGTGCGGTGGTGGGATTGTTCTTCCAGGGGCTGACTCCGTTGTTCCTGCGGGGCATCCTGCCGGTGGAACTTTCCTTCGGGATCTCGTGGGGCTCGGTCGCCGAGGGGTTGGTTGTCGGGTTCCTGACGTGTGCGCTGTTTGTCCTGCTGCCGTTGTTGCCCGTCCGCCGGACGCCGCCGCTGCTGGCGTTGCGCGCCGCCTTAGAGCCGGCCCCCAACGGCGAACCCCCGCGCGACCCCCCGCGCTGGCCCGTGTGGGCGCTGCTGATAGCCGCGCTGGTGGTATTTCCCTGGGTGCAGAGCCGCAACTGGCAGCTCGGTCTCGGGTTTTCCGCGGCGCTGTTCGTGTCCTTCGGGTTGCTGGCGTTGACCGCCTGGGGCCTCGTGACCGCGGCCCGGAAGTATTTTCCGCGTCGCTGGCCGTTTGAGTGGCGGCAGGGCGTCGGCAACCTCTATCGGCCTAACAACCGGACTTTTCTGCTCGTGTTCTCGCTGGGCCTGAGCACCTTTTTGCTGCTCGGCATGTACCTGACCAAAGACGTGCTCCTGCGGCAGTTCGCCGCGCAGGGCGACGCCAAGACCCAGCCCAACCTCATCTTCTTCGACATCCAGCCCGAGCAGAAGGAACCCATCGCCCAAGCGGTGCGTGCCCACGGGATGTCGGTCGTCGACGCCGCGCCGGCCATCACGATGCGAATTACCTCCGTCAACGGCACCGCCGCTGAGACCCTCGCCGAAGCCCAGAAGCCCAACCGCCGCGACGACGGCGGCCAGGACGGCAGCGACAGCCGCTGGCGGCTGCGCCACGAATACCGCTCCACCTACCGCGACCACCTGACCTCCACCGAGACCGTCGTGGAAGGACAGTTCCGCGGGAAGGTCGGGCCGGAGGCGGACGGCACGGACGCCGCGCACGCCACGCCGGTTTCCGTGGAGGAGGACATGGCCAAGGAACTGAACCTGCACGTCGGCACGCCGATCGTTTGGGACGTGCAGGGCATCCCCGTCTACACGACGGTCGGCAGCGTGCGCAAGGTGGACTGGAGCCGCTTCCAGTCGAACTTCTTCGTGGTCTTTCCGGCCGGCGTATTGGAAGCGGCCCCGGCGTTCAACATCCTCGTGACCCGCGCGCCGGACCCCGCGGCGTCGGCGCGGTTGCAGGCCGACGTGGTGCAAAAGTACCCGGGCGTGTCGGCCGTCGATCTGCGCCTCGTCGTCGAGACGATCCAGGGCATCGTGGACAAGGCAACGACCGCGGTACGTTTCCTGTCGATCTTCACGGTCGGCACGGGCCTGCTCGTGCTGGCGGCGGCGATCTTCACCGGGCGCTACGAGCGGGTGAAGGAAGGCGTCCTGCTGCGCACGCTCGGCGCGTCGCGTCGGCAAATCTTCCGCGTGCTGACGGTGGAATACCTCGCCCTGGGAACCCTGGCGGCCCTCACGGGCATCCTCCTGGCCGCCGTCGGCAACTGGGTGCTGGCGGTCTTTTTCTTCAAGCTGCCGTGGGTGCCCTCGCCCGGCGCAATGGCGCTCGCCTGGGCGGCGGCGACGGCGCTGACGGTCGGCGCGGGCCTGTTCGCCAGCCGCGGCGTGTGCGACGAACCGCCGCTGGCGATCTTGCGCGGGGAAGAGTAGCCGCGGCTCTCTCTCTCTGACCTGAGCAGATGGTCCAGATTTTGCTTGTAGAACCGCTACGGCCACGTAAAACAGCCGAGCCGATTTGATGCTGATTGTTCGGCATCCTGCCGGCGTTCAACCTCCTAACCCAGACCATCGCCCAACCCATGCACAAGTTAAGAAACCGTTTGCTCCTCGTCCTGCTGGCCCTCCTTGCCGTGTCCGCGTCGCCGCTACACGCCGCCATCATCCTGCCCCCCAGCGGCACGTTCTTCAGCGGTGCGACCGTCCTCGGGGACGACGCCAATGGCTTCCCGGTCTACTACCTGAGTGACTTCGACACGTTCACTTACGACGAGTCGGACGCCAGCTACGTGTACAAGTACGACTTCGGGTGGCTCTACAATTTCGGGGGCACGACCGACACCTCCGATGATGTTTACTTGTACGACTTTGACACTGATGACGTGTTCTACACGGCGTCGGGTCTCTATCCGTACTTCTACAGCTTCAGCCTCGACACCTACCTTTACTATTTCGAGGGCACTGATCCCCGCACGTTCTACGACTTCGGAGCGGAAACTTATATCGTGTACGATTCCCCCGGCCAGCCGACCCCCATCGATTCCGCCAAGCCATCTCGGTAAGGCTGGTTCGGTTTAAAGTGAGAGTTTGGCCAAAGTCTCGGGTTGTTTGCGGAAAACGGCCCGGGACACGCCTTTTATCTCCTTCATGTAGTCTTTGAGCGCGACGTAAGCGGCGTTGCGTTCCTCCGGGTCCGCCGGGCCGCTTTCGGCCACCTCTTCGGCGGCGTCGAGTTCGCCGTCGAGGGTCGCCAGTTGGTGGAGGGCGGACGAGAGTGTCTTGAGTCGGGCGGGTGTGTAGCCGCGCTTGGAAAGCTTATCTGTGTACGGGTCCTCGCTGGCGGCGGCGTAGCCAGCGTGGGCGACGTTGAGAAACCGTTGTAAATCTTCGGGCACATCGCCCATCACGCGTAGTTCCAGCCTCGCGTCCAGGCCGGTGAATGCCGCCCGCGCGATCAGCCGGAACGCCAGCCATTCATCGCGTGCGACGGCCACCTTGGCGTCGAGCGCGGCTTCGCCGCCCTGGCGGTCGGCGGGACTCTCGCCGCGCGCGGCGCAGAACGCATTCCAGGCGTGTACCTGCAAGTCCATGCCCCAGGTCAGTTCCTCGCCGTCGTAGCCGGCGCTGGCAAGCGCCTCGGCGATGTCGGGGCTCAGCCGCGCTTCTTCGAGAAAGCTGCCGGCGTCGCGGATGTACTTCTCGATGGCTTGATCCTCCACCGTGCGGCGGAGCTTGGGTGCCGTCGCGGTGGCGGCGGCGATGTCGATGTTGGTTGGGACGGTGTCGGCCATAAGTTGCTCGTTGGCGCGACCATGCCGGTTTTCCGGCCGATTGCAAAACGCAAAATGCAGGGGCACCAACGGTTTATCCACGTTGCCACCGGCGGACCTTTGCATTTTGCCCCTGCCCGGCCGATGAGTACCAGCCGCTTTGCCGATGAGCCAGACCACCGACACGAAACTTCCCACGGCCGACCCCACGCCGCCCCCCGTTCCGGAGCCCGCGCCGGTCGCCGAGGCGCGCCCGCCGGGCATTTTTTCGGTGTTGCGCGGCGGTCCGTTCACGCGCTACGCCGCCGGCGACGCGATCTCGACGGTCGGCTACTGGATGCAGACGGCCGCGCAGAGCCTGGTCATGACCAACCTCACGACCAAGGCGTTCGACCTGGGGCTGGTGAACTTCTTCGGCGGCCTCCCGATGCTGGCGCTGACGATGTACGGCGGCACGGCAGCCGACCGCTTCGACAAGCGCAAGATCATCATCGGCGCGCAGCTGGTGCAGATTGTCCTGGCCGTGGCGATCGGCTGGCTGGTGGCGACCGGGCGCATCCAGATCTGGCACGTCTTCGCGGCAACCGCGCTGTTGGGGATCACCGGCGCTTTCGAGATGCCGGCCACCTCGGCGTTGGTGCCCGAGATGGTCGACCGCGAGCAGATCGCTGCGGCGATGGCCATCGACCGCTCGATCTTCCACGGCTCGCGCATGGTCGGCTTCGGGCTGGCGGGGTACGTGATCGGCCGCTTCGGCAACGCCTCGGCGTTCTTTGCCAACGCCGCCAGTTTTCTGGCCAGCATCGCCGCCATCGCCTCGGTCGCGCCGCGCCGCCAGGGCACCGTCGAGGAGGAGAAGGAACGCGCCAGCGGCATGAAGGCGGGCATCGACTACGTCCGTGGCGACAAGCCGACGCTGGCGATGCTCGGGCTGATGGCGTCGAGTTCGCTGTTCGTGTTCCCGTTCATGTCGGTGATGCTGCCGCTTTTCGCGCGGCGCACGCTCGGGCTGGACGAACGGCTGACGAGTTACCTGATGGCGTTCTCGGGCATCGGGTCGGTGGCGGCGTCGTTCGGGATCGTGGCGGTGGCGCGCTCCAAGCGGATGCTCTGGCTGACGCTGGGCACGGCGGACATCGTATTGGCGCTCGCGGGCCTCGGACTTTCGCGCGCCTTCTGGCAGGCCGCCCTGGCGCTGACCGCGCTCGGCGTGGGCACCGCGTTCAACTTCGGCGTGGCCAACACGACCGTGCAGGAACGTTCCCCGGGGCCGATCCGCGGGCGGGTGTCGGCCCTGGCGATGCTGAGCTTCATCGGGATCATGCCGTTTGCCTCGCCGGGGGTCACGGAGCTGGCGGACCGCCTCGGCTTCCGCACGGCCATCGTCGGCGGGGCCATCG
>CAXTMD010000010.1:24015-25872 GCA_964245035.1 uncultured Chthoniobacterales bacterium
GTGGCGGCGTTGTTCGCGGTGGGCGGGGGCGGGCGGGGTTTCACGGAACTGCCGGCGGCAGCACCGGCGGGGGCTTGAGATGGCCGACGGGACCGACAAGCCCACGGGCGCGGGGATCGGCTGGCGCGTGCTGGAAACGTGGCATCCACACATGGGTCCGGTGAACCGGCTGCGCGCCGACCGGGTGGAGATCCCCGGCCGCGGCGAGATCCGGTACTCGTACCTGGAGCGGGGCGAGTCGGTGATCATCGTGCCGGTGACGCGCGACGGCCGGATGGCGCTCATCCGGCAGTACCGCTATCCGGTGGACGCCTTCTGCTACGAACTGCCGGCGGGCTGCTGCCGCGACATGGGCCGCGTGACGCTCGAAGAGGTCGCGCGGCGGGAGTTGCGCGAGGAGATCGGCGCGACGCCGGGAACCCTGGAGTACGTGACGTGGTTTTACTCGTCGAGTTCGATCAGCGACGAGGTTTGCCACATCTTCCTGGCCACCGACGTGGCGCTGGACCAGGAGACGGACCGCGAACCGGGCGAGCACATCGAGCCGTTGCTCGTACCGACTGCGGAGGCTTTCGCGCTGGTGCGCCGCGGCGAGATGAAGACGGGCACCTGCGCACTAGCGATCCTGCACTGCGAGGAGCGGTTGCGGCGATTGGGGCTGGTCTGAGCGCGGCGGCAGGACGCGGAACACCGTCGCACACTGCCGTGGTGCGCTCACCAAGGGGACGAACCTCTGTCACAATCCCGGCATGAAGCGCGAATTCAACGTTGTCATCGAGCGGGATTCTGAAGGCTACTACGTGGCGAGCGTGCCCGAGCTTCACGGTTGTCACACCCAGGCGCGTTCCCTTGATAAACTTCTCAGTCGCATCAAGGAAGCCATCGAACTTTGCCTGGAGGTTCAGGACTCCGAATCCATGCCTTCCGAGTTTGTCGGCGTGCAGCGGGTAGTGATGGAGGTATGAGCCGGCTTCCGCGCGTCACCAGCCGGCAAGTTCTCCGAGCGCTCTAAAAGGCAGGGTTCGTTTTGGTGCGCACAAAGGGCAGTCACCATTTCGTACGCCACCCCGATGGGCGCACCACGGTCGTCCCAGTTCACGTGGGCGAGACGCTTGGTCCGGGTTTGTTTGGTCAGATTCTCAAGGATGCTGAGATCAAGCGCGATGCTTTCGACAAACTCCTGTGAACGAAGCGTCCGACCGCGCTTTGTCCTCAGTGCGTCTCCAGGAAGCGGTGCACGTCCTCGGCGAGCTTCTGGCCGATGCCTTCCACGTCGGCGATCTGCTCGACCGATGCCGCGCGCAGCCGGTCCACGGAGCCGAACGCCCGCAAAAGGATCCCCTTGCGGTTCTCGCTGACGCCCGGGCAATCGTCCAGGATGCTCTCGCCGATGCGCCGCTTCATCAAAAGCTGGTGGTAGCCGTTGGCGAACCGGTGCGCCTCGTCGCGGATGCGCTGGAGCAGCCGCAGCGCGCCGGAGTCCTCCGGCAGCCGCAGCGGAGCAGGCCGGCCGGGACGGTAGATTTCCTCGAACTCCTTGGCCAACCCAATGATGGGCAAATCGTGCAGACCCAACTTATGCAACTGTGCGCAGGCGCTGCTGAGCTGGCCCTTGCCACCGTCGACGATCACCAGATCCGGCAGCCGCACCAACCGTCGGCGCGGACCCTGCGCGGGCGTCGTGTCGTCTTCCTCGTCGGTGGCGGCCATGTCCGGTGCTTCGGAGCCGTCCGGCTCCAGGGTCGGCGCGTCGGTGGCCCCGTCTTCTTCGAGCGCGTCGGCTTCCAACTCGCGTTCCATTTCGCTGTCGAGTTCCGCGTCGGTCTCGTCGGCCTCGAAGCCGGGGCCTTCGATGAG
>CAXTMD010000010.1:25882-26370 GCA_964245035.1 uncultured Chthoniobacterales bacterium
GCCCTGTAGGTTGGCGTTGTGCGCGTCGGGCGTCGGCGCAGGGTTGGCGGGATCGTCGGCTTCGGGTGGATCGCTGCTCTCGGGCGACGCGGCGAGCCGGCGCAAGGCGTCGTGCGGGTTTTCTTGCGAGAACTCCGCCGCGTCGGGGTTTTGCTCGCCGGCTTCCAGCAGCACGCGTGCGTACCGCCGCCGCACCACCTCCGCCATGCTGGCAAAATCGTTCTGCCCCTTGACGCCCTTGATCCGATAGCGGCGGTAATTCGCCTTGTCCGGCACGCCGTTTTTGAACGACACCATGCTGGCGACGATGTGCGTGGTCGAGATGTTGGAGATGTCGAAGCACTCCATGACCATCGGCAGGTGTGGGAGTTGGAGTGCGTCGCCCAGCGCCTTGAGGTCGAGGACGGGGTTGATCGTCGTCGGCAGCGAATGGCGCGTGAACCGCCGCGTCGGCGCGGTCGTGCGGCGCAGATCGTCGATCATGTCGC
>CAXTMD010000011.1:0-8058 GCA_964245035.1 uncultured Chthoniobacterales bacterium
GACCGGCCGCGCGGCGTCGGCGCGGGGCCGCTAGCGCGACGGTGGTCCAACCAAGCGCCCGCACGGTGCATCCCACTAGCATCGCGCCGCGCACGAGCAGGAAACCCGCCATGCCGTGATGCTTGAGCACGTACTTGTCGAGGCTTTCAAAGAAGTGACCGCTGACCCGCGCCGGTTCCGCCCGTCCGCTCGCTCCCGCCAGATGCACGACCTCGGCGGTTGGCGTGAAGGCGATCCGCCAGCCCGCGGCACGGATGCGCTTTTGCCAATCCGCTTCCTCCTGGTACATAAAGAAGCGTTCATCGAAGCCGCCCACCCGTTGGTAAACTTCCCGACGCAACAACAGGCAGGCTCCGATGACGAAGTCCACCTCGCGCTCTGTGGCGTGATCCCAACCGCGGTAATCATCGAACGCACGGTGTCGGCGGAACAAACGAGACAACCCCAGGTTTTCCGCCCACGCGCCGGCGGGTGAGGGGAAGCGGAAGCACGATTGCTGCGGTGATCCGTCCTGGTACAGCAGACGTGGTCCCGCCACGCCGGTTTCGGGGTGCCGTTCGAGGAAGTCGACGAGGGCAGCCACCGCCCCCGGACGCGGGAAAGCGTCTGTGTTCAATAAGAGCAAATACCGGCCACGCGCCTGCGCCAAGGCAAGGTTGTTGGCCGCGCCGAACCCGGCGTTGCGCAAATTGGCGATCAATCGCACGGACGAGAACGCGTCCCGGACCGCGTCGGCACTGCCGTCGCCAGACGCGTTGTCGACGACGAAAACTTCCGCGGCGATCCCGCGCAATTCCGTTTGGAGGATGCGCAGGCACTCCAGCGTCATCTCGCGCGTGTTGTAGCTGACGATGATCGCGGAGAGGCGCGGGGCTAAAGCATGCGGCGGCATCGGCATCAGCGTTTTGTTCCCACTAGAAAGAGGATGTCGCCACGCATCCGGCGTGTCGGCCACGAGAGCAACAGCGTGACCCAGATTTTGAGTTGTTCCGGCACGGCCTGCATGATGCCGGTGCGCACGAGATACTCGACTTCCACGTCGAAGCCAACCACCCGCATCTGCTCTACCAATTGGGGACCGGACACCGGTGCTTCGTGATTGGACACGGCCGGTTCCACGATCCGCCGGCCGAGCAAAAACCGCCTCGCCCAGCGCGCCGGTGCGAGCAGCGCGTGCAGTCTGCGGGTGACCGGCGTGCTCTCCGCGCAGGGCTCGGACACGTAGAGTTCACCGCCCGGTCGCAGGACTCGGCGGGCCTCGCGCAGCATCGGCAAGCCGTCTGGGAGATGGTGTAGGACTCCCTGGATGGTCACGGCATCGAAGCAAGCGTCGAGGTAGGGGAGCTGCTCGCCGTCGCCCAGGGTAAACGTGAGGAGGTGGTCCACCCCGGCGCTCTGCGCACGCACCCGTGCGTGATCCAGCATCTCCGGCGAATGATCCATCGCCGTGACGTGGCAGCCGAACCGCGCCAGCGTCACCGCCACGACTCCCGTGCCTGTGCCGAGGTCGAGCACTTCGGGCTCAGGGAGCCGTGCGCACAGACGAGCGATCCACGGGTGCAGCGAATGCACGTGGAAGAAGTGGAAGTTGCGGGTGACGACCGCGTCGTAGGTGGCCGCCGCTTCCCGGTGATAGGCGATGTCGAGCGCCTTTTGCGTGGCGGCATCGGGGGAAACGGTAGTGGGCAGCTCGGTCATGGCTTCCGTGGGGCTGGCAGGACCGTGTTCCTGCGCGCGCCGGGCGAGGCAATCGGCGATGACGCGTTCCACCGCGTCGCACCGGCGTTCCCACGAATGACGCTGCGCCTCCCCGCGCCGCTGTTGGACAAGACGAGGATCTTCGGTGGCGGCAAGCCCCGCCCAGCCGGCGAACTCCGCGGCGCTTCCCGCGAGGTACACTAGATTCGGGTAATCCCGAAAACCCGCCACCCGGGTGGCGATGATCGGCTTGCCCAGCGCGAGGTACTCCCAGAGTTTGATGGGGTTTAGGCTCTCGGTGAACGGCGTGACCCGGTGCGGAACGATGCACGCCTCGAAGAGGCGCATGTATTCGGGCAGGCGCGTGTAGGGCACGGCCCCGGTGAGAAAAATGTTCGGCAGCCGCAGCCGCTCCCGTTCTGCGGCGCTGAGATGGTCGGGGCCGATCAGGACGAGCGAACCGGTGTTTCCGAGGATGCTCGCCAGACGACGCACCAGTTCCACGTCGAGCCGGTCACCGTGGAGTGTGCCGGTGTACCCGAGGATCTTGCCGCGCCACAAGCCCGCGCCCGGCGGTTTCGCCTGCGGGGAGTCGCCCGCGTAGTGCAGCGCGTCGACGCCGTTCGGCACCAAATGAACATGGCGGCTGAGGGCCGTCTTGCTTTGCCACAGCGCGTCGGAACACACGATGACGGCGTCCGCCCGGCGGCAAAGCCGCTCGTCCTCGCGGACGGTTCTCCACTTCCGGGCGGGAGGCTGGCTGACCTGCGACCAGTCGTCCGTCACGTCGTAAATCACGGCGGACTCTCCCAAGTGTCCGGCCAAGTGCGCGGCGTCGTGCGCGTTGAGCCACAGGACCGGCGCACGCAACGCCAGCTTTGACGCCAACGCTTGCAGGTGTCGACGCGCGAGGAACTGGTTGAACCAACGCCCGAGGCGGAAGCGGTTTGGGAGGATTTCCCACGCGTGGGTAAGCGTGATGTTCGGAGACCCCGGCACCGTTGTCTCCGCCGGACGGCGCCGGGCCCGACGACGACCCTGTCGCCACTCGCGGAGAAGGTTACGCGGCAAGCCCACGAAAAGGATACGGGCATCGGGATGCCGTCCCGCCAGCCGGGAGCACAGGAATTGGTTTCTGCGCCAGATGTCGTCCCAGTTTTCGAGCGAGACGAAGATCAAGTCGCCGGTTGCCGTATACTGGCACGGCTCACGTCCAGGGGACCTCCCGGCGCTGGTGTCCAAAAGCTCGGCAACGCTCATGCAGCCTCCTTGTGTCCCGCGAACTCGCCGGCCGTCTGCCGAGCGAGCACGCGTTCGTAAACCTTGAAGTACCGATCGACCGCCGCCGACCAAGTAAACTTCTTGACCTGCTCTTTGCCGGCGTCGCCCAGGTACTGTCGCAACGAGGAACTCGCCGCGAGCCGAGCCATCACGTGGGCGAGCGCGGCGGCATCGTCCGGTGGCACCAAGAAGCCCGTCTGACCATGGAGCACGATCTCCGGGACGCCACCCACCCGGCTGGCGATCACCGCGCGGCCCGCCGCCATCGCCTCAAGGTTGACTAGGCCGAAGGGCTCCAGACGTGAGGGCAGCACGAAGAACATGCAACCGGCAAAAAGCCGCAGGGCCTCGTCGTGGCCCACCCGGCCCGGGAAATGCACGCGGCCGTTCAAGTCGAGTTCCGCCGTCAATTGGCGCAACGCCGCGTGCTCCGGACCATCGCCCGCCAGGATCAGGTCAAATGGCGGGGATGGCGTGCCGCGCAGTTCTGCCAACGCACGCAGCAACACGTCGAAACCTTTCTGCGCGACATGCCGGCCGATGGCAAGCACGTAGGGTCGGGGGTGCGGGTGAGGCGTGGCCGGCACGGGGTCCGGCGCGATGCCGTTGTGAATCACCTCGCCCTTCACGCGCAGGGAACTGCCGAACCACTCCTCGGCTTCCACCAGCGTGCGCTCGGAGCACGCCGTCACGTAGTCCGCCGCCTGCAGGCTGTCGCGCAACGTGCGCTGGGCCCAACGCTCGCGTTGAAATAACCCGCCTGCGTCCATGGTCAGTTCGCCGTGCAGGGTGACGACGAGCGGCAGCCCGAGGGTGCGTTGCGCCGCCATGGCGTACACGGCGTTGAGACTGACGCAATGGACGTGCAGCGCCGCCGCACGGTGCCGGCGAAGGATGGCCGCGACCCGCCGACGGATCAGGTGACCGGTAGCGCGGGCGGTCACTTTCGATTTCAGGCTTGGACCGGCCACGCGCATCGCCAGGCTGTAGACCGGGATGCCCTCGAAAACTTCTTCTTCCGGGAGCGAACGGGGCCAGCGGTTGGTGAGCACGATGACCTCCACACCGCGCGTGCGGTACTGGTGGGCGAGTTGCCGGCAGCACTCTTCCACACCACCCACGTGTGGGTGAAAGGCACTGGCAAAAAATGCGATGGTGACAGGTTGCATGGCAGAGCCGGGAGAAATCAGGGGACAAGAGCTTCGTTGACGATCCGCGTGAGCAGCCGCGGGATCAGGACCGAGGCGTCGAGATGAAGCCGCGCGTGTTCAGCGGCCGCCTGCCCCATGGCGGCGCGCAAGTCAGCGTTGCTCAGGAGGCTGGACACCGCGTGGATAAATCCTTCTTCGTCGTGTGGCGGGATCAGGTAGCCGGTTTTGCCGTGCTGGACCAGGTTCGCCAGGCCACCGATTTTGGAAGTGACGGTCGGGATGCCGAACGCCTGCGCTTCGGTGACGGCGAACGGTGACATGTCGCAGGTGGTCGGCAGGCAAAAAATGTCGGTGGCCGGCAGGATCTTTTGGAGCAATCGGTCGTTCGGCACCGCGCCGTGACGGACCACATTCTTCAATCCGGGCCGCACGTCGGCGTCTTTAGAGACGAGGTGAAGTTCAGCGAGATCGCTCCAGTGTTTTTGGTGCCATTGGACCAGCCGTGGTCCGCCCTTGCGCCGCCAGTCGTTGCCGCAGAACAGCAGGCGCGGCAGAGTGCGGGCGGCGGTTTTTTCCCCCTGTGTACCCTGGTGCGTGCCCAACTCGATCACCGGCGGAACCACCGCGATCTTCTCGCGTGGCACGTGGAAGTCCCGCACCAGAGATTCCTCGATCCACCAGCTCATGGGTACGACGAGGCTGCACGCGGAAAAAATGGCGCGTTCTTCTTGCCAGGAGCACGTGGTGTCCGGTTGGCCGAGCAGATCGCGCACGTAAGCGGGGCCGGTCACGTCGGTGCAAACCATGAGTTTGGTGCCGGTGGCGCGGCAAGGTTCGATCAAGGCGGGAACGAGGATCTGAGAATTGACGAAGACCGCATCGAACTCGCGGCGCAGGATCAACCCGGAAAAGTGCCGCCGTACGTGCCAATCCCACGCGCGTGCTGGGGACAGCAACGCCCGGCCGACGGGTCGTGGCAGGCGACGGTTGGCCAACTTCATCCAGAGTGGTTGCACCACGTGGACGTGCACGGCGTCCAACCCGGGACAATGCGGCGTGTAGTGTTCGATGCAGCGGCTCCAGGTCTTCCAGCCGAGATGATACATCGACAGAAACAATACCCTTGCCCGGGTTGCAGCCGTGTCGCTCCGGCGCAACGGAACGCGCTGCTTGCAGACGACGGCGAATGGTTCGAGGACTGGCATGTCAGTTCCGGTAAACCTCCTCGTAACGCTGGCAGACCGTGTCCCAAGAAAAATCCCGCGCCCGCTCCAAGCCAAGCCGCTGCCAAACCGTCCGCGAATAGGCGCTCTGCAACAACGAAAGCAGCCGCGGCCCCAGTTCGGCGTCGGGCGAGAGGACCCCGTACTTGCCGTTGCGCGTGACCTCGCGTGCGCCGACGTTCGGCGAAGCCACCACTGGGAGGCCTGTCGCCATCGCTTCGATGTACGGCACGCCGAAACCTTCGTACGTACTCGGCAGGCAAAAGACCCAGGCGCGACGGTACAGGTCAATCAACGTGTCCTCGTCCACACGGCCCATCCACCGCACGCCGTCGCCTGCTGCCTCGTCGGAGGGTTGGTCGCACACGCACCACAACTGCGCCTCCGGCAGGACGGGGCGGATTTGTCGCCGGAAGATGTCGAGGAGCAACCGGCCGCGCTTGCGGCCGTGCATCGTGCCGACGAACAAGATGGATGGAGCGGCGGACTTCTCCTTGCCGGGCGAGAACCGGTCGGTGTCCACACCGCAGGGGATGACGTGCTGGATGTTCGGGAAATAGCGGCGCGTGTTTTCGGAAACCGCCACGGTGTCGTCGGCCAGCAGCAGGGAGTTGTATTCGCACGCTGCCAGCGCCGCCATGCGCGCCTTGCCGGTCAACGTGCCCGCGTGCAGCATTTCCGCGAAACAACTGCCGTGGTAGGTATGCACGTGCCGCGGCAGACGCCGCCCCCACAAAAACCAGTCGTCGCCGTGGGCGTTGAGCACGTCAAAGCGCGAGAAATCGTACCGCCGCAGGTCCCAGGCGAAGCGGAACGTGCGCCCACGCCGCCGCACGGGGGCGACCACCGTCTCGTAGAGGGAGTCCGGCGAACCGCCCGTCTGGCTGAAGACGGTCACCGCGTGACCACGCCGCACGAGCGCGTTGGCCAAATAATGAACCTGGTAGCCGACGCCGATCTTGCTCCCGCTGGGCAGATAGAGGCTGGTGATAGCGATGTTCATGACCTGCGCTCAACGCAGCCCCGAGGCTTGCAACAAACGGCCGATAGAGCCCCGGAACTGATGCTTGGCCTGGTGGATTTGGAGGTTGAGGTAGTGCAAACCCCGCTTGGGCCTGTGGAGGGAGGTTCGCTGATTGATCAACCCAGCGCAGGCCTCGACGAGGCGGTGAAAAATGACCGGTGGCGAGAACCAACTCGCGTGCGCTTCCCGTGCCGCCTGCGCCATCCGTGGGAACTGCGCTTCGGCGGCTTCGAGTAAGAGCGGAACGGCGGCGGCTTCAGATTCACGCACTCGGAAGCTGATGTTGTTCCAATCTGGTCCCGCAGGCGGCATCCACTGATCGCTGATGAGCACCGGCACTCGACCGGCCGCCAACGTCTCAAAGAGGCGGATCGAACTCGTGCCTGCGCCGCGCGGGCAGAGCACGAACTTGGACCGCAGCAGCGTACGGCGATAATGCGCCTTCCGTTGGTCGAAAGCCACCGGGTCACTCCGATCGTAGAACACAAAACCGGAACTATCTTCCAGCACTGCCCTCGGATGGGTCAGTCGCAGGATTGGCCTGCGGACAGGATCGCTGCGCGATCCGACGAAGGAATAAAGCAAATCCGGAGCGGTGCCGGTGCGTTCGTCCTCGGTGAACTTCACAGCGCCGTAGTAGGCGCAGGGCCGCTGCCAGCGCGCCTCGGAGTGCCGCGCTGGCATGCTGACGTACAGGCCCGGCAGCGCACACCAGGGACGATCTCGCTCGTCGTAAACCAACACCTTGTCGCGGAAACGTCGCACCAGTTCGTGGCTCAGCAGGTCGCGCAACCGCCAGTCCGGCGAGAGGTGCAAGTCGACGAACAGGATCAGGTCGGCCTGTGCAGGATCGCCGGTGAGGCGATGGACGCCGAAAACGTCCGCGTCGGCGGCCTCTCGCCACGCACGGACGACCGGTGAGTCCTGCGGGGTGCCCGTGCAGGCTGCCAGGTACACACGAAGCGGTTTTGTCGGCTGGTTCATGGAAGAATCGACGGCTCAGAGCCATCGGTGAAGAACGCTCTTGGCCAAGTGGGCAACCTTCGGATGCTTCTTGAGCAACGGGCGTTTGTAGACGAAGCGCGAATGTTTCCCGTCCAGCGCGATGTCGCGGTCCGGCTTGAGGTCGCCCTGCAAAAGCGCCACGAAGACCCATTGTTCGAACTCGTCGTAGTCGAACCGGAAGTCCTTGAAATCGTCGACTGTCCACAGGCTGCGGTGACGCTCGAACTCGTTGTCGAAAAGCTCCTGGGTGAAGAAAACCGTCGGCGACGACAGCAGGATGTACTGCGCTCGCTGCCTGAGTTGGCACAACAGTTCGAGACCGGTCTCCTTGTCGAAGTGCTCGATCACATCGCCGATGATCACGAGATCGTACGTGGTGAGCTGCGGCAGGACCGCACGCAGGTCGCCGTAGTGGATTTTGTCATAGATGTAATGGTAGGTAGGCGTCGCGTACTCAGCGAAAGCTTCCACGCCTTCGATCCGCACGCGCCAGTCCGCACGCTGGTAGCGGTGTGCGTTGATATCGGTGTACTCGCGTGCGAGGAAACCCCATTTCCCGAAGCCGACGCCGATGTCCAGCACCGAGGTCGGTTGAAGCCGGACGATCCAATCGACCATCTTGCTGATGTGTACGTGCGTGCTGGACGGCATGTTAGCAACCCTTGGCTAGATTAGG
>CAXTMD010000011.1:8068-13990 GCA_964245035.1 uncultured Chthoniobacterales bacterium
AGATTAGGCGTTGACGGGGGAACGCTCCTTTTGGTTGGCTCGCAGTTGCTGGCGGATGGCCTCGCCTTCGGCGTCATAGCGGACCGGATTTGATCCCGTTCGCGCGAGCCAGTACATGCCGGCGATCAATCCGACGATGATTCCTGCCACGCTATACAACGCGCGCACGACCGCACCGCCCGTCTTGCGCAGAAACTCTGCTGCGACCTGCCAACCGATCCCGCCGAGATGCCGCGCTGCCAGCGAGCCTGCTCCATGGTTGCGGATGACCCGGATGAGATTGTTCTTGAGATGGTAGTAGTCGTACTTGGGGGTGAAGCGTCGGCCGCCGGTCTGGCGTGCGCCGATGTGGTCGGCGCAGACGGCCGGGTTGAAGATCAACCGGCAGCCGAGCAGGCCGGCGCGGGTGCAGATCTCTGTGTCCTCGCACAGGCTGAACGGACCCGGACGCATGTCGTCGCGGAAACCGCCCAAGCGAGCGAGCACACTAGCGCGAAACGACATGTTGCAACCGATCATGTGATCCACCTCGATGATCCGGCCAGGATCGGCTGCGAAGTGGCCGGTTGTGCGCCCATCGGGTAGGAAGCGGCCGATCTGATCCACGCCCTGTTTGTCCTCGCCCGGTTGCGCGTTCAACGCGCGTCCAGCCACGCCACCGACGCTGGCGTCCGCGTAGCTGGCGCGCAGGTTTTCTGCCCAGCCGGGATGCGGAAAGGCATCGTCGTCCAGGAAGGCGACGATCTCGCCGTGGGCGTGCCGCAGGCCCAGGTTGCGCGAGTTGGGCAGGTTGCCCCTGCCGGCTTCGTTACGCAGGTAGAGCACGGCGGAGAAATCGGCGGCCACTCCCTCGGTACGGTGGTCCAGAGACGCATCCACGACGATGACTTGCTCGGGCGGCGCGTCCTGTTCCCCAAGCCGCGCGAGGTTCTCGGCGACGCACTCCGGTCGGTTGTAGGTGGCGATGATGACGGTGAGGGTCATTTGTGCATCCCAAGGAGGTAACGTTCGACACGCCACGTCAGCGGCGGCGGCAGGCACGCGTAGCAACGGTCCACCCGGCGCGGCAGCAGCACGCGTCCGAGTGCACGGATGATCCTCGCGCTACGCAGATCGCCCGCGCGGATTGCCCGCCAGAGACAATCCTGGATGACAGAGCGATACTCCCGCCCGTACTTGGCGAGTTCCTGGAAGAGGGAAGTGCCCTTCATTGGGTAAGGCATCGGGCGGCCGCCGCACCAGGCGTTCACCAAGGCGGCCAGGGTGGACAAGGCGTTGTTGGAGTCGTTTGTGCTTTGTGACGCGTGCACGCGGCTGAAGCCCAACCGCTCGGGCAGCGTGTGCCACTCCGCGAGCCGTGCCACGTTGATGAACATCACCCAATCCTCTCCGCAGGCGTGCATCGGCGAAAAGCCGCCCGCGCGCAGCAGGGTCTCGCGGTGCAGCACGCTGGCCGACATCACTCCCCGGGCGCGCTCCAGCAGTCGGCGGTAACTTTCCCCCTGCACCCGCAGGTAGTCGAAGCCGTTGCGGGTGGGATCAGCTTTCTCCGCCGCGGAATGACACTCCTCAAGCGTTTCCGCGATGAAGTCGCGTTGGAAAACCGAGTCGTAGTTGTGACTGGCTTGGCCGCCGAAAATCCAGATCGGATTGTTGAGGGCGCGGCACTCCGAATGCGAGGCAAGATAGAACCGCGTTTTCTCCAGCTTCTGACGATGCCAGAGATCGTCGTCGTCGAGAAAAGCCACCCAGTCGCCGGTGGCAGCGGCGACGCCGGTGTTGCGTGCAACGGAGCGTCCAAGGTTGGTTTGCTCGATGACGCGCACGCCAGGAAAACGTGCGCGGACTGCCTCGGCGGTCCCGTCGGTAGAGCCATCCACCACGACGATGACCTCGTCAGCCGACGAGGTTTGCGCCAGCACGCTGCGGACGGCTTCCTGCGCGAAGCCGTTGCGGTTGTAGGTGGCGATGACGGCAGAAATCTTCATGCGGTGATAGGTTGCTCCCGGGCGGTTCTTGCCGACGGATGTTCCTGGCTGGCGGAGGCCAGTTGGTCCACGGCCGCCGGGACCCGCGCCAGACGCAGCGGACGCTTGTGTGGTCCGTAGCCGAACTGGCTGATCACCACTTTGAGCCACGGGTGTCGACGCGCCCACAACCAGCCGTCGACCTCTTCGTGCCAGTTCCTTTCATGCGCGTGGCCGGAGGAGATGAACTTGCGCCGCAGCCACGCTTCGTCGCGCAGCATGGAGAAATGCCAGACTGCTTCGCTCGCCGCGATCACGCGGTCCACCTTGACGCCGTTGGGAACGCGCACGCGGCTGCCGCAGCGGCTCAGATCGACGTGAAAATGGCCGCCCTCCACGCGACGGGCCAGCGTCAGTCGGCTGTCCGTGCGCACCGCCATCGGACCAGGATAGCCGGGCGTGCGCCGCCACCCACGGTCGCACCATTCTAGATACCAGCAGGGTGACGCCTGGCAATAAAGCCACAGGGACGGGTAGTTGAGCGCCTGGCGTCGAAGACGATCTGCTTGCGCGAGGCAGTCGGTAAAAGTTGAGGCGTCGCCGATGATCTCGTCCGTGTCGAGTTGTAGCACCCAGTCCGCGCCGACTCCCGCTTGGTTGAGCGCACACTGACGCTGGTAAGTGTCGTTCTCCAAGGGCTGCCGGAAGAACTCCTGGCGCGCATAGTGCCCCGGCCGGAAATCCAGCTTGCCGTCGCGGTCGACGGCGCGCAGCCGACGCAGGCATTGGTCGATGTCCAGCGGCGCGCCGGTCCACCCGAAGCCGTCCTCGTCGTAGGACACGACGATCCGCTCGACCAGCGGGTAGTAAGAGAGCACGCTGCCCTCGATCCAGGCCGGGTCGGCGGCGAGTAGGTAGGCGTTGACTTTCATTCAGACTCGGAGCGTGGAACGTTTGTGCGCGGGTTCGTGCGCGGTGAAAGCGAAGTCGCTGAACACGATGCCGTTGCCGGTGGCTTCCTCGTTGCCCGCCGCTGGGTAGGGCAGCAAGGGGATGACTTCGAAATGGCAAGCTTCCTCGAAGCGGTCCATGATCCCCGCGCTGCAGATGAACAGCTCCACCCGGTAACGTCCGGGCTTGAGCCACGGCGTGCGGAAGCTAAATTGTCCATCGAGCGTCGCGTCGGCGTCGAACCACACCCCGACCATCCGCGAGTCGCACTGCGCCAGCACCGCGCCGATTTCGTTGACGATGTGCGCGGAGAGAAAGAACTTCCCCGCGAAAGCGCGACGACGGGAAATGGTGAACTCCACCGTCTTGGCCTCGCCGCAGGTAAAGGTTTCCTTGCCGGTGGCGACCCGCGTGAAGCGCAGTTCCCCCGAGCCCGGCCGGCGGTCCGGCTCGCTGAGGGCGGCACCTGCGCGCGCAAAACTGGCGACGTAGCGCTCGATGGCTCCCGCCACGCTGCCGAAGTGCCGCACCCGGCCGCCTTCCAGGTACATGCCACGGTTGCAGAGCACCTGCACGCTTTGCATGTGATGACTGACGAAAAGCACGGTTCGCCCCCCGCCAGCCACTTCCTTCATCTTGCCCAGGCATTTGCGCTGGAACTCCGCGTCGCCGACCGCTAGAACTTCGTCCACGATGAGGATTTCACTTTGCAAATGCGCGGCCACGGCAAAGGCAAGGCGCACGTACATGCCCGAGCTGTAGCGTTTAACCGGCGTATCCAAAAAAGTCGCCACCCCGGCGAAATCCACGATGGCGTCGAAGTGCCGCCGGATGTCGTGCTTGCTCATGCCTAGGATGGCACCGTTGAGGAAGATGTTCTCGCGCCCGGTCAGCTCTGGATGAAAGCCGGTGCCGACCTCCAGCAGGCTGCCGATGCGTCCGTAAACGGCGACCTCGCCCTCGGTCAGATCTGTGATGCGGCTGAGGATTTTCAACAGCGTGCTCTTGCCCGCGCCGTTGCGGCCGATGATGCCGACGACCTCACCCTGGCAGAGGTCAAAATCCACGTCGCGCAAGGCCCAGAACGTCTCCTTGCACTCGCGCTGGAAAGGATTCCTCGCTTTGTGCAGCAGCGTTTCGGCCAGGGTGGAGTGCGTCTGACCTTGGTGCGAGATCGTGTAGGACTTGCCCAGTCCGCGCACGGAGATGGCAGGAGCGTCAGATGACATCGGCAAACCTCCTTTCCATGCGCTTGAAGAGATACAGGCCTCCGAGGAGCATTCCCGCTGACACCCCGACCGCGGACCACAACGCCGCCGCGCCCGGGAAGGCGGTGCCGAGCAGCGACGCGCGGAACGCTTCCAGCGGTGCGCTGACCGGGTTGAGGTAAAACGCTGTGCGCCAACGTTCCGGCACCGCCGAGGCCGGGTAAGCCGCCGGACCGGCGTAGAGCAGGATCTGCAGCAACACCGGCAGGATGTACTGCACGTCCCGGTACGAGACCGAGAGCGCCGTCGTCATCAGGCCCAGCCCAAGCGCTTGCGCGAGCAAGATGCCCATCCACACCGGCAGCAACAAAACCGTCGGAGGCGGGACGATGCCGCGAACGACTAACATCACGGCTAACATCGCCGTAGCGACGGCGAAGTCGACCATCACCGACGGGACGGCGCTCAGCGGCAGGATCAGGCGCGGGAAGTAAACCTTGGAAATGAGTTGGGCATTGCCGGTTAGGCTGCCGCTCGCCTTGGCGGCGGTGCTGCTGAAAAGATTCCAGCCCAGCAAGCCGACGTAAGACAAAAGAAAATAAGGCACGCCGCCGCCCGGCATCTTCGCCACGACCCCGAACACGAACGAGAACACGCCCGCCGCCGCTATTGGTTGCAAAACGACCCAGACGATGCCCAGGGCTGTCTGCTTGTAGCGCAGCTTCAGGTCGCGTGCGGTGAGGGTCCACAATAATTCCCGGAACCGCCAGACCTCGCGCACGTCCAACCGGGACCAACCCCGATTTGGACGCATGATCAACGTGGGAACTGGCCCCGTACCTGCGGCGGCGCTCGGAGCGCGGGACAAGTCGGTCAAGTGGCTGACGGCATTCATCCTGGCAAAAGTGTGACCCGGGTTATTGCTTCAACGACGCTCCGCCGCGCCGACAGACGCCAGTTCCGCCTCGTGCGAACCGTTCCGCGACGTGGGCACGCGGTAGCTCTCCGGGTCCCCGTAGGCGGTGCGTCCGGAGTAGTCGTGGTGGTAACCGACACCATTCCATTTCGGCATGCGGTTGAGGACGAGTCCGCTGGGCTTTGAGCCGGCACGGCGCAGCAACTCGACCGCCCGCAGAACGACCTTGCGCGGCGTGGAGCTGCAATGCACCACCAGGCAGACCACGGAAGCGCAGGCCACGATGTTCAGGGTGTCGCTGACCACGTTGACGGGCGCGGAATCAATGACGACTCGGTCGAAGTTTTCCTTGGTCCACGTCACAAGGCTGGCAAACTCGGCGCTCGACAGAAGCTCCGACGGCATCGCCACGCGGGTGCCCGACGACAGCAGCGACAAGCGTGGGACCGGGGTGGGGACCACCGGGGGTGTTTGACCGGCGACATGGTCGCCGATGCCGGGCAGATCATTCCCCATCTCCAAGAGTTTGCTCACGGGGGAGGACCGCCGCAGGTCGGCTTCCACGAGCAGCGTTTTGAGCCCTTGCTGCGCGAACGCGATGGCGGCGTTGACTGCGACGAGGCTCTTGCCTTCACCCGGCAACGCGCTGGTGAAAAGAATCACCCGCTGCTCGTCCCTGGGACCGAGGTGGGTCAGCGCGGAGCGCAGCGTGCGAAAACTCTCCGCCGTCACCTCGCCCGGCGCGTGGAGCAGTGCCAGCGTCCGGTTCGCGCCGTTCCTTCCGGGGATGGTCGGCACGGTTGAGAGCACGGGCAGCCCGAGCAGCCGCTCGGCCGTGTCCACGGTGCGGACCGAGGAATCGAGCAGGTGCAAGCCAGCG
>CAXTMD010000011.1:14000-26172 GCA_964245035.1 uncultured Chthoniobacterales bacterium
GAAGGCAGAAGGGCAACCCTCAAGCGTCACGCTCAAGCCAGCGACCACGCCCGCCGTCAGCAACGCGCCGCCGACGAGCGCGCCGAGGACGATGTACCAACGCCGGCTGGCCAGCGAGGATGCCTGCACGGCCGGTTCGACCACCTGGAAATTTCCCTCCTGCGCCACACCGAGTGACAGCGTGCTTTCCTTCAGCCTTTGCAGCACCGATTCCACCAGCACGCGGTCGGACTCGTACTCCCGCTGCAAGGCACGGTAGGGAATCAGCTTTCCTTCCAGGGCGAGCAACGCTTTTTCCTGATCGGTCACCGCGTGCTGCAAGCCGTCTTCCTTGACGCCGGCCGCACGCAGGCGCACGTCCAGCCGGCCCGGCGCGCCGCGCACTGTATCGCTCAGGGTGCGGTGAGCGCCGTCGGCTTGCGCGTTTTTCTCGATGAGCGGCGGCCACTTTGGACCGTAGCGTTGCCGCATGGCGGCGAGTTCCGTGTCGAGGCGGGAGACTTGCGCCTGCGCCGCCGCCACGGGCGCGTCTTGTGCCACGCTGGCAACCGCCAGCAGCCCCTTCGGATCGTCGCCGGCGCGCCGGACGAGGTCCGCGTCTGATTCCAGCGCCAACCGCTCGGCCTTGGCGGCAGTCAGGTCGGCGTTCAATCCGCGGAGCTTGTCCTCGACGTAGTTGCGACGATCCTCCACGGAGACCGATTCCAACGAATCCGACTTCAACCCGTTGCGGTAATCCTGAAGCTTCTGCTCCGAGACACGGAGGTTGTTCTTCAATTCCTCGTACTTCTTAGCGAGCGCGGCGGTCTGCTCTTCGAGCGCTCGCGAGCGCTGCTCCTTGGCCTGGGCGACGAATTCGTTTACCAGGGCGTTGGCGACGAGCCGTGCGACGGCCGGGCTGCGGTGATCGAACGACACGTCCACGAGCCGGGTGCGCGGGCGCAGAGCCGCGCTGGAACCGGCCAGCAACAAATTGGTGACGGTCTCCTCAGAAACAGGTTGCGCCGGTGCGTACCCGAGAAAGTCGGCGCTCGTGGAAAGTTTCAACGCCCGGCTCACACGCTCCATCAGCGAACGGTTGCGGAAATTGGCGATGATGGTCTCTACCGCGTCCGGGTCCTTTAGTTCCAAGTCGTTTTGAGCCGTGATCGATTTATCGTCGCGCGTCTGGATTTCCAGCACCGCCGTGGAGCGATAGAGATCCGGCTGGCGGCGGGTGTACGCCCAAGCCGCCGAGGCGGTCAACCCGGCCACCAGCGCGATCAACCACAGGTAGCGCAACAAACGGTGCGCTAGTTCCCGGAGGTCCTGGGAACGCTGGCCGTCTTCGTCGAAGTCGGGAGGAGCAATGGAGTGCGTGGATGCCATGCTTAGAAGAAGCGTTCGGGCACGCTGATCGAGTCGTTGGGTTGGATGACAAACCGCGGCGTGGTCTTGTCGCGCATCATGCGGTTGACATCGACGTTGAAGGTTTCCTCGCGGCCCCCTGCGGTGCGTCGCACAATGACCTCCGAAAGCTTGGCTAAGCGTGTGAAGCCGCCCGCGCGGGCCACGGCGTCGAGGATGTCCACGTTTTGCTGCTCTTCGGGCAGCGTGTACGTCCCGGGATTGTTGACCTGTCCGAGCACCGTGAACTGCTGTTTGTTGTAGGCGGCGATCGTCACGGACACTTGCGGGTGCAGAATGTAATCCGGCGCGAGGAGCCCGACGATCATCGCCGACGCCTCGTTGGTCGTCTTGCCGGCCAGCTTGACGATGCCAAGCAGCGGAAGATTGATCGTGCCGTCCCGCGAGAGACGTTGCTGCGTGTCCAGGTCCGGTTCCCGGAACACGCGGATGAGGACGGTGTCGCCGCCCGCGAGCTGGTAGTTGGCCGGAGGCTGGACGGCCGCCGGACTCGCTGGCGACTCGATGGAACTTCGGCTGGGCGCCTGCCCCCGACCCGCCCAAGGGCAGGCGAGAAGGAGCAGCGCGCCCAGCGCGGTAAGTAAAAGACGGCGCATTTCAGTAGGCAAAGGTGACTTGCAGAAGTGTGTGGTAGTAACGGACGGCGTTGCCGCTCGACTGGTTGTTGCCATAAGTGCCCAGCAGGGAAGCGGACCAACGGCGGCCGAGTTTGGCCACGACGCCGCCTTGCACCACGACGTAATTGTCTTCCCGGTTGGAGGAGGCGTTGTTGGCGCGACCGCTGGCATTGTCGTAGGAAGCGTTTTCGTAGCCGACGGAAGCGGTGGCTTGCACCCGGTCACCCAACCGCTGCGACAGCGTCAGCGCCACGTCGCTGCCCACGTAGTTGTCGCCGGAGTCTGCCGCCGAGTTGAACACGCGCCGCTCGCTGGTCAGGGCAAGGCTCGTGCCTTCGCGGAACGCCCAAGTCACTCCGAGACCCAAGATAGGGTTGATCTCCTCGCGGTGTCCCGTGTTTCGGAACTCGACGCCGAGCGACCCGTCCACCACCAGAGGGCCGCCGTTGTGCACGACGTGCGTCAACAACTGTTCGTACACCTGCGTCGCGTTGTTCTCCACTGTCAGCGCGCCGACCGCGAAACCAACTCCGACGGTGGTGATGGGGCTGTAGGCGTAGTTCAAGAAGTTGGTGCTGCTGACGCCAGCGGAGTCGTCGCCGAACTGGAAGATGCGGACCGGCACCGTCAGATCGGACTCAAAGCTGGTTTTTTCGCTGTATTGATAGTTGCTAGTCAACGCCAGGCTCACCAAGCCACGGTCCACGCTGCGCCCCCCGAAGTCGCGGTCGCCGCCAGAGAACTCGGTGACCTGCAAGCCGACGCCCAAAGTCAATTTCTGGAGGGTGAAAACGCCGCGCAGGGCGAACGACTGATCGTAGGGGCTCTGGCGGCCGTCGGTGTCGCCGGCGACCAGGCTGCCGAAGTACTGCAACGTGAGCACCCGTCCCGTGGCCGGCTCACCGAGGGCGAGATCGACTTCGGGGGAGATCGTGGCAAAGAACTGCGTGTTTGAACTGCCCGGCTGATCGCCATGGGAAGTCAGGAAATTGAAGCCGAGGCTCACGGAGGTGTTGAGGCTGAGGTCGCCCCGGCGGAAACCTCCCGCCGGTGCGTTCAGGTCGGAGTAAAGGTAAGGCGAGGTCAACGGACGGGGCATGCTGCCCAAGCCAGTGAAGAGCATGTCATCGTTGCTCTGTGCCTGACCCAAGGCGGTGGCTGCCAACGGATCAACGAGCGTTTGTTTGACTAGGCTGTCGGCACGAGCAGGGGGTGGGGCAGGCGTTGCGGTTGTGGCATTGGAGGCGGGAGGCGGCTCGTTCGTCAATCCGGCGATCTGGGCGACAGTCGGGCCAAATTCTTTCTGCGGATTTTGAACCGGCGACGAGGTGGCCGGCAGCGCCGAGACCCTGCGTTCGCTGGTGCTTTCGGCCGGCAGAGGCTCTGCGGGGACCAGCTCAGGTTCTACCGCCGTCGGCGCGCCGTCCTGTTCCGGTAGGGCCGGGGTTGGCAGGGGATCGGCTTGCCCCGGAGTAGCGGTAGGCTCCGGAGTCTGGCCCGTGACAACTGCTCGCGGCAGCCATGCAAGGAGCACCAAGGCAAACGCCAGCCGCGCACCAAACGAGAGAGAGAATCTTCGCATGAGCATTTCCGAAAACATGGCCTCGCAGGTCTAGCGAGACGCTGCCTCTCGGTCGGCGAATTCCTGCCACCGTTGGGTCACCTCGTGTTCGAAGCGGGTGCGGAAGATGTGGCTAGAAAATTTCTCGGCGTGGGTACGGATAGTCTGCGGATCGAACCGGTGCTGGCCCGACTCGAACTCTTCCACGCATGCGCACAGGGACTCCGGTGTTTGCTCGTCAAAGAAGAGGCCGGTCTGGCCCGGGATGACCGTCTCGCGCACTCCGCCGCGGCCATAAGCGATGACGGGAGTGCCGCAGGCTTGCGCTTCCACCGGCAGGATGCCAAAATCCTCCTCCGCCGCGAAGATGAACGCCTTGGCTCCTTGCATCTCCCGGACGAGTACATTGTCGGGTTGATAGTTGAGCATCTTCACGTTGGGCGTCGCCCGCTTGAAAATGTTCTGGAACTCGGGACCGTTTCCCACCACCCGCAACTCACGCTCCGGCATCTTGGCAAACGCCTCGACGATCATCCCGATCATCTTGTAAGGCACCAGACGCGAGGCGGTCAGATAGTAGTTTCCCTTCTTTCTGGAAAGGGCGAACCTCTCGGAGTCCACGGGCGGGTAAACGACTGTGGACGGGCGGCGGTAGAACTTGGCGATCCGCTTTTGCACGAACCGGGAGTTCGTGATGAAATGGTCCACCCGCTGCTGGTTGATCCCGTCCCACATGCGTAGGTAGTGCAGGACGATCCGGGCGAGCAGGCCCTTGTAGCTGGTGGTGATTTTCGACTCGCGCAGATACTGGTGCTGCAGGTCCCAAGCATAGCGCATGGGTGAGTGGCAATAGCAGATGTGAAGTTGGTTCGGTCCGGTGAGAACGCCTTTGGCCACCGCGTAGCTGCTCGAGATGATCAAATCGTACTTGCCCAAGTCAAACTGCTCGACGGCGCACGCCATCAGCGGGAGAAAGGCGCGGTAGCGGTTGCGCAGCCATGTCGGAAGCGCCTGGACGAATGAAGTCGCCACTTTCTTGTGCTGCAGAAATCCACGCTGATCTTCCGGGATCAGGTCGATCATGGCGAAGAGGTCGGCCTGCGGAAAGACGTTGATGATCTCTTCCAACACCCGCTCCGCACCGGCGCGCACCGGCAGCCAGTCGTGCACGATGGCCACCTTGATCTCGGTTTCTTCTGTCAGAGGTACGTCGTGGATCACGGCATGCCTCGAGTTTTTTCTGGCGGTAAGAGTAGACATCGATAGATCGACCACATTGGACGGGCGATCCCGTTTTCTGTCGGCTTCCAAGCAGATTATCGGCGATGGTTCTGACACAGACTTCCAAGTCCTTCCTTCGCGTGAGTTCCCTGAATTGTTCAGCGGTTCTGACTTCGTGGGGTCATAATCGCCGGGTTGTTTTCGGTCGAGTGTATTTGGGCTAGATGTCTATTCATCCGATCAAAGAAATAGAATGGATTCAACATTTTTTATGAGCATATAATGCTTTATACGAATGATTTATACGCACATAGTGGTTTGGGTTATGGCGGGGTAATGTTTCCCCTGAAATTTCTTTCGTCGCAATGCTGAGCGCGTACTCCGGCGGGACGATCGAAACCATTGTGGTTATACTCTGAACACTTTTGGAAGCGATATCCGTGCTGCTGCGCGCTTAGTCGGAACGAGTGTAACAACGCTAAGCGACCAATCCTTTTCCGTCTGAGCCACGAATAGATAGCTGCAACATTTTATCACTGATCGGTCGGCGTCGTTTACACTTAGACTACTTGGCATGGGACGTGTCGTTCTTTTGATGAGCATCGGGCCGGGTACGACCGAAATAGGTCGCTTACGAGACTTCTTGGACGGCCTGTTTTTTTGGGAGCCGTCGGTGAAGTCACTCGTCTTCATCGACGATGCTTTGGAACCACGTCTTTCGTGGGAGCAATTTTCTTTGCCGATGGGTTTGCGTGCGTACAGCATCCATCATCCAAGGAAAGGGGAAGGCCAAGGGGTTTGGGGCGGGCTGGCCGAAGGCATCCTGCTCGGATTGGACCGAATCGCGACCTGCGAACCCGATGCTTCCATGGTGCTCAAGATCGACACGGATGCTCTGGTGATCGGGCCGTTTGCGGACAAGGCGGACCAGTTCTTCAGCGATCATCCGAATGTCGGCTTGATCGGTCTGTACGACCGCCACTGTTCGGGGGAACCACGTTCGTTCTGGCCCTGGAATCGCGCGATGCTGAACTACGCTTTACCGATCGGCACCGCGCGTACGCCGACTGGAAGGCGCCGGCTCCGCTGGCAGATGTTCAACAATTTCGGCCGGCAGCGGCGCATCCTCCGCCGCGCCCGCGCGAACGGGTACGCCTGGGGTGAACATTGCCTGGGCGGCGCGTATCTCCTGCGCGGGAACACCGTGCGCGACATGCAGCGCCATGGTCTGCTCAGCGCTCCCGAGTTCTGGCGGCCCAGCTTGGTGGGCGAGGACGTGGTCGTGGCCGCTTACGCGAAAGCGGCCGGCTGGGATCTCGCCGGCCACGCCGCCACCGGAGAAATCTTTGGAATTGAATACACCGGTTTACCCTTTTTGCCGGAGGAATTGAATGCGCGTCAGTACAGCGTCATTCATTCCATCAAGAACCATCCGCAACTCTCCGAAGCTGAAATCAGGGATTACTTCAGGACGAAACGCGCCAAAAGCTGAGCTTCTCGGAGAAAACGCAATCCGGCCAGTGGCCTGATCACGATTCGGCTTGCTGTTTGTTCCAAAGGTTTGGAGATCGTGCGTTTTGCTGAGGGTTTCACCTGCTTTTCCGACGATGAAATTATCGAACGGCTTGTTTCCGGCGAAGGTTTACCATCTGCTCATCGTCGATGACCATCCGGTGACACGCCATGGCCTGACGCAGATGATCGAGGTCGAGCAAGATCTCCGCGTGGCGGCGTCCGCTGCCGGCGCGTCAGAAGCGCTGGCCCATCTCCGCGCCGCCGAGTTTGACTTGGCGATTGTAGACATCTCGCTGCGCGGTTTGAGTGGGATCGACCTGCTCAAAGATTTGAAGACCCACTGGCCCAAAATGCCCGTGCTGGTGTTCTCAATGCACGACGAACGATCTTATGCCGAACGCGCGCTCAATGGTGGTGCCCGCGGATACTTGATGAAGCAGGAGGGACCCAAGGAGGTGATCAACGCGATCCGCCGGGTGCTGGATGGCTGCTTCTCGCTCAACGAAGCCATGTATGCACGCATCTTGAGCAAGGCACTGCAAGGCGGACGCGAACCTTCCATCCTGGGCAGCGCAGCCGATCTGCTCAGCAACCGGGAATTGGAAGTCTTTCGCCTCCTCGGCGGCGCGCGGGGCACACGCGAAATCGCCAAGGAGATGCACCTCAGCATGAAGACGGTGGAATCCTACCGCGCGCACATCAAGAAAAAACTCCGGCTAACCTCCTCGCCGGAACTTCTGCGCGCCGCCATCGACTGGATCAGGGAAACCGAAAAATGAGGGCGCGTCATGTTTTCCAACGGGAAAGCTTGACCGGATGGATGTACAGTTTATCCGCGGGAAAGTTTTCCATCAGCCGGTGCAACTCGTGGCCGAATGGTTCCATGGCTTGCGCGTAGTTTTTCGCTTCGGCTTCCGTGTAGGACCAGTAAATGCAGCCGCGCTTTTTGAGCATCGGCTCGGTGACGACGCGACGGGAAGCAAGCAGCAAAGCCGTCGGGACGGCAAATTCGACGAAAAGCCCATTGGCGGCAAATACTCCGCAATAGTGAGCGAATTTCCTGATAGCTTGTTTCGAGACGATCACCACGTCCGAAAAGGACGCAACTGCCGGGTAGTCAATCCGGTACTCCGTCCGGTAGTGGCGCAGCCATTTGAAGTGACGCCAAGCGCGTCTCCAACGTTGACCCATCTCGGTAGCAGGAGGGAAGGGTCCATAGAGATCTGTGAATTTCAGAGGACGCGTGGTGTATCCATGTTCCTCCAGAAGCATCCTCGCCTCGTGGTACGTCGGCATCTCGGCGGCGTTTTCCAGTCCTGCCACCCGGTGCCGGTAGCTCGCCAAGTCGATCAGCCGCCACCAGTAGAACTTCTCTTCTCCCCTGTGCCGATACGCCTCAAATCGCAGTGTTTCGTTGTTGTGCAGACTATGGGCCTCAAAAGGCTCGGGGACAAAGCTCGTCTCCTGATCAAGACCGAAGTGTTCCTGGTAGTTGTTCTCATCGATGTTTGGATGCAACAACAGATCGTCCGCGACGAAGAGATAATGCTGAGAAGCGTCGTTAAAGTAAGATCGGAACCCTTGGGCGATGTATCCTTGGTACCGGTAGGAGTTCTCGTAAACAGGGATGACGTTTGGATGATCGCCATCGTAAAATGGCACCAAATAGTAGACGGAGGAGAAGCGGTCCCGGTAGAGTCGCTCCAAGACCGCGATGTTCCGGTCGTAGCGATGATTGAAGATGACGACGAGCGTGACTTTGCCAAGCATGGGAATTTTGGGCACAGTGTCGTCCTAGAGCGTCGCCTGCAGTGGCGCGTGCGCGTGGAGTAGGTGGCTTGATGTCGGTTGCCAAGAGGACAGAAGGGCAGCCGATCGGTCACCGGTCGGCGCGACTCGATGAAGATCGGACATGGTTCCTGACAGGCCACCGGGAGCAACTTTCAGAGCGCGAGAGGTGAGCTTCGATGCACAGACGTCGAACCTCTCCAGGTTCACCGTGCCTGCGTTCGGTAACTCCCATGTCCCGGCGACGGTGCACTCCGCGCCATTCCAAAGCTCAAGGAAATCGAGGTGAGTCATGAAGGGAACGGTTGAGTGACGAGGTCCTTTGCAGCACTTCTCTGATAGAAAGCTCCACCGTGGATGCTGGACAGATGCTGCCTATTCGCAGCGATGATCCGCTTTGAATCTGCTTTCGTCGTCTCGACCAAGAAAACACCTGAACGCCGAAAGACGTTCGCGGATGTGAATTCCGTCATCGCCGGCTTTCAGATGCACGTGAGCATGCCCTCGTCAGGGTCCTGGGCGATGGTCAGCCCGCCGCGTTCCTTGACGCGCTTGATGCCGACGACCCCGTCGCCGTCCGCTCCCGAGGGCACGATGGCGGTGGAGTGCGGGCCGTGGGTGCCAACCGGTAGCCGCGTGTGGGCACGATGTTGTCTGGCTGCTCGCCGAGTTCTTGCTCGACCACGTCCGGCGTGACGGCCGGCAGCCCTCCGGCTGGTGCGGCGTTGCCCTAGCTGGCCGTGTCGATGGAAGCGTCGGTTGCGTCTTTGGAGGACAGCGGACTTTCACCATACCGGCTGCCCACCCCCAAAAGACGAGAGTAAAACGTCCTCTGCCGTCGGCGGGTCAGCCCGGAGCGCTATTCAAGGAGGATGTAGACGGCGGGCGGAGTTAAAACAACCCGGTTTAGATTCAAGGCTCGCTCAGGCTTTGTTCGGGCTGGTGGAAGTCGTCGAGCTTCTGCGGCTGATCCAAGTGCGCCCTCGGCCAGTGGAACCACACCCGAAAGGTTTGACCGTCGAGGATCGCGCCCACGTAACGTTCGCGCAGAGCCTCGGCGCGGTCGCGCAGCCCGAACGCCCCCGCCACGAAGTCAGCTACCACCGTCAACCCGAGGCTGGACTCGCCCCGCGATCTTTCTGGCTCGAATAAGGCGAACAGGCTCTCGCCCGTCCCGAGATGGGTGCTGTTCGCGTCGCAGGACTGGACGGGACCCCGCAGCCGGACCGCGTCCGCCGCGCTGACCTCGTTGGAGAGCACGAAGCGCAGGCAGTCGCCCAGCAGATCGGGCACGGGGAAAATCACCATCTCCAAGCGGTTGCCTTCCGCGTGGCGAGCCGCGTTGCTGACCAGGTTCCAAAAGATGCGGTCGATGGCGGCGCTCTCCAGGCAGCACTCCGTCAGCGGCCCCTCGTAGCGGCAGTCGATGTGCATGTGGAGGGATTGTTCGTGCCAGCGTGGCCCGACGACGGATTCATGCCACTTCTCCAAGATCAGGCTCATGGCGTGCGCCTTGGGTTTGTGGTCGGCTTCCCGGCGTGGCTCGTCCAGACCCACGACGGCATTGCGCATGATCTTGAGGTGGTCGCGCGCCTGGACGAAGAGGATGTTGAACCCCTCGGGCGTGGTGCGCAGGTACGTCATCCTCGCCCGTCTGGCCGACAAAGCCCGCGCCCAGTTCCTGGGCGGCAACGTCGGCGAGTACCACACCGGTTGCCCGCTCGACCACGCACTGCTCGACTGGAAGGGCATCCCCTACGACGAGATCAAGCAGGTCATCGTCGGCGGGGCGGACGACCAGGGCCTCGCCGCCTACCTGGACGGCCACGGCCAGCCGAAAACACCCGAGGAAGTCAAAGGCTTCTCGGACTTCGCGGAGCAGATGAACCCCTACACCAACCCGGAGCAGAAGGACTGGTACGTGGGAGAGGCGACCAAGCTCGGCCTCGACCCGGCCACCACGCCGATGTTCAAGTACCTGGAAGCCGACGACGCGGCCAGCCACTGACGAGACCCCGAGTGCCATCCCGCCCGGGAACGATAAAGGGGCGGGATGGCGTGCCGAGGAAGACCGCCAGAGATAGCTGCGCCTAGAGAAAGTGCCGAGGTTTTTTGCTCCCCGATGGAGTTACCACGACACGAGTCTACTCGTCGCCGAACAGGTGCCCATTGCCTTCGGGCTATATTTGGACGTGGGCGTCAGAATGGAAGTCTATTTGGCGTTGGCTTGGGCAACGCGGGGAAAGAGCCGGTGGGCGGTGCCGTGATCGATGGCCTGCTTCTCGTCGTCGGTAAAGCCCTTGAACTTGGCCAAGTTCTCCTTGGCCACCGCGACCTGGTCCAGGGGAAAGTAGGGCAGATCAAAGGCCGACACTAGCTTGTCGGCGGGATGGGATGCCTGGATGGCCAGCAGCGGCGCTTCGTAGCAGACGATCGCCATGTCCCAGTAGATGCTGGCCACCTGCTCGGCCACCTGCTTGGCGGCCTGTTCTTTGTCCGGGTGGCGCTTCCACGAAAAGATCTTCTCCAGTCGGTTCATGAGCAGGGGCAGCGTGCCCCCGCCGTGCGAGACGATCCAGCGAATTTTCGGATAGTGGGTGATCGTCTCCGTGTCCAGCAGGTTGACGACCGTGCGCGTGGTCTCCGCCGGGTACTCGACCATGGGCGCGGGATAGCCGAAGGTCAGGTGCGCGTTGCCCACCGTTTCGGTCGGGTGCAGGAAGACAACGGCTTCGCGCCGGTTGAGTTCCTCCAAGACGGGAGCGAACTTCGGGTCGCCCGGGTACAGGCTGTCGTAGTTGGTCATCAGGATGATGCCGTCCAGCTTCAGCTCGTCGCAAGCGCGGGCGATCTCGGCCAAGGAGGCGTCCACGTTGGGCAAGGGCAGGGTGGCCAGGCCGCCGAACCGCTTGGGTTGGTCGCGCATCAACTCGGCCAGTTCGTCGTTGAAGCCGTGGCAGAGCCGCACCGCCTCCGCGCCCGGGAAGTAGCGCAGCCCGGGCGAGGAGAGCGAGATGATCTCGGTGGCGATGCCGTTTTGCTCCATGACCTCCAGCCGCTGCGCCTTGTCCCAGGGGTCCAGCGGAAAGCCGACCTCCTTGGCCGAGACGCCGACGCCCTGCAAAGCGTCGATGTAGGATTGCGGGATGAAGTGGGTGTGCACGTCAACGGTCGTGGTGGTCATGGGAGAGTTCTTGCCGAACAGGTGGGTGAGCAGAGACATGGTAGCCAAGGTGAACGCGGCACGCCGTCCACACACGGAGGCTGATCAGCAGGGCGGACCAAGTCACCCAACGGACAGCGACAAACGGTCTCACACCAATATTTTGTGTCGATGGCGGCCATCGTGAAAGCCGATGCCGCCTCGCGCCGCTGGTGGTGGAAGCCTGCCCGGCAGCGTCTGCGGCCACCAACGGCTGCCGCCAAAGCAACGAGGCGTCCGACTTCCCGCGGTTGCCTGGATTGACGGCTGGCCTTAGAAGGGCGCGATGCTGGACCTGGATTTCCTCGACCCCGAACGGCTGCGCGCCTTTGTCGCCGTGGCGGAAAGCCGCAGCTTCACCCGCGCCGCCGCGCGTCTGCACACCGCCCAGTCCTCCGTCAGCACGCAGGTGCGCCGCCTGGAAGAGGAAATCGGCCGTCTGCTCTTCCAGCGGCTGCCCGGCGCGGTGGAGCTGACCCGGGACGGCGAGGCCCTGCTCGGCTACGCGCGAGAACTCCTGGAAACGGTCGGCCGCGCCCGCCGCCAGTTCGCCCAGCCGCCGTTGGCAGGCTCGGTGCGCCTGGGCATCATCGACGACTTCAACCTGACCGCTCTGCCCGAGATCCTCGGCCGCCTGCGCCGCCAGCACGCCCGCTTTGAGCTCTTCGTCAGCACGGGCACCAGCGCCAACCTGCTGCCTCAACTGCGCGCCGGTGAACTGGACCTGGTGTTGACCAAGCGCGTGGCCGGGAGCACGGAAGGGGAGTTCCTGGCTCCTCAGAAGCTGGTGTGGGTGGGCCAGCCCGGGGTGCTGGAGCGCGAGGGCAACGTCGTGCCCCTGGTACTGCCGCCGCCGGAGTG
>CAXTMD010000012.1:0-19695 GCA_964245035.1 uncultured Chthoniobacterales bacterium
CTGCCTTTGATGGCTTCGGTGACGGCGTTGAACAGCCGCCAAACCGTGCGCGACTTGGCAAACTCCGGGTGGTCCGGGGTCCGCCACTGGGTCAGCACGTCGGGCATCTGCTTGGGTGTGAAGGCGTGCCCGTCCATCGCGCGGATGATGAGGTCGTGCGCCTCGCCGGGAGAGAGTTCCGTCTGCTTGTAGGCGGCGAACCGCTCGTCCTGCTGGTGCCAGCGTTCGGCCAACTGGCCGGTGCCTTGAGCGATGAGCACGGGCAAATCGCGCTCGATGAACCGGGTGTGCTTGCGGGCAATCTTGATCTCGCCGGAAAAGGCGAGGTTGTCGCACACGAACACTTGGCTGCCCAGAACCAACGCGGCGGGAAAACGCTTGTCGTGGCTGTTGCGCAGGCCAAGCACGTAGGTGTAATCCTGCGTCGGCGGCTGCGGGGTGGTCCAACTCAGGTTGACGGGTGCGACCTGCAAGAGGCCGAAGTAGCGGCAGGCGTCGGGACTCAAGCCGTGCGCCTGGTTGACGACGCGCATCCCTGCCCGTTCCAACGCGGATTCTACCTCGCGGATGAGCCGCTCGTGGGGGATGGGAAACCAGGTGTCGGTCGAACGGGGCGCGGCCATCAAGGCGAGCCAATCGCGCTCGACTTTGGCGGCTCCGCAATGCAGGAGTAAGTTGGTGTTTCTCATATCGGATTATGCAGCCTTTCGGAATCAGGTTTTTGCTTTGCTGACGGACTCCCCGCCAACGATTCAAATGTACATTACTAGTAATGAATAATCAACAAAAAAGGGGAGTAAAAGACGGGAAAATCGCTGCGGTTTCTCCTGCCGATGAGTCGGTTGCGGCGGAGGGTGCCGCGAGAGGCAAACGAGGTCGGCCAAAGACTTCGCCTCACGATTCTATTACCCAAAATAGACTCAGGGTGCAGCGTTACCGGGACGCCAAGAGGGAAGGGGAAGAGGTTCCTGTGGAAGTCTATCTCCCGAAGGCGTGGCACGAATGGTTGACCAACGTGAAAGCAGCCAATTTGCGTGAAGTGGCCGTCGAAGCCTTTGCCTTGTGGCTAAAGAAGCACGGCTATCCGGCGGAGGTGTCCGTTAAACCGGACTCGGTTAAAGACACCTGATTGGTGGCAAGCTGACATTTTCCATGGCGTAAACTTCCTCCGCCGTGCGCGGCGGCTCCCCGGGGCGTTGCGGGGTGTCCCCGCTCGAATGGGGAGCGGGAGACGTTGCGGCTCCCGCGCGGGGAAAAGCCTTTCCCCGGCTCGCCCCCGTTCAGCCCGCGCCTTCCATGCAGCCCGCGCCTTCCATATCCCGCATCTGCGGTCTTGGGAACCGCTCAAGAAAATCTCTGACGGCTTCTGGATCAAGCGACAGGGTGAACTGCTCGGCGGCGGCTTTCTCTACCCGTTCACGCACGAACTCCGGCGTCAATTCGGCCAAGGGAATTTGCTCAGTGCCAACCAGACGATTTTCGTCGCCTTGGTACACGCCGATGTTCAAAGCACCCACAAACTTCATCGAGGAAAACCACGCGACGGGCGCAAGATGGAGAAAGACCGCCTCCAATCCTTCGAGGGGAACTACCTTTGCTTCGGTGCCGTGCTCCCGCGCCAGCGAGGAGAGCAAAGCCGTGAGTTCTTCCCAGGTCATGTTGAGCCAAACATGAGCAGGACAACCAACTCACCCGCAAGTCTCTGGCACTTGGCACGAGGGTAGCTCGCACGAGCAAGGGTTACCCTTATGGCTGAACTGATCCCCGATCGCCTGCCTGCACGCGTCACCTCAAGCGAACGCAGGCTCTACCGCGCCCTGGCCCGTCTGCCGGCAGACTGTTTGGTCTATTTTGAACCCGTCGTGGCCAACCGATACCCGGACTTCATCGTGATCGCGCCGAGTTTGGGCGTGCTCACCATCGAACTGAAAGGCTGGCGGGCGGAGGACATCGTGGGAGCGGACAGCCAGTCGGTGCTGCTGCGCGAACCCTCCCGCGTCGGTGGGGTCGATACCGTCACCCGCCGTACCCACCCAGTGCGTCAGGCGCGCGACTACATGTTCCGGCTGATGAATCGTTGCCGTGAACACCGCTACGCTAGGAGTCTGCTCCAAACCAGGGGATTACACCAAGGGACTTTCTGCTTTCCTTTCAGCCACGTTGCCATCCTCTCCAACATCACGGTCGACGAACTCAAAGAGCACCCGGCAGGGAATCTTACCGAAGTGTTCCCCTCGCAACGCGTGCTCCCGCGTAAGGCGTTGCTGCTGCTGGAGAAAGCAGGTCCCGAGGAGATCCTGGCGCATTTGGCTGCCTGCTTCGATCCAACTTGGTCATTCCAATCTCTGACGGAGGCTCAAGTCAAAGCGCTCCGCGCCATCATCCATCCGGAGATCGTTCTTACTCCCGTATTGCCGGGGTTCTCCGCACAGAACGAAACAGCTACCGCAGCCGACGTACCAACTACCGCCGAACTAAAGGTGCTTGATTTGCAGCAGGAGCGTCACGCACGCCAGATCGGCGGCGGACATCGGCTGGTTTTCGGGGTGGCCGGCAGCGGCAAGACGGTGCTCTTGATTGCCCGTGCGCGGCTACTCGCCATGGGAGCGCAGGGCGAAGCGGAAAAGAAACGGGTGCTGGTGCTCTGCTACAACGTGGTGCTCGCGGCGTACCTGCGCGTGGCGCTAGCGGATTGCGCGCCGTGCGTGAGCGTGTTCCACTTCGATGGATGGGCCTCTCGGCAGGGCATCGTGCGTGACGTGTCGGCTGGTGAAGATGATGAACGCCTGGGTAATCGCCTGCTGACGGCGCTGCAAGCCGGACGCGGCGACGCGCAGGTGTACGGCTCCGTGCTGATTGACGAGGCGCAGGACTTCGAGCCGGTGTGGTTCCGTTGTGTGCTCGCCGCCATGCAGGGCCCGGTGGACGGTGACCTCTTGATCGTGGGCGATGGGAACCAGGGATTGTACCGCCAGCACAAGGTCAGCTGGAAGGAACTGGGCATCCAGGCGCAGGGACGCACGGTGTCAGCGCGCTTTGAGTTGGACCGCAACTACCGCAACAGCCAAGAGATCATCGCGGTGGCACACCCTTTCGCCGGACGGCCGCGCCCAAACGACGAGCCGTCCGTTGACCCGGCGGACGATGGGGTGGGCACTCCGCTGGTGAACCTCCAGAAGTGTCGCCGCTCGACGGGCATCGCGCCGATGTTTGTCGATGCCACCGACCGGCTCGAAGAGTGTCGGCGGGCTTGGAAGCTGGTGCGTGACCTTCTGCGCGGGCGCTGGGCGGAACGTGAAGTGTCGCCGTTAGCTCCGGCCGAGATTGGCATCCTTTACGCCAGGTTGGGCAAGAAAGCCGTGCATGCCCCGCTGTTGCGGCGCTTCGTGGCTGGATTGGCCAAGCTGGCACCGACGGTGTGGCTTTCCGACCCGGATCACCGCGCCGCGCGCACCCAGATCGGGCGAGCCGCCATCAAGGTGCAAACCATCCACTCGGCCAAGGGGCTACAGTACCGCGCCGTCGTGCTGCTCTGGGCGGGTGATCTGCCGGCGCGCTTGCCGGAACCGGAGGCGACGGCCGCCGAGCGACGGCTCTTCTACGTGGGACTGACCCGGGCGGAGGATTACTTGGCCATCTGCCACTCGAATCTGACCGCGCCGTTCGTGGCAGAAGCCAGGCGCGCGGCTTCTTCTCCCGAGCCGGTGTCAGCGATGGAGCGCGTTTGAAAGGGTTGACCCGCCCACAGCGCGCCGCGACGGACTCCCCGTTCCAGCGCTTCGGCCCTCGTCGAGTCGAGCAGTCCGCAGAACCAGTAGGTCCGGGCGCGTTGCACGGGCGTGCCCGCCGCCATCCGCTAGGCTCTAACGCCGCTGGCGGACACGCAGAGGCCCTGCGTCCGCAGCCCTAGCCGCCAGAGCGCGTTGTAGCCTCTTGCTTGCTGTGCCAACGTTGCCAAAAGTACTTGCACATGTGTCGTCGCGTCCACTTACCGGTGCCGTGCAATTTCTACGTTTCCGGCAGCCGGAAGTAGTTCCACCAACTACAAGCTAATCCGCGATCTACCATTGGATCTGACACATATGCCTTGAGGCTATTAAGCCCAAAAAATAGCTGTGCAGGCTAGCAGCGATTCGTGGCTGCCGGATGAGAACGCCTGCCTCGATATTCCGGGTTTGGGCCGCGCCCGTAAAATTAGCAGACGTGATGAATGCAACCTTTTGGTCTACGATCACGACTTTCGCATGGAGAACGCCGCTGCCCGCAGCACCCGAAGCGAATGCGCGAGGATCATGCCAAAGTTCTGGCATGCGTTGTCCCGGCCAGTGCTTCTTTGAGAACTCGGCGGCGAATGCTTGTGTGACTAATGAAACCGGCTGGGTTTGAAAGATGCGTCGGTGGGAAATATCGACAAAAAAGCACACGCGAAAATCAGGCAAGGCATCGTGCTTCCCCGCCAACGTGCGGAAAAACTCGGCAGCTTCGTGGAAAACGTAGCTTGAAATTAGCACCTCGGCCGTTGCCTCCTCGAACAACGAGAGCACGGTCGTACGCGTGTCCACGACCGGAACTCCGGCAACCTCGGGACCACTGAGGACCAGTTGGATGCGCCGTTCCGCGGCGTCGCGTTCTGCCAAGGCGCGCGCGAGACTTTCACACAACAAACCCGCCGCGCTGAGGCCGAAATCTGGCGTTCTGAGGCTATTGAGCGCTCTTTCGATGTCCGGCGCAAGATTCCCGACAAAGGGCTGGAGCGATTGTCGTGAAAAACCGTGGCTTAAACTCCCCGAGGATAGCGCACGACCCAACTCCGACAGCGTCGCGGCGGGCAATCCGAGCAATACCGAAACGGCGTCATTTCGCACGCTCATGTGGCGGCCTGGAAAAATTCGCAGCCGAGGTGCTCAATGGTGGGGACGACGAGGCTCCGGTCGAGGTAGCAATTAAATTGCTCGCAGGAGGTCTCGGCGATGTACAAACATCCGTGGCAGGCGCTGCCAGCGAGTTGCTCAACCGCGCCCTGTTCGGGCGTATGCGAGGAACAGACCGGATCGTTTGCGCACAACAATCCAAGCTGGCAAGCGCGAGCGAGATGTCGATGGACCTCCCGCGCGGCCTCGACCAATCCGCCCAAGGTGCCCTGGGCATCGCTGGAGCTGGTGTAAATCAGGATTCCGTAACAACCGGTCAGTCCTGTGCTCCCCGGGACCGGGGCGTAAATGCGCTCGCGTAACGACGATGACGGATAGCCGCATTCCAAGGAAATGGCCGTCATGAGCAGATGCGCGACCGAATGGAGCATCACGTAAGCGGCGCCCGGGTAATCGCCGGCGGAAATGTCTCTGTCCTTGAGCCAGGCGGAAAATCCGGCTTTCAAGACGGTCTCGCGCGCCAACACCGCCGGGCTGGTCCGCCACGCGTCCACGGCATCCGCGTCGAATTTTAGAAAGAAACCCTCTCCCCGATTTTCCACGGCGGGCATCCATTTGGGAGCGTCGGCGAGCGGCGCCGGGTGGACGTTCACGTCTAATTCTCCCGAAATGTCCGGCCCCGCCGCGTCGAATCGGGTGAAGCCGGTGAGCGCCGTCACTTCGCGCAGCCGATGAACGAGAACCACCTTTTCCAAGGCGTTAAGCCGCGGTACCTGCCAGCGCTCGGGCTCCAGTTCGCGGGCAAAGAAATCGCCATCCGGTTCGTCGATTTCGTTTTCAAGATGCGCCCGGGCAAGCGCCTCGAACTCGACCTCCTTCACCGTTCGCGAGACGGCGACCGCCGCCTGACCGCCGCGCACGCGTCGGATCGCGGCCACCAGTTCATCATCGGTGAAAGCCTGGAGGCGTGCGGTGAGATCCGGGCGCGTCCGATCTCGGGCCACGTCGGCGGCGGTCTCGCTGAATCGGAAAAAATTCTCCCAGAGATCTAGTACCAGCACTTCCACCCGTTCCATGCTGTCGGGAATGGAAATCACGGGCAAAAGACGTGGAAAATAGGCATTGCTGGCGTTGCGCTGGAGCAACCAATTCGGCTCGCCGCAAGAGCATTCGATGTCGTTGAGCCACGGACGGCTGCCGTTGCACTTGCCGAGCGGAGGGGGGGATTGATCGCGTTTCGCGGCATCCCGCAGGCTGCGGTGCGCGCCGCATTCGCACACGATCCAGATCTCCGAAAGATCGCCGCTGGTGCCGCGCTCTTCGATCCAGAGGTCTTGCTGGCAAGGCACGCGGCCACCGTGGACAAAGTCTCGCCACTGGATGTCGCCGACATGTCCTTTCCGACAGGCGCGGACGAAACGTACCGGCACGACCGGTTTGGCCTTGTTGCCGTCCAAAGGCTCGCGGAAGCGGCCCTTGTCGAGTTGCTTCTCTTGCACCAGTCGGCGCCGGCGATGTTTCTGCGCCGTTTCCTGCGCGTACTGGACGATGAACCAGTGAGGAAACCCGTAGCCCTTGACCGCAGGTTGCACCCGTCCCTGCCGGAACTGTAACTCTTCCGCCGGCGGGGGGCTGCGCAGTTCGATGGTCGGCCGCTGGAAAAGCCGCCCGACTTTCGCTGCTAGCCGTGGCTCATGGATGATGCACGGCTGATCGGGCCGATAGCTCCAGCCGTGCAGGCCGGCGATGATCACCGACTTATCTGGAAGGTCCACCATCGCACCAGGACCGAAGGTGTTGATGAGCTGGTTGGAACGGAGTTGCGCGCGCTCGCTCATGAGTTGGTGCCAATGGCGGAAGTTTCGTGCAGGATGTCGACGGCCGCTTCCACGTCGCGCATTGAGCGATTGGCGCAGAAGCGCCGCTCGTCCGCGTTGGCGCGTGCGAGTGCCGGGTCCAAGAAGTCGCGCAGTAGGGCGGAATCTATCACGCGGTCTTCAAATCGTTGATACGGCAGCGGCCCCGCTCCTTGAACCAGCCGGTCGTGAACCAGCCGCCCCCAAGCCGCGAGGAGTGCGTGCGCACGGTTGATGACGTGGCTTTCCAATTCTGATCCTTTCTCGGTGTTAGCGATCTCGATGTCGTGTGCCCGCGCTCGTTGGCCGAAGATTTTCACCAATTCCTGCAACTCCGTGAGGTGAGTTTGCGCCGCCATCGCACCCGCGCTTGGAGTCAGTTTGCCAATGCTTTGACGACAAAGCCCCACCAGAGCGGCGGCCAGGGCGCGATCGAGCGCACGGGGCGAAAAGGGAGTCACGCTAGTTGCCTCGACGGAACGGTAGAAGGTTCGGTGATAGATGTTGAAGCGCTCATAGTGCGAGCGGTCTCTCGGACGATGGATGTTCAGGAGAGTAACAATCAGTCCGGGCTTGTCTTTTTGTCGGCCGACACGACTGGTCGCCTGGATGTATTCGCTGCTCGTCTTGGGCTGGCCGAAGACCAGCATCAGGCCAAGCCGCAAAATATCGAGACCTACCGAGATCATGTTGGTCGCGAGTGCGATGTCCACCCTTTCGTCGCTCGCAAAATCCGCCGCCAGTTGTTGCTTCGCGGCCGCCACTTCATCCGTGTCGACGCGCGAAGTCAGCTCCAACGGACTGTGGCGGATGAAGCGCGCGGAGAACAGCCGGTCCTCCGGCTCCAGACGCCGCCTCCGCCAGTAGAGTTCGAGCTGGGTTTTGATCTCATCCTCCGCGATGCGGCGGCTACCTCCCAACTCACGCAGGCTGTTGAAATACGCGAGGAGCGTCATGTACGGGTCCACCGGGTTGCCAGGCACGCGACCTCCATGCTGGTGGTAAAGGCGCTGGGCGCCCGCGAGCAGGGCGCGGGCCACGCGTAGAAGCACGACCTTGGTGCTACGGCCTTGGGCAGCGACGCCGAGATAAAGGCGTCCTGGAGTGTCGGCTGCCACCGGGGTCGTACGTGCGAAAAACGAATCCATCCGGCTCGGACCAGGAGGTGGAAAAATCGCCGTCTGCGCCCGGCCGAAGAGCGCACGAATCTGCCGGTCCGCACGGCGCACGGTGGCGGTCGAAGCGATGATCTTCGGACGGCGGACCGCGCTGTCGGGTTTTTGTCTGGAGCAGAGCTGCTCGATAGCAACCTCGTAGATGCCTGCGATGGTCCCGAGAGGACCGGAGATCAGATGCAACTCGTCCTGAATGATAAGATCCGGCGGGAGCAGCGCGCCGCCGGGGAGAAGATGACCCTTGTTCGGGTCGCACGGGCCGTAGAATCCCTCGCGGTCGTAACGCTGCACGTGCCCGAAGAGGCAGCCCACCCGACCGGTCCACGGGAGGGCAGCGAACTTATCGACCGTGGCGATGAGGAAACAGGGAAGCCGTCGGTAAATCGGCTCGTCCACCCCGACGATCGGCAGTGTTTTGTTCCGGGCGCTGGAAAATTCGCACGCTTCGTTCGCGCAGGAAACTCTCAGATCGGCGGGCTGTGGCGAGCCGATGGGATACAGCTCCCAACTGTCCGCAATGAACTTTGTCCCGCACCACGGACAGGACTCGATCGGGATCGGCGCGCTGTATTTGGTGCTCTTTCCCTTGAATTTCGTCGTGCGCGAATACGCCGTCTTGTCGGCGCCGGCGGATTTATCGTTCGCCTGGCCCATGCGGTTGGGCGTCGCCGCCGAACCCACCCACAACCCGATCTCAAAGGGCCATGCACCCAACCGTTTCTCTTGCTCGCGCTCTAATTCCAGCGCGCACATGAGGGCCGCCGCGCGCCCCAGCTGATCGAGGGTCAGCAGGCGCAACGTGTAACGCATCAGGATAGTTACGCCGGCGGATGCCACGCCCTTGTTTCGCAGCCGGCGCAGCACCAGGGTGAACGCAGCGAGGCCGAGATAGGCTTCCGTCTTACCGCCGCCGGTCGGGAAAAAGAGCAGGTCGACGATGCCGCGCTCGGGATGCCCGGGGTCGGCCAGGCCCGTGAGATTCATCAGCACAAAAGCGAGCTGGAAGGCGCGCCACCGGGGAGCTTGATCCGGGCGGCGGCGGCGCGCCGCGCGAGCCATCGCGCGGTTGGCGGTCTTGAAAGCATCCAGCACGTCCGACGCGGCCAAACGGGTAAGCCCATCCGCGATCCGATCCGCTGCCACCCTGGCGCCACGAATCAGATCTTCCGCCGTCACACGCTGCGGCAGGGGCAGTTGCCAGCCGTCCAGGGCGGCGTCCTGCGCGTTGATCCATCCCTGATAGGCTGACACTAGGGAGCCAAGTTTCACCAGGGCGTCCGCATGGTCCGCCAATGCGCCGAGTGATTCCATGTCGAGATCAAGCCCCGGCGGATCAAAATGGTCCACGCGCTCCACTTCGGCGGACGGCACCCAGCATGTCCGGACAGCTTGGCAGACCTGTGCGTCCGTGGTCACCTGCTCGGCGGAGACGCCGTGCCCGACCGCAAATTCGAGCACGTCGCGGTAATGCAACCCGGCGATGGCTTCGTCCATTTCAGCCGCTTCCGACTCCGCTAGACCGCGCAGGTCGGGCCGGCCGAGGAACCCTTCGTTGGAGTGCAGCTCGATTTCGGTCTGGAACACCAACGTCCGATATGTTTCCCGTCCTTTCACCGCGCGATCGTTCACCAGGAAAACGGAAACGGCGTGAGATCCCTCCGGGATCGCGCCGACCAGAGCGTGCAAGCGTCGCACGGAGGCCACCAGCTTCAGTCCGCGGCTGTTCGCAATCGCGAATGTGAGCGGCTTTCCTTCGTTGGTGACGACTGGAACTCGTACAATTTCCTCCCGGCACTCGCGTCGATAGCCTTCCCGCGCTCGGCCCCTTTTTTCCGACGGATCGTCCCGGAGCACCAGCGCTTCTTCGTCGGGAAGGGCGGTATGTTTCGCCGTTTCTTCTTCGTATTTTCGTGCCGCCTCCTCTTCGTCCGGCTCGGGAGTTTGCGTTTCCGTTTCCCAACGGTAATCGCCCCATCGCACGACGGCTTCAATGTTGCGGGTCTCCGGCTTCGTCAGTACACTCAGACCCATTGACGAGGGCAGATAACTGATCCGGGCCGCCGCGTCGCTGGTCTCCGTGTCATCCGCTCCGTTCAGCTTCGCGAGCGCTTCCTCCTCCATCTCCTCGTCGCCTGATTCCTTCGTTTTTCGATCTTCCTTGCTGGGAACGAGAAATCCCGTGAGATACCATCGCCGAGGCGATTGGGGAAGCAGCTCGTGGGCAAAAGGATGGTCATTGGAAGGACCGATCAGATCCAGTTCCAGAGCCTCGACAAGTTCTTCGCGAATTCTCGTCGGGGTGGCAGGGGTGGAACGAAGACGCTTCGTCCGGTCGATCCAATCTTTTGAGAACTCTGGCTCGGTGCGGCGAAGCACCGACCCCGCTCGCTCGATCGCTCCGGCGAGAGCGCCTTGTTTCCCGAGAAATTGCAGAACGTCGATCATCAGGAAAGGGAAGTTCCACAGCTCGCCCAACCGTTGTCGGAGCAATTGTCGAATCGTCTCGCGGTCACCGCACGTTACCTCCGACTCCGCAAATTGGAATGCATACAACAGCGGTTCGCCCACGCGAGATATTTTTTCCGCGTGTCCCGCCGGTTCCAATTTAGCCTCGAACGGTCCGCTCGGCACAAATCTTGAAATCAAGCCATCGCCGTGACTATCCTGAATCCAGGGCTCTTCCGCCTTGCCAAAAACTGGGACGAGAAAAGCCGGCAACGCCTGACGCGGGTTGGCAAAGCCAAAGAGGGGCAATTCAGTCGGGTCGCTCATAGCAGCCGCCAAGTTTCGTAGTAATCCTTGATAAGCTTTCGAACCAACCCGTGACACTCCGTTGGCCGCGTGCCTACGTCCGCGGAATAAGTGAGCGGGTGCGCGCGCCACTCGGTCATCAACGTGCGACGGAAATCCTCGTCGTCGAGAAAACTCGTCGGAAGCGCCACCGCCAGTAGTTGATCGCGGAGGTCGACCGCCCCCGCGAGTTGCACTTCAACGGCCGATTTCCGGTCGTCGCACTCCGGATTTCCTCCGGTGGAGATCAGTTTGTGATAAGCCTCGGCATCAACATCCTCCGGCGCGAAACATAAGCCCGTTCGTGGTCGCGGGCGCATATAGTTTTCGTTCGTTTCGAAGAAGGCATGGACGATGCGCTGGGCACGGTCGATCACGGTTTGCAAGGAATAGTCCGCTAGCCCATTGGCCGCCGGAATCTCAGGTTCGTAAAACCCTTTTTCCGACGCACCCGTATCAAACGGGTAAAGGCGCTTGATTGCCCGAGAGTGGGGCGGGCGGAAAACGAAACACACCGGACAATAGGACACATCCCGGCTGGGGGTTGTCCTGCTCGGATCTCGGAACGCCGGTCGACCGTAAAACATGTATAAAAGCGGTTCGTCGAAAACTCCGCAGTGGTGCGGCTCGATTCGGTTCGAAGCGCAGATAGAAGTCAGCCGCTCGCATTCGGTGGTGTGAACCAGCGGCAATTCCCGTCCGGCCGGAGTATGGCCGTCCACGTAGTCCGAAAATGTCCGCGGCGTACACATTCGATGCGAAAGAAAAAATAGCTGAATCGAGTAGGTCAGTTCAGCGCGCCTCGTCGTTCTGATTGGACAGTTTACCCGGGAGCGGCTCATTCTGCTCCCGGCGTCGGCCGTTAGAATGTCCTTGGAAGTCAGCGGTCACGATCATTGTCCTTCAATGCCTGGAAAGCGTGCAGCGTACTGAACTCCCGTCTTCCCGTCGATCACGCGTTTTAGAAATCCACGTACAAAATCGGCGGTGAAACTCCGAAAGGTAGCTTGGAAGGAGCGTTGTATTCGGGCACCGGCGCACGGGGCTTGATCGGGAATTTTTAGGAAGGCGACGTGAAACGGAATCTCCCGGCCGCCTTGTGTGATCGTTTCGCTGAAGATGCCTTGCTTTGATTCGATGCCTTGGTCATGCCAGCGCGACTCACGGATCGGGTAGATAAAACCGCAACCGGCTACCGCATGCTGGTTGGAAACTTGGCCGATGTAAGTGTGGAGTTGGAACAAGTCATCACGGCTCACACCATAACGAAAATCGAATGACTTGTACTTTACGTCAAAGACGTACGTCGCCCCGTCCATGTCGAAAACCAAGTCAGGAATGAGGCTTCGCCGGGAATGCCCATGCGGAAGCCCGGACGGAATTTTCCAGGCCCGGACGTTTTTGCTGTGAAAAACCATTCCTGTCCGCTTGAGCAGCTTGCGCACGAAATACTCGAACAGCATCGAGACATCAAAGAAAAATGCGCTGGTTTGCGACCGGTCGCCGAAGTCTGCCAACTCGTTTTGGAGGATGCGTTTCGAGAGTGCGATCACGGGGTTGTAGTCCGCGTAGTAAGGATTGCGCACGGGTTTGGTGGTCAGCATCTCCTGGAGCTTGTTGCGTCGCCCTTGGGTGGCGATCTGGAAGGTTTGGTTGAGGCTGTGCGCGTCTCGGAGAAAGGCGTGTGAGTCCAGGTGTTGGAGGGTTCGGGCGATGAGCCGCGTGGTGTCGTTGTCGTAGCTGTGTTCCCGATACGTGCAGCGGTAGCGGGCGCGCTGCTGGTTAAGAAAACAGTCCACGGGGTCGAGGCGTCCGCGGACCCGGCTCAGACTCTCCGAGCGCGTTTCGTAAGCTTTGGGAAGCCCGAGTCGGAAGGCTTTTTTGAGTTTTACCAGCCACAGATAGATGAGCAGCCACTCATATCCTCCCACGTGTTCACCGCCGTGATCTGGCAGTTCGAGGAAGCCATCGGCGTCGGCGATGATGAATTTGAGGAAATCGTCACCGAATCTGGAGGAGACGCGCAGCGTGTAGCCCTCGAACTTCACGCTGCCAATGAGGTTTCCAGTGGTGATCGTCGCCTCCAGTGGCTCAGCGCCATCAACACGGATGAATGCATCATCCGTGTTGTGCTCGTATTCCGTCTCCGGCACCCGAAACACGAGCTTGGAAGAAGCGGTGTTCAAGGTCGCCGCCTTTCGCATCACTGGCCAAACAGACCACGGATTGTTCCAGCCACGTCCTTGTCTGACGTTCACTGCCACGCCGTATGGTCCGCCGCGGAAAACACCCGCCTGAGCTTGGTGGACCGTGTTGTCCACCAACGTTCCGTCGCTCAGGATCTCGCTCAGGGGCTTCATCAGGCAATGCCGAACGCCTTTGCGAACTCTGGCAGCAAAGATTCTCCGCGGCCGGAGCCTCGCAGGTATTCTTCGAGAAGCGGCCGGATTGCGTCCTCCCAGACGCTTTCCCGTACCTCGCTTCTGTTGAGTGTCTGCGGATAGCGCAGGTTCATGAGGTAAGCGTGTCCGATCTCATAATCCGCGCCGAGGATATCCGTTTGTCGGATGCTTCGATTGAGCGAGCCGAGGTCATCTGCGATCCCCGCCCACGGACGCGAGGCGTTTCCCGGCTGGGCGTCGCGCAGCTTGAGGTGGTATCTTAGAGCGTCTACATCCGGATCGATGCGTTCCCAGCGAAAACGGCGCCGCAGCGCAAGGTCGAAGCTCTCCACGCTCCTGTCGATCGTGTTCATCGTACCGACGATATAAACGTTGTGCGGAATGAAGAATTTGTGGCCGACCGCGGTCCGCAGCATCGTCGTCTCCCCGGTGTTTAGGGAGGCGTATTGCGTGGAGATGGCCCCGCGGACGCCGCGATACTCGATGCATAACATCAGCTCGCCGAGCACGCGAGAAAGCTCCGCCCGGTTGATTTCGTCGATGATGAAGAAAAAGGGTGGAGTTACGTCCGCCATCTTCAGACCGTCCTCCAATTCTCCGATCCCCTGCCAAGCGTCGCCTTGCAGGGAGGTGCCGAGATACGGCTTCAGCTCGCCCACCGTGAGGTCCAGCCACCGCTTTGTCAGCGCCGTGCCGATCTCGGGGATCCGATGAACGTCGATTTCCCACGCTCCGGCCCGACGGCAGAATTCCTTGAAAACCCCGTTGTGAAGTCTGAGCTGGGGCTGTCCGTTTTCGAGGAATGGCCGCAGCCCCTCGATGAAATCCTCATAGCCGTACGAAGGGTGAAACTGCACGACCTCGGAGCACTGTTCGTACGTGTAACACGGCTTCAACGAGGGGTATTTCTCCGCCCAGATGGCGAAGAGCAACTCGGCATTTTGGTGCGCCGTGTACGTCTTGCCCGTGCCGGGCGCGCCGTATTTGATGACCTGCTTTTTCAGGCTGAAAGGATTGGAAATGTTCTCGAAGAGTTCCCAGACGAAGATGCTCAAGAGTTGCTCATTCGTCGTGCCTTCGCTCAGCTCCGTGGCAAATTCCTCGCCAAGGAAATCCATCACCTGGACGTTTCTGTCGTACCAGCCGGCGTCGCCGATGCCTGGGAAGAATCCTTCGTGCACCAGCCACCAGTAAACAGAATCGAAATCGGGAACATTCACGGTACTTGAGACCTTCGTCGTGCAGGCCGCCAAGGTTCGGTTGATAAGCAGCGGATTCCGTTTCGCCCCGTGCTTCTGCCGGGTGATTTCCCAAGCTTCTGCGTAACTCACGAAGTTTTCCTTGGTCGGCTCTTTGATCAATTCCACCAAGGCAGTGACGAAATCCCGGTCTTTGATGAACCGCTCAAAGTTTTCCCAGCTCAACACCGACTGGCCACGGGACGAAATGCCGTTGGACTGGGTGTAGAGCAGGTTCTCCGCAAATGCCCGCCACGGGTCACTCTCATTCGCAAACGACGTTCCCGCGTAGGTGGCTTTGTCCTCAATGGCTTCGCCCCGATCGAGCGCGTCGCGTACCTTCGCCACGTCGGTGTAGAACGAGAGATAACCATTCAACCAGCCTTGCACTTCAGGACGCCGGTTCGAGATGAGATAGGTATAAAGGTTTTTCAGCCGTGACATGCGGATGGGAGGAATGGGGTTTCAGTCAAGGGCGCGAAAGTGGCTGATCAATGCCTACCCGCTCACAGGTTCACCGCCAGAAAACGTTCAGTGGCTTCTGTCGCATCCAAGATTGGGTCGAGGAGCCAAGGGGATCGGTTGACCCCGGCAGGCGGGGGTTCTGTGGTTGTAACGATATACTGGAAACCGGCTTCCGCTCCGCAAGCGGATTCGAGGGCTTGGGCAGCAGTGAAAAGCGAGTGATATATGGGTGCCGCAAGGTCCGCCTCCCGAGGGCTATCGTGCAAAAGGAAGCGCGGATGATGTCCGGCCCCTTCGAATTGGTTCAGCGCTAGTGCTGCGAGGTCGAAAGCGAGGAGTTTTGTGAGGTTGAGCGCGGCACTGTCGAAAGACCCATGGAATTCGAGCTTGGGTTCGAGACTTTTTCCTCCGGAAAAATCAATCTTCCCAGTCACATCCTCGGTAAGAAGTGCTTTGACTAGAAGATCAAAAAGGTCGCCCAAACGTTCCCTTTGCTGTTTATGAGATTCGGCGTGCGCTTCGATCTGCTTGTCGAGCGTGCTTTTTTCCTTTTCTATTGCCGCGAGGCGGTCAGTGAGCTGGGTCAAGTCGCTCTCGGCAGCTATCCAGGCGCGGTGCGCTGCCCCAAGTGTGGCGGCACTTTCACGGGGAGCGGATTTTTCCTTGAGGATCGCGCGGAGTTCTGTCCGGCGAGCGCTGGTGGCCACAGTGGCATGATTGAGGGCAATTTTACGATTTTCGAAGTCCGACTCAAAATAACGCAGGTTTTCCTCTAAACTGACCAACTGATTCCTCGCGGGCCCGACAGATTCGACGATCTTTTTGGTGACGATGGCAATCTCATCGTCTTCGGGTCTCGCGGTAACGCAGGGACACTGATCGCGACGTGCGATCGGAAGTGGAGTCGAGCAATATCCCTTGAAAGGTAGGAAAGTGCTGGTTGCCGCGAGTTGTTTCGCATCACTAGCCCGATGACTGCTGCTCTCTACGATCCCTTTCTGTTGATTGATGCTGCTCTTGAGCTCCTTGATGCGTTCCTCCAAAGAATCCGCAAGGAGCTTGAGACCGGCTTCCTCGGAAATGAGCATGGCAAGTTTCCGGTCGTCCTGGAGTTCGAGCAAGGTATCATCTGCCTGCTTTGTAAGATTGGAAATGGTATTAGCAATCGCTGCTTCGAAGGTGAGTTCTCCAGGTTGGCCGACGGGCGCATTGTAAGCATCGCGCAATGCTTTTTCGGCCGCAGCGCGATGGTAAGTGCGCTGGGGCTTTTCGCGGATGAGGCGTTCGTGTTCCTGGGTTAGCTTTTCGCGGTCCCGGAGACGCTTTTGCTCGTCGGGGTCCACCAAGCCAAGCATGATGCGCAAGAGATTCTCCCGGTCAGCTGCAGAAAGAGGCGATTCACTCTCGGACTCGCTCTCGCGGTCCCGCCACTCGATGAGGGAGGCGTAGTGGGCTTCCTGGTCTCGTGTCAGCCAAGGAAGCACGGTTGGCCATGAAAAGCGTTTCCCCGAACCGGACAGGTTACGTTCTTTTACAGCGCCGAGGACCACGTGATCCACAGCTTCCTCAAACAGTCGAAACGGTGGACGCGTACTGGGAATTGGTTCCAGTAAGGTAGCGCCCTCGATGGCGAAAGGATGTTGCCCCATTTCACCCAATGGGCGGGCGACGAGCCAGCGGGATTCTTCGATCCAAACATCGGCAAGAACCCAGCCTTTGGGGAATTGGGCGCGGAACGCTTCACGAAATTGTCGGTTTCCCGGTTTTGTGTCGCCAATCGCGTAGCGGAGCAGCCGGCAGAAGGTTGTTTTTCCCGCTCCGTGGCCACCAAGTTTGGCCTTCTTACCATTAGCGGCTGTCGCCCACAGAATATTAAGGCCGCGACGCAATTTGATTCGGCGAAGACGAGTACCTTCGCCGTCTGGAAATTCTTTGTGCACCTCCAGAAACTCCACCCAGAGTTTCGGCGCTTTGGCCGCGGCTGATGGCTTCAATTCCGCCAACGAACGGGTGCCTTGATCAAATTCGAGATGCGTTTGGTGAGCGGTGGCCATGGCGGGTTACACGGTTCGGAGGGAGTCGATGAGTTCTTTTTCATCGATGAAATCTTCTTCCGGCAATGGGATCGGTTCGGAAAGCGGTTCGATGACGTGCAAAGCGAGCCACGCGTCGTAAGCAATAAAAGCGGTCGGTGCTTGCTTGGCGCCGTCTTGCAATTCGATGATGGCATCGAGGCCGTCGCCTTCAACGGCAAGGTTGGCCGATCCCATCCTCTTCAAAGTCGGAATGAAGTCGCCCGGAGTCGCGGCTTCATTCCATATGCTCTGCCACTGAGCCGCACGGGTTTTGTCGTCGGGGAGAGCAAGATCTTTGAGAATAGATGGGCGGGTAGCCGCCACGAAAGCATCGCGCAGGAGACGCAGAGATACGCCATTGGGACGAGCCGACAGAATCGCGGTGATGAGGTGAATGGCGTAGTGGTCCGCTGATGGCGACGGATAGCGGATTTCGTCGGGAAGCTGAGGTTTGGAAGTCGGAACGATCGGCTGTGCAGCCTTCTTTTTTCTAACAGTTTTAATTGGTCTTTTTCTTACGGCCGTCTTTGGCTCGGAAGTCCTCCGAGTGACGAGTTCTTCGGCGTGGCGTTGGGCGTTTAGTTTGAGAAGACGGGCGAGGACTTCGTCGCGGGTGGCGTCGGGCCAGCGGTAGCGGATATTTTTCGGGATGGGAGCGCCGCCTTCCTGTGCAGGTTCGTCGTAATACTCAGGGAGAAATTCGCAGGTGGTGCTACCGGTTTCCACGAGGTCGCCCCAGCCGTAGGCGGCGAGGACGGCGTGGTCGAGAGCGGCGTGGAGGCAGCGCAGACGGTGAATTCCGGGGGCGTCTTCGTCGGGATCGTGGAAGCGGTTGTAGGTTTTGGTCATCCCCTCGTGATGAGAAACCATCAGCGCCGCGCGCGCCTCGTAATACTCCCGTCCCACCGCTTCCAGCACTGCATCTGTCTCCCACTCGATGGGAAATGGGAAGGTCTCGAAGCAGTCGCTCGGCGTGTAGCGAAGCCGATCCTCTAAAGAACTCGCAAAGAAACGCACCCAAACCTCATTCGCTCGGCTTTGAAGGATCCCGAATCCGCTGTATTGAGGAATCACAAAAACGTCAACCCCATGTGAGAATACGGTTCTTGTCGGAGCAAACGCCAGTGCGACAAAGGTGCTTACTTGGGACTGAACTAAGACCCGCGGCACGCGGGCGATCGCCCGATATAAGCCTGGCCGTTTGTCAGCGTAATGCCACCAACGGATCGGTAGAGGGTCACGAAGCGCGAATGATCCGTCCGTCTTTCTTCGAGTACGTTCAGGTTTAACCTTCTCACTGACTACCTCCAGGAGATCAGGCCAGTCTGCGGCAACGGCGTGAGGGTAATCTTCTGGAACAACTCCCGTACGAAGCCACACGTCGCGTTGACGCTCATCAGCCTTGGCCCAGTCGCAACCGAGGTCCGATCGACGCTGCGGAAAGTCTGAAAAATCGATTGTAAAACGGTGATGTGTATGAGTTGGGCTATCGTTCACCTCCTCACCGCCAAGGTAAGGAAAGATTCTATCTGCGTTGTTAGGATCTTTGGCGATCAGCCTCCGCATCTCCGCAAGGGAACTGGCGATTCCCTTTTTGTCAGTATCGTCAAAAGTAAAGCCCATACCCAAAATAAAGCTTCCGATAAAGCTTTTACCTTCATTACCGCGAAGTGAAGCGGGGTTTTCATGGCCTCCATCGTGGAATAGGAATGCTGTAATTAACGGCACGTTCGTACCGTCCAAGTCGAACTGCGCCGCATAAGCACCTTTCCGGATCCAAACAATACTGACGACTACAGCCGCTTCGCCGGGCCACTTGTAGCGACGACGGGCAGAGTAAATTGTGCCTCCGCCAACGACACATATCCATCGCAGCCCGGTGTGACGAGTATCTCCTTGGCGAATCGTATTTGTCGCGATAAAACCGATTGTGCCCTCCGCTCTCGCCAAGTAAAAGCAGCGGCGGAAAAAGTGAGCAACGAGGTCTGCACCGCCGTCGGATTCGTCGTGACACATCAGAAGCCATGCGAGGTAAGAATCTCCGCTGCCGGTGCTGATTTTCTTGCCGCCCACAAAAGGTGGATTGCCGATGAAGGCATCGAAGCCGCCGCTTTGCCGCGCGAAGACTTCCGGGAACTCGATCTCCCAATGGAACGGGGTGACAGAATGCGGCGCGCCTTTGCGAAGGTGGGCAATGATCCCTTCGACTTCCTTGATTTTGTCGAAAGGCAATGGATTCGTGGACGCGACCTCAACTAAAGTGTCGAGGTAGCGCTCGCGCAGGGCGGCGCGGTGTTTCGGTTTGTCGCCATTGAAGAAAGCGGCGAGGCAGAGGTCGCCGGCGCGGCGTGCTTGATCGAGGGCACCGTCCGCCCGTTTGAGGCGCTCGGCTTTCACTTCCGGCAGGAGAAAGTCGCCGCCTTCCAAAATCTCCCGCCGAAAGCTGATGGCAAGATCGATCGCCGATTCCAAACCCTGCTGACCAAAGAGGCCGCGGTCCTGGCCACGCGTGGCGGTGGTTTCCCAATGAAAATCGAGAACCTGTTTTTTGCTCAATCCGACCAGTGCATCACCCATGCGCAGGGAGTGATCGAGAAAAGTGAAGGGATGGTCCTTCGCGAGGGTCGCCAGCCAGAGGGAGAGCTTGGTGAGATCGATGGCCATGGGGTTGCGATCCACGCCGTAGAGGCAGCGCTGGGCGACGAGGCGGCGGGCGTGCAGGAGTTCATCTTCATCGGGCGGGATGACGTGCTTGCCGCCGTGGTGCTGCCAGGCGGCGACGAGCGCATCGCCTAGTTGGCGGCAAACTTCCACGAGGACCGC
>CAXTMD010000012.1:19705-24285 GCA_964245035.1 uncultured Chthoniobacterales bacterium
GGTTTTCACCGAGGCGGGCGAGGATCGGCTCGAGGGTCTTGCGGACGATGGGCGCGGTGAGGGCGCGCGGCGTGTAATGGGGGCCGGAGCGGCGGCGTTCATCGGTGGGCTGGAGTACGAGGGAGCCGGGGGCGACTTTGTCGGGCGAGGCAGCGCGGGCGATCTTGCGTTCGAGGGCGGCGAGAAGGTCGTCGTGGGTGCCGGCGTTCTTGAGGGCGGTGGCGGGATGGCCGGTGAGCTTGTGGTCGGTTAGTTTCTGAAGGTGCTCGGCACGTTTGGCGGAGTCGGTGGCAAGCAGGGCATCAAGATCGAGGAAGGCGGGCGCGCCTTTGCTCTTGGCAGGTTTAAGGGCAATGGACGTCCCATGGGCAACCTCCAGGGTGAAGCCGATCATGGTCTGATAGACCGATCCGATTTGCTCGACATCGAGAGCTCGGTAGGAGAGACGATCGCCGTCGAGGAGGAGGAGCTTCTCCAGGACGCGGAAGAGGGTGCCGTCGGAGACGAGCGGAAGCTGATGCCCCTCGGCGCGGACATCCTCGCTCCGGTCGCTCCGACCTTCGAGAAATGGGAAACGATGTGGGTCGAAAAGGTGCCCGTGGCGCGCGGGCATTCTCAAGTCCCCATGGCGGCAACCCTCGAAAACGAGACGCGAAACGGTGAGGAGCTGAGCGTAAGCACCGAGCCGCGAGTCCATGGTGTCCGGGTAACGCTCCTGGGCGGCACGGAGCTTCTCGAAGAGGCTGTGGATCGAATAATTACGGACGTAAATCGTACTACCGGGCATGAGGCCACGATCTTCGGCGAAGAGGAGGAAAACCAAGCGCAGCAGCAGGGTGAGCAGCCCGTGGTAGATCTCGTCGGGATCGCGCGCGAGGACTTCACCTAGGAGCGCACCATTGGCCTTCGCGCTGGCGGCCTGAAAACCGCGGACAAGGTCGTAAAGGGCTTCAAGGACTTGCTCGGCGAGGGCGGTGGAGACAGCCCCCTGATATTCGCGACTCTTTTTGAGCAGGGCGGGGAGACGCTGGGCTTCGTTCACGCCGATGAGCCGGCGATGCGAAAGGAGCATCTCAAGGGCCGTGGTGACGGCGCGCCCTGGCAGCTCGGTCATGAATCGGACGGGGAAGGTGAGGCTGCCGACATTCTCGCCGCGCGGGGCGTAGAGAAGGCGGACTTCGGAGCCATTGACGAGGAGGCCGATGGGGATATCGGTGGCGCGCAGAAGGCGCTCGAATTTCTGCGCGGGCGAGGCGACCCAGCCGTGAGCACGGTCGTCTTCGGCGATGGAGTCGAGTTTCGTGTTGGGAGGAAGCTGACGAACAAGGAGCATCCACGGCCGGGTAGGATCGGGCGAATGAGCGTGGCGATACGCGGCGTCGGGGCGAAGCAGTTCGCCGTAGTCGCCCGTGGAGACGCGTAGGTCATTGGGGACTTCGTCGGCGACGGAGAATATGTCGAGGAGGTCGGTGCGCCAGCCGAGGAACTTCTGGGCGAAGTGAGCGAAGCTGGGGATGAGTGGCGCGCCGTTTTCGTCGTGAGTGATGGCTTCGAGGAAGCGCTCCTGCGTCGACACGAAGTTCGATGCATCGAGTTGCACGCCAAAATCCACGAGCGCGACGGGGGCGACGACTACGCCGTCAGGCTGGAGGTAACCGATCCATCGCTTGTGCTCGTCGATGGCGTGTTTGCGCGGGTCGAAACTCATGAAAGTTGGAGTTCGTCCTGCGCAGTGGGCGGCGTTTTGGTGCCGCGGGCGGCGTCGTATTCGTCGTGGAGTTTCAAACCAGGAAACTCCGTGGATGCGGCCTTGGCGAAATCTTCATTCACCAGCGTCGCATAGGTGACGCCTTTGAAGTTCAACTTTACGCGCATCTCGCGGAGCAATTCTTCCGGATGCCCAAACGCATCCAGCAATGCGCGGTGCAGCATCCTCGCGACGGCATCTCGATCTGGACTCAAACCGAGGGCGCCCACCCACTCTTCCGGTGGTCTCTTGCAAACTGCCGGCAGGAACGCCTTCGTGAGTCGGTTCGCGTTCCCTTCATAAAGGCCAGCCAGTTTTTCGCCTAGAGCTGCGCTGAAAATAGCCACCTTCCCACGCAGCGTCTCAACTTCCGCCTCGAAATGTTGGCGGTTCGCGCGAAGGATCAAAACTCCGTGATTCTTGATCGAGCGAAGATATTTTCGTCGGATGCGGAGGCATTCGTCGCGCAGAGCCTGCTCGGAAACCTTTTTCTTGGAATCGATGACGTCGTCTTTGCCAATGAGGCGAAAGGAACTACGCAGCTTGTTGCGCGTCTGTGCATCCATTTTTGCCATCCCTACAAGTTGCGGGGGGATAGTCACCATGTGCTGGGAAATCATGCAGCCTTCCAACTCGAACTCGACAAACTCGAGCCTGGCGTTGAAGACGTGCTCTTTCTGCGAAATGGAGAATTTCAGTGGCGGGTTGTCGGCCAAATCTTTTTTGACCGCCTCAATCTCCGCGGTCTTAACGACCTTCATCCCGATCTCGCGCTTCCCGTGGCCTTCCTCTCCGATGCCGAGTTCATCGGCGAGCACTGCGGGCGTGACTTTCAACGTAATGCCATTGGGGCGATCTGGCTGCGTCGAACCACCGTCGATAAGCAGTGGAGTGGGAGTGAAGATAAGCGAACTGTCATCGGTTACGACGATGCAGATACGCACTCCGGGTTGATGACAAACCGCCTGTCCAAAGCCAGCGGCGGCATCTTGAATTTTAGCTAATCCGACATCCGTTCCATAACCGAGCCGCATGACTTCGGCATGGACATCGAGGATGACGGTAACAGCCTCAGGACCGAGACTTGACCAAGCCGACGAGAGCGCGGCGGCCGTCGGTTCGTCAATACCCGGTGCAACAAAGACGATCCGCGACTTGGCGCTTTTAATCGCACTGATGACGTCAGTCGTGGAAATGTTCTTGAGACAGTCCATCGAGATGATCAGGCAGGCCAGAGGTAAACGAGGCCGAGCGGCTCGATGCGGTGAGATTTGACCGTGTAAAATTCTCGGATGCGAGAGGGCTCCTGCTCTAGATCGCCTTCGACGTTGGCGAGCCAGTCCTCCCAGTATTTCATGTCGGCCTTGCGCTGCTTGCGCTCGGCTTCCTCCTGCTTGCGGCGTTCGTCATCGAGGGAGAGTGGCAACTGAAGCCAGTCTTCACCGGTGGCTTTCTCGACTTCCTTTCGCACCCGTTTGCGCTGATCTTCGAGGATGTTGATGAGGCTCGCAGCTTCCTCGTCACCGCGTTTGGTGAGCTTCTTTTGTGCCTCTTCGAGGGCGGCCGTACCACGAGGCTGGAGGTGAGTGAGAAGTTCTCCCACATCCTGTTGGATGCATCCAGCAAGCTCCATGCGCGTCCCTTCCGGCAGGGTCTGCGAGGCTCCGGGGGCGAGGCTTCTTTGCAAGAGGGCCATGGTCTTCGCCTCGGCATCGCGGGCGAAAGGCGCGAGTGGTCCGGTCCGCTTCGCGGGCGCGGTCCATTGTGCGGTGACGGTAAGCAGTTCCTCGTGCAGGCGCGTGGCGCGGGGGCCGAAAACCGCCAGCCTCGCGAGCAGAACGACGCGCGGGATGCGGTCTTCCGACTGCACGAGGCAGGCGCGGGACAGATCGTGCAGGACGAAGCCTTGGGAGTTGAAGCGGCTGAGGAGTCGTTGCACGAGGCGATGCGAGAGATGCATCTGCACGACCTTGTCGTCGAAACCCGGGGGCGGGTCGAAGACGAGAGGGCGGATTTTCGCGGTACGCCGCCACTCGAAGCTGCGTTTGCCGTCCTTCGGAGCGGCGCGAAGCGTGTCGAGCGTTGAGGACCAAGTGGGATCGGCGCCCGCGCGCGTCTCGATGTCGGGCAGGGCGAAGCGGCCATCGCCGGTGTGGCGCACGCCTTCGGAGCCCATCAGCTCCAGCGAGCACGAGAGAGCGTCGCGGAGCATCGCAGAGTCAAAGGCGATGGCGCGCCGGGAATGGTCGAGCTGCCGCTCGCGGGCAGCGATTTGTTCCCGGAGTTGCTCGTGGCGCTGGCAGGCGGCGTCGAGTTCCTCCGTGGTCGCGGCGTGCGTTTCCTTGTTTTCAAAGGCTTCGATCTCGCCGGCGAGTCGCTCTGCGGTGGCGCGCCGGATGCCGAATTTCAGCTTGCGAGCGAGCACGTCGTTGAAGCTGCCGAGCTCTTCACGGATGGTTTCCGTCTTGCGGGTGAGGACGCGCAGCACCTTGTCCTCTGGGCGCTGCGTGTAAACGAAGTAGCGGCACCAGACGACCGACTGGGGCTGGAGCTTGCGGTCGATGCGGCCGTTGCGCTGTTCGAGGCGCGCGGGATTCCACGGCACGTCGAAGTGCAAGAGATGGTAGCAATGCGCCTGGAGGTTGAGTCCCTCCCGGGCGGCATCGGTGCAGATGAGGATGCGGATAGGGTGTTCGGCGGGCGGTGTGTTAAAAGCCTGCTTGAGCGCGTCCTTTTTCTCGGGCGGCGTGGGACCGTGGAAAATGTCGATGCGGTCCTCCCAGCGATCCGTCCCTGCGATAGCGGCTTTGAGTTGCTGCTCGAGGTAGCGTTT
>CAXTMD010000012.1:24295-25002 GCA_964245035.1 uncultured Chthoniobacterales bacterium
TGGCTACGCCGTCCGGCGGCAACGCGGCGCCGGAGCACATCTCCTTTTTGATCCAGGCGACGAGGTGGCGAATCCGGGCGTCAGGCAGGATCCGGGACCGTTCGGCGATGCCCATCATCTCGTCGAGGAGCTTGCGCTCGGCGTCGGAAGCTGTCGCGGCGACCGACGCCAGCGTGGCTCGCTCGGCCTCGCGGTCGAGAAGCTGGGCCTGCACCGATTCGTCCTCGGTGCCGCGTTCGTCGTCGGCATCCGGGGGCTGGAGTTTCGCGGCGTCGGCTCCGGCGCCGTCCGTGGCGACAAGTTCCTTTGCCCAGACCCGCTCCATGGTCCTTTTGTGGACGCGCAGGGTGCGTGCGAAGGCTTCGATCGAGGAAAGCAGACGTTGCTGAAGCTGGGTGGTGAGCAATTCAAACTGGTTGCAGACGCGCCTCGGCTGGCCGGCAAGGTTTTCCAATCGGATCGTGCGGTACCGATCGAGCAGACGCGCAAGCGCGAGTTCGGGAGCATCGTCGGGCAGCCCGGAAATCTCCACCGCTTCGACTCTTCGCTCGGGGAACCCCGCCACGCCGACGGAGCGCAGGTCTTCCTTCAACCGCCTCACCATGACGGCGTCGAGACTGCCGGGAGCGACTTTGATCCCGGGAATAAAGCGCTCACGGTCGAGAATCGCGAGCAGGGAGGAAAAACTGTTGGAGTGTCCGTTGTGC
>CAXTMD010000013.1:0-18365 GCA_964245035.1 uncultured Chthoniobacterales bacterium
TCCCCGCCCCCGCCGCCAGCAGGCAGCCACGGCCCACGTCGGCGCGCGTCCGCCAGCCCACCGGCACCGTGGGAGTCCACAAAGACCGCCAGCCAGCCTGCGGGTCATCCAGCAACGCGGCGCGGGTCTTCCACAGTCCCCCGACGTAGAGCGGCAGCAAGCCCAGCGTGGCCACACCGTGCCAGGTGTCCAGGTAGCCGTAACCCAAGTAGCACAGGAAGCTGGCGAAACCGGCCGCTCCGGAAACCACGAAAACCCACCACGCCCACTCTTCCCCGCGGCGCAGCGGGAAGTGCACGAGCCACAGGTAGAGCGTGCCGATGGCGATGATCGTGCCACCGAAGGATACCCGGTCGTGGAACATGAAGTGCACCACCCGACACTGGTTGACGCCGCAGAGCGCCCGCGGGTCCATGCCCAAATAAGCCACGTCCTGCGGCAGGAAGGAACCCGTCACCGAGAGGAACAAGGCGAACGCCCCCGCCAGGATCAAGCCCAGACCGGTGAGCGTCAGCAGCGGGCGACCGTCACCAAGCAGAGCAGCCACAAAGCTGGCAGGTGCCGCCTCGCCAGACGCAGGTTGCCGAGAACGGTTCATGGCTTTTCAGAACAGCAGCTTGATGGGCTCCAGACCCAACCGGGCAAAGTAGGGGTCGAGTCGCCGGGCGAGCCGCGGCCAGTTGTGGTGCGGCACCTGCGGGTAGAGGTGGTGCTCGAGGTGGTAGAGATGTTCGATAGCCAAGAGCGAGAGCACCCGGCCGCGAAAGAGGCGGGTTTGCCGCAGCGCACCGTCCCCGCTGGCATCGTGGACCACGTAGGCGGTGGCAAAGGGGTAGACCCAGCTTCCTGCCACCATCAGCGCGGCGTAGATGAGCGGCCACGGGGTCACCGGCCACAACCCCAGGCAACCAGCCAACAGCAGCAACACCGTTGCGCCTTCACCTGCCACCCACCAGCGGTGGCGACCCGGACGGCGCAGGGCAAAGATCCACAGTCGATACTGGAGGGTGACTCCGTCGAGCAGCGCCCGCGGCCACGACATGCCCGCCGCCGCGCCTTCCAGATCATCGTCGTCGGGAAAGTGCGCGTGGTGGTTGAGGTGCACCGCGCGGTAGGCGTGGCCGCTGCGGAAGGCCAGCAACTCGATGCCACACAAGAGCGCTTCGTTGAGCCAGCCGGGCAGGTGCAGGTTGCGGTGCACCAGATCGTGCGAGGTGGAGGCGTAGGTCAGGAAGCTCAGCAGCACCGGGCAGGCCAGTGCGGGCAACCACCAACCGCGGGCCGTCAGGACAAAGAACGCAGCCGTCAATCCAAACGGCAGCACCAGAGAAATCACTCGCCGCCACCGGGCGACGTGCAGCAAGTCGCGGCCGAGGGTGTCCAAAGACGGAAGCTCACTGGTGCGGGCAGCCATGGTGGCTCCATTGTACCCGTTTTTCTGGTCGGCGGCAGGACAAACCGAGGTGCTCGGGCGGAAACTCCTCACCCAGTCGCAGCATCGTCAAACAGTTTCGAGGTAATCCGGACGGCCTTCCTCGTCAGGGAAGAACTCGCCGCGGTCGTACGGCCGATGGCCGGTCGCCTCGACGTGCAGACGGCCGGTGGGCGCGCGGTACATGGCGTAAGGCAGCAGGGTGAACTCCAGGTGCCGGAAGCCCGGTAGGTAGAAGCGGCCTTCCTGATCGGTTCGAGTCTGCGCCTGGTGGTCAGGGGAGTTGACGCTCAGCACCACCCTGGCACCGACCACGGGCCGGTGGGTAGCGCGGTCCACCACTTGGCCGGCCACCGGCGAGGCGTCCACGTGGGTGCCCGGCACGCAGCCGTTCAACGGCGCCGCGGCAGTGGCCGCCAACGCCATCAAGCCAAAGAGCGACAGGGGACGCGACGGCATCAACGTCGGATGTTCACGGCCTCCCAGGCGGCAACGTCTTGCTTCCAGCGCGAGGCTTGTGCCGTTTCCTGCGCGCTCAGCGCCCGTCCCTTGTGCGCGTAGAGCCGCAGCAACGCGTTCTTGGCGTCGATGACCTCATCCTCTGCCAAGCGGTTCATCTCCGCGACGATCATCGGCGCGGTGGCTTCCGGATCGGGCCTAGCGGGATACTGCCGGAAGGTCTCCGCCTCCTTGAGGTGCTGCTGCGCCTGGGCAAGCACGCTGAGTTGCACGGCCTTGTTGGTGCGCCAGGCCATCTCGTCCGCCACGAAGCGGCAGGCGGAACGGACGGCTGCTCCCACGCAAAGCACCACCAGCAGAATGACGATGGGCGTTCTCATTTTTCGGGCAAGCTTCCTCTTCCCCAGGGCTTGGCTGCCGGTGTCGGTTGACTCTGTTGTGGATCGGACTGCCCGTGAGCCCGGACGATCTCGCCGAGAGCGACGGGTGCGCCTATCGATCTCGGCAAACTTACCCCGCGCCTGTGGGGTCCCGCGCCTGTCTCACACCGCGGCTGCTTTCGCCATCGGTCTTGCGACGAGCGAACAGTTCGTTTAACCGTCTGCACTACCTTCAATGAACGAACCAGCATCGCCCGAGGCCCCTTTTTCCACCGGCCAGATTGTCGCCCAAGTCCGCGAGTTAGGTTGGAAACCTCTGGCGTTGCGGCTAGGGCTGGTCGCCCTCATCGTCGGCGGCCTCTTGGTGGCCTTTGCGTACGCCGGTGGCTGGCTTTCGCCGCACCAACTCACGCCGACGGCCTTCGTCAATCAGTTGGAAAACGCCGCCGGCGGTCCGCACGCCGGCTTCCGGCGCAACCACGCCAAGGGCGTCTGCTTCCAGGGGCATTTCGACGCCAACGGCGCGGGAGTGCGGCTGTCGCGGGCGGCGGTGTTCGCGGCCGGCAGCCGCACGCCGGTCGTCGGCCGCTTTGCCCTGGCCGGGCAGCAGCCCTACGCACAGGACGACGCCCACACGGTGCGCAGTCTGGCGGTCGAGTTCGACCTGGCGACGGGCGAACTCTGGCGCACCGGGATCAACGACATCCCCGTGTTCCCCGTGCGCACGCCCGATGGCTTCTATGACCTGGGCAACGCGAGCGCCCCCGATCCCGCCACCGGCAAGCCTGATCCCGCGAAGATGGCGGCCTTCCAGGCCAAGCACCCCGAGTCGGTGGCGGCGCTCAAGCAGATCGGCGGCCGGCCGGTCTCAAGCGGCTTCGACAACGACACCTTCTGGAGCCTGAACGCCTTCGAGTTCATCGCGGCCGACGGCACCGTCACCCCGGTGCGCTGGACGATGGTGCCGTTGCAACCCTTCGTCGCGGCTCCGACCACCGTGCCGCTTGCCACCGCCGACAAGACCAACAACGCCGACAAGAAAGGAAAAACCGACCCGGCGGACAAGAACGACAAGAACAGCTTGTTTGACGCGCTGATCACCGCCGTCCACGCCCACCCTTTGCAGTGGCGCCTGGTCATCACGGTCGGCAAGCCCGGCGACGCGGTAGCCGACGCTTCGATCGCGTGGCCGACAGACCGCGAACAGGTCGACGTCGGCACGCTCACGGTCGAGGGGACCGAGAGCGAGGAGACCAGCCGGGTGCGCGATCTCACCTTTGACCCGCTGGTGCTGCCGGACGGCATCCGCGGGTCAGCCGACCCATTGTTGAGCGCCCGCTCGGCGGCCTACGCCGTCTCGCTCCGGCGGCGGGAAGGCGAACCGAAACAACCCAGCGCCGTCACCCCTGAGGAGGTGCGCAAATGAACCCCAAACACCCGATGCCCGGCAAGTTCAACCTCCTGGCCCGCCTCTTGCACTGGACGGTGGCCGCCCTCGTGCTGGCGATGCTCTTCATCGGCGTGACGATGATTGTGTCGGTGGCCCATTATGGCGCGCTGGTGTCGATCCACCGGCCGCTGGGGATCGCCATCCTGCTCCTCGTGCTCATCCGCCTCGTCAATCGCCTGCTCACCAAGGCGCCGGCGCTACCGCCCACGGTGCCGCCGTCGGAGCGGGTCGTGGCCAAGGCGTCGGAGGCGTTGATGTACATCCTCCTGCTGGCCATGCCGCTGATCGGTTGGGGGATGTTGTCGGCGGGCCAGTATCCGGTCGTGATGTGGGGTGGCTTCCATCTGCCGCCGATCGCGCCGGTCAGCCCCGTGCTTTATGCCGGCCTGCGCAAGGCCCACACGGTGCTTGCCTACCTGTTGTTTTTCACGGTGCTGGCGCACCTGAGCGCCATCCTCATCCACACGCTGATCATCCGCGACGGGCTCATCCGCCGCATGACGCTCGGCTTGGATGACGCCCGGCAGAAACTACCGGGCAGCGAGGCGTGACCGCCACCGGCGAACGCGGCTTCCGCAGCCCCTGCCGCGGCTGCGGAGGACCTTACAAGCTTTGGTCCCGCTCGACGATTGTCCACGGTTCGTCCTTTGTGCAAAGTCCATCGGATCATGCTTGATCCTGCGGCAAAAGAAGCTTGGGCAACTCTATCACGATGCCGAAGCCGTAGACGGCATCCAGCCAGAAGACCGAGCCCAATGCTCCCAGGAAAATGAGCGCCACCAGCGGCGTGCCGAAGAGCTTGGCGGTCACCGGCGCGCCTTTTGACCAAACCGCATGCCAGATGCTGCGCGCGTCGCCGGTGCTCGGAAACGAGTGCATGGCGACCGAGACCGCCAGCCACAGGAAGACGCGGCTGGTCGTGGTCAGGTGATCAACGTCCACGTGGGCGAAGGCCGCAGCCATGCCGAACAGGAGGCCGAGCAGCGTGTTCACGAAAAGGGGACCAACCCCGATCAGGATATGCTTCCACACGTTGGCAGGAACGTCGTGGATCACGTAGCCGGCGGGGTTGCCGAAGCGAAAGTAGCAGACCTTGTAGATCCGGGTCTTTGTGAGCAAGCAGAAGAACACGTGGGCGAGTTCGTGCACGATCACCCCGGGAAAGGTGGCGATGGAGATGAGAAAGCCGGGGACAATCATCGCGGTCGGTGGGTAGCGAAGCCCCGCCTCACGGAAGGAAGATCGGTGAGTCGACGTGGAAATTGATGATTTGCCACTGGCCGTCCGTCTGTACCAGCTGGATCTGGAAGTTGGCGTCGCCGTGCTCGAACTTCGCGTCCGCCACGTATTTCGCCGTGACCGTTTTGCCGTTGGGTACGTTGAAGGACAACACCGCTTGCCCCTTGGAAGCTCCGTATTGCTTCAGCGCGCCCAGCGTGGCGAGCTTCTTGAAGACTTGATCGAGCTGCGTGGGGTTCTTCTTGATGAGGTCGAGCAGCTGCAGAGACGAACGCTTCAGCAGTTCCTCCTCTGACCACTGGGAAGCGATGACGGGGATGTTGGCATCGACGTACGCCTTGCTGGATTCATCCAACCCGGAGCCGGCAGATACGACATAGGCGACGATGCTTCCAATCACGGAGAGGACAGCCACCAGGATGATTGCACCGACCAATAGAAGCTTCTTCATCGTTTTCCGTCGCTAGAGCTACATGAACGTCGCGCCGTTTGTATCCGTTTGACCGTTGACCTGCAAGCCCAGCTTCCCCGTCGCGTTCGCCTGGAGGCAACCGTCTACAACCGACTTTTTACAATTTCCCGGTGAAGAACAGGTAGCCGACGCACAGTGACAAAAGACTGTAGGAGGCCAAGTTGCTGATCAACATCCCGCCTTTGAGCTTGGGAGCGTCGACGTGCTTGAGGAAACGCCCGGCCACTTTCCATTCGCTCCACCACGACACGAAGAAAAAGGGCACGAGCAGGACCAGAAACGCCGTGGGCACCATCCATCCCAAATCCGTGTCATATGGGATCAACCAGGGAGCTTGCCAAGTCACCGCCAGGAACTTTTCGGCCACGCTGTCCAGTCCGTAGGCACTTCCTCCGCCGGTCACCATCTGGAGGACCACCAACACAAACCAGGTCACGGGAATGCCGATGCACGTGGAGAAGACGTTTGCCAGAGCCACCGGCTTCCACACGGCCAGCGCGGAGCAGCCCAAGTGGCGGGCAAGGACAAGCACTTCCACGACGATGACGGGAAGCAACGCCACCAGCATGGCCGGAAACGTGATGAACAGCATGGGCACACCCATGTCGGCCAAACTGAATGGCATCCACGACGCACTCACAGGATGGGTCTACGCGCGACTTCTCACGACGGTTTCGCGGGGTGGACCATCAGCCTCGCGACCACCGGAAAGCTGGCTATTGCTCACTGGGTTGTTCCTGGCTCTTTTTCTCCTCGACATGGTAGGCGTAGAGTTGCACCACCAACACCTTGCGTCCGTCTGCCGAGTAGGCGATGGCGGCTTTGTCCGTCCGCACCCAGGTGTCCCCGGACGTTTGGTGCCAAGTGGCCGCCCCGGCGTTGGCCGCGAGGAGGGCAGCCGCTTCCGCCTCCGAGATCGCTGATTTATCGACCTTCTGGTACTGTTCACTGTTGGACGTTCCTCTCCAGTACTCCACAAGAATGTGCATCTTGTGGAACGTGTAAACTTTCGCGCTGTCCGCGGGCGTTTCGGCGAGCACGTCTTTGCCAGCGCCGTAGTGAGCCTCCACCTGCTTGGGCTCTTGTCCCAGGTCGGCGGATGCCGCCGGGACCAAGAGGAGGACAAGACTGAACAGCACAAGCAGACGTTCGACAGGGTTCATGACAGCGAGAGAATGGTTGGGGGACTCTGGAAAGGATGTCATCGGAGAATGGATCATGACAAGGCGAATCAGCCACGCTGGCATCCGGCCCGTGTTAGGTCTGGTGGGTGGATGATGTTCTCTCGTCAGATCCTTCCGTGGTTTGCTTTCGCTCCAGCAAGTAGATGATAGAAGATTTACCTGTCTTGGATAAAGAAGCGGATCCTATTTCCGTCCAACCCATCTTTCGATAAAGTTCCCTGGCTGGCACATTGTCGGCCCCTGTCGATAGCACCAGGCGCGGCCACCGGACCGTTTCTGACACCGCCTTGAGTAACCTGCTGGAGAGACCTGCCGCTGGCCTCCGTTGGCCGCGACACGTGGTCAGGCGTATTCATTTGGGAGGTGACAGCGGCACCTTGAGCTTCGGCAGATTCAGGGTGCCCCGCCACACACGGTTGCCGCGTTCGACGTCTTTTCGCCGACCCTCGCTGTCCGTGGAAGCTAACTCGGGCACAACGAATGAACCTGTGAGGAAGCGATCTTCGCGAGTGTCGGCGGAGACAACCCAGAACCCGGATTCGAGTTGGAAGGCGATCCCGCTGTCTTTGGAGATGCCATAGCCATTGACGGAGACACGGAACCGAAGCGCCGAATCGAAGGGCAGCAAAAGCGTGTAATTAGAAATCGTCATGATGCTGGCAGCAACCGGCGACTGCGGGATGGATTTGCCGGTCACGTCGACGAGATCAAAGCGAGGTGGGTGGAAGTCAACCAGCAACGGATTCAGAACGTCCGACACGTTCTGCAATTCAAGGTAAACCACCGCGAGGCGCGTGCCGTTGAACGGCGCATCTTCGGACAAGAGCAACCGTCCACGCAGTCCTTTCACTGGCGTGGACCAATCCCCGGCGACGGTTGGCTCGGCAGCACGGAGGGACGCCACGAAAAACAGGAGGAGCAAAGCAATGGGTTTCATAGAGCGCGCCGGGATGCGCCTGAAGCCGCCAAGTAGAGCGACAGAGGCTGGCGAGGTCGAGAGCGAAATACTACGAGCAGGGTGCGACGCCAGCCCACGTTCGGCGGCGTGAGCGGGTGAGTCGGCGGGTATTCTCAAGGGTGCAGCCTCCAAGCATCCTTGATCGGTCCGTCCGGCTTCAGCCAGACACCCAGATCTACGATCTCGATGGTAGGATTGCGAGCAAACATCACGTACCAGTTATGAGGCTGCGGCGGAGGAGTCCGTGGACGTTGGAGCTTCCTGGTCGGCGTGATGTTTAGCGTAGGTAGCGGCGTCAGGGGCCGACGGAAAGCCTGGCACACAGAGCGAGGCGATGCCGTACCCAAACCCTTTGAGTTCGTTGGTCCAGAGGATGCGGCCCTTGTCGAGGCTCAGGCAGTGCATCCTTCCTTTGGCGTGGGCGTACACATGCGTGTCGTCACAGGTGACCGTCACGAAACGATCCCCCATGATGCCCGGCAGATCGGTTTGCCAAACGATGCGGCCGTCGCTCTTGCGCAGGGCGGCCACGCTGCTGTTCAGAGCGACGATGATCAGCGAATTACTCGGGTTCATTGGGCGCAGATCGCGGCTGACTTGTCCGTCCAGCCTGCTGGCGGATCATGGTGGCGTGGCCGTCGGCGACGCCGAGGCTTCCCGCGTCAGCCGCGTGCGGATGGCCGCGAGGGTTTTCTCGTTTTGCTCATTGGGCAGCAGCTCATCGGCGCGCACGTAGTATTTCTCCGCCTCGGTCACTTTGCCGGCCGCCAAGGCGATGTTGCCGAGGTAAGCGTAGCCATAGTAGTCATTAGGTGTTTTCTGGACGATCCGCTGGGCGATGTCTGCGGCCCGTTCGTACTCGAAGTGGTCCATCGCGGACCGCACGGCTTGCCATGAATCAACCTGGTTTCGCCCCGGCGTGGACCAAGAAGGATAGGTATGCGTTCGGTACCAGCCGTAGAACGCCACCACCGTCAGGAGAGCCACCACCGAGATGATCGAGGCCGCCTGGTTGATCTGCCGCAGCTTGCGAAGCTCGGCCAGGATTTGTTTCACGTCCTCGTTCATGGATGACAGGTCAGAAAGAAATGCGCAGGATGGAGATAGCTGGGCGAAACGTTGGCATACGGCGCGGCAGTGTACAAAGACCGCAGCTCCGGTGAAAGAGTTTCTCTCGCCTCCGCGCGCGGCCGGCCCATCCTCCAGGCACGGTCCAGCCGGGGGCGTGACGAACGGCGATGTACCCACGATGAACCTGCTCGTCTCCCCCGCCTGGCTCGCCGCCCGCCTCGACGATCCAAATACCGTCATCCTCGACGCCACCTTGCCGCCCGTCGGCGTCCTGCCGACGGTGGACACCCACGCCCGCTACCTGGCCCGGCACTTGCCCGGAGCCGTCTTCTTCGACCTCGAGGTGTTCTCGGACCCGGCCTCTGGCCTCCCCCACACGCTGCCTTCGGCGGAGAGCTTCGCCCGCGGCATGGGTGCGCTCGGTCTGCGCGAGACCATGACCTTTGTCGTCTACGAACAGGAAGGCGTGTTCTCCGCCCCGCGCGCCGCGTGGACCCTGCGCACCTTCGGGGTGCGGGCGGTCCACCTGCTCGACGGCGGCCTCGCAGCCTGGACCGCAGCCGGTCTGCCCACCGCCTCCGGCCCCGTGGAACGTACGCCCGCCCGTTTTCACGCCCGGCTCGATACCGACGCCGTCGTCGGCTTCCAGCAGTTGCAGACCCTCCTGGCCGCCGGAGCGCAGGTCCTGGACGCACGTTCGGCCGGCCGCTTCGCCGGCACCGCCCCGGAACCGCGGCCCGGGCTGCCCTCCGGCCACATGCCCGGGGCCACCAGCGTTCCCTTCACCGAACTGGTCGAACAGGGTCGCTTGAAACCACCGGCCGCCCTGGCCGCCCTCTTCCAAGAAAAGGGCGTGGACCTTGCCCGGCCGGTTACCACCACCTGCGGTTCCGGGATCACGGCCGCCGTGGTCTCGCTCGCGCTCGAACTGGCCGGCGCTCGGGAGGTCACCTTGTACGATGGTTCGTGGGCCGAGTACGCCGCCCATCCTCAGGCCAGGATCGAGCGCTCGGACGACGCTTGATCTGCGGCCGGGTGGCGCGCCGCCTGATGGCTTATCCACCCGAAACTCGTTGCGGGAAGGCCGTCGTGCAGGGAGCATCACCGTCATGAACCGGCTCCTGACGATTGCTGCCTGCCTGTTGCTGTTGCCGTGGAATGCGTCCCCTGCCCTCGCCACTCAGCCAGCGGGCAAAACGACCGTGGTCTGGATCAGCATGGACGGTTTCCGGAGCGACTATCTCGACCGCGGCCCGCTGCCGTTCTTCGCCCGGTGGCAGGCCGAGGGCGTCTTCAGCCGCCGCTTTCGTCCCGTGTTTCCGCCGATCACGTTCCCGAGCCACTGCGCGGAAGCTACCGGCGTGGGCGTGGCGCAGCACGGCATTCCCAGCAACAGTTTTTACGACGCCGCCACGCGGCAGACCTACAACTTCCCGGCGGACGCCTCGCTGCTCCAGGCCGAACCGATCTGGCTGACGGCCGCGCGGCAGGGCGTACGCACGCTCGTCTTCGACTGGCCGCTCTCGCAGGCGGAGGCCGGCCCGGTGCGCGCCGCGTACTTCGGTGACAAGTTCGACAACACCCTCACCGACGCCCAGCGCCTCGACCGCCTGCTCGACGCATGGCGCGCGGACTACGCCGACGGCAAGGCCGGCGGCCCGGACGGCCCGTTGCGGCTGCTGATGGGCTACGTGGAAGGCACCGATCCCCCCGGGCACAAGTTCGGCCCGGACGCGCCGGAGATCACCGACGAACTCCGGCAACTCGACGCGGAGATCGGCGCGTTCGCGGACAAGGCGTCGGCGTTCTGGAAGGAGCACGCTGGACCGGATGATCGCCTGTACGTGCTGCTGACGACCGACCACGGCATGTCGCCCGTCTCGCAGGTCGTCAACTTGGAGAAGCTGCTCGAACTGCCGCACGGGCAAAGGGAGGTCACGCTGCAAACCACCGCCGATCTCGGCCACGTTTTCCTCGACGGGGTCCCCGCCGGCGACGCCCGCGAGGCGAAGGCCGCGGAACTGTTGGCCAGGCTGAAGGCGTACCCTTTCGTGCACGTTTTCCGCCGGGCGGACCTGCCGCCGGCGTGGGATTACGGTCACCCGACCCGGACGGGGGACCTCGTCGTGCAACTGCCGCGCGGCTACTCGTTCGACCGGGCCGCGCCCACGGCCGTCGCGCAAGCCGCCGACGTCGAGAAGAGCCCGAAAGGGATGCACGGCTACCCCGTGGATGACGACCCGGAAATGTACGGGGTGATGTTCCTGCAACGCTGGCCGCAGTCCTTCGGCGGCCGGGACCTTGGCGAGGTGCGTTGGGACCAGTACCACCCGACCGTGGCCCGGCTGCTGGGCATCCGGCCCGCCGACGCCGCCAGAGGCACGCCGCTCGCCCTGCCGGGCGAATAGGCAGCCAGCGCCGCGCACCCCTGCGATTGATGCGTGATGCCACCCTCCCGCCGCTACCCCATCGGGGCCGAACTCCTCTCTCCCGGCCGCACCCACTTCCGCGTCTGGGCTCCCGATGCCCGGCGGCTGGAGGTCGCCGTCCAGGCCGACGGCAACCGCGACTCCGCGCCCGCCGTGGTTGAACTCACCGCCGAGGGCAACGGGTACTTCTCCGGCGAGGCCGAGGCAGCGGCGGGTGCGCTGTACCGCTTCCGCATCGACGGCGGCGTGCAGCTTTTCCCCGACCCGGCGTCGCGTTCGCAGCCGCTCGACCCGCACAACGCCTCCGCCGTCGTGGACGCGGCGGCGTTTCGCTGGACGGACGAGCAGTGGAAAGGCCGGCCGCTGCGCGGACAGGTGATGTACGAACTGCACGTCGGCACGTTCACGCCCGAGGGCACGTGGGCCGCCGCCGCGCGCGAACTACCCGCCCTGGCCCAACTCGGGGTCACGGTCATCGAGATGATGCCCGTCAACGAGTTCGCCGGCCAGCACAACTGGGGCTACGACGGCGTCGATTTCTTCGCCCCGGCGCACGTCTACGGCACACCCGACGACCTGCGCGCGTTCGTGGACGCCGCGCACGCCGCGGGCGTCGCGGTGATCCTCGACGTGGTCTACAACCACTTCGGCCCGGACGGCAACTACTTGCGCGCGTTCGCCGAGCATTACTTTTCCAAGAAGCACCCGTGCGAGTGGGGCGAGGCGCTCAACTTCGACGACGCCGAAAACGGCCCGGTGCGCGAGTTCTTTTTGACCAACGCGCGCTACTGGATCGAGGAGTTCCACTTCGACGGCTTCCGCTTCGACGCGACGCAGAGCATCTTCGATTCGTCGCCAGAGCCGATCCTCGCCGCCATCGTGCGCGAGTGCCGCGCGGCGGCCGGCGAGCGCGAACTCATCATGATCGCCGAGAACGAGCCGCAGGCGACCCGGCTCGTGCGTCCGCGTACAGAAGGCGGCGACGGCCTCGACGGCCTGTGGAACGACGATTTCCACCACAGCGCCGTCGTCGCGCTGACCGGGCGCAGCGAGTCGTACTTCCGCGACTACCGCGGCACGCCGCAGGAGTTCATCTCGGCGGCGAAGTACGGTTACCTCTACCAGGGTCAGCACTACGAGTTCCACGGGAAGCGGCGCGGGATGCCGTCGTTCGGCGTGGGGCCGTGGGCGTTCGTGGCGTTCACCGAGAACCACGACCAGATCGCCAACACGGGCGACGGCAAGCGGCCGCGCTTCCAGACCTCGCCCGCCAAGTTCCGCGCGATGACCGCGCTGCTGCTGCTCGGGCCGTGGACGCCGATGCTTTTCCAGGGGCAGGAGTTCGGCGCTTCGGCGGATTTCCTTTACTTCAACGACATGGGCCACGACCTGCACGACCCGATTCGGAAGGGGCGCGCGGAAGGCTTGAAAATCTTCCCGTCGTTCGCCAGCGCGGAGACGCAGGCGGGGCTGGCCGACCCGTTCGCGCCGGACACCTTCGCGCGCTGCAAGCTGGATTTCTCCGAACGCGAGACCCACGCCGCGATCTATGCGCTGCACCGCGACCTGTTGCGGCTGCGGCGAGAGGACGCGACCTTTGCCGCGCAGCGTTCGGGCGGCGTGGACGGCGCGGTGCTTGGTCCACAGGCGTTTGTCCTGCGGTTTTTCGGCGAACGTCCGGGCGGGGATGACGACCGTTTGCTGTTGGTCAATTTTGGGCCGTTGCTGGAGTGGTCGCCTGTCCCGGAACCCTTGCTTGCCCCGCCGACGGATCGGCGCTGGGAAACGCTGTGGACGAGCGATCTGCCGCGCTACGGCGGCTACGGTCCGGCGCCCGTGGAGGATGACGCCGGCCGCTGGCGGCTGCCGGCGGAGGCGGCGGTCGCGTTGCGGCCGGTTGTCCAAGCATGAGTCCGCCGCGCTAGCGGCCTCCAAACCGGCAGGTAGGGACGGCTCTCCGAGCCGTTCGTAGATTGGATTGGACACCCGGCCATCGCACGCCGCGTTTCGCCGGAAAAGCTACGGACGGCTCGGAGAGCCGTCCCTACCTGCCGGTAACGACCGGCCGCTGCGCGGCCTGCCCGGAAGGCCGGATAAATCGACGTGCTCCAAGTCCTGATTCCAAATCATAGACGGACACCGGAAGCCGGAGTTTCCTCCCGAGCGATCCTTTCGAGAAGCCACTTGCCCACGAACGGCGCGAAACCCTTTGACCGCCGCAGCCAACGCCGCGCCTCGCGCCGGTCTCCTTGGCGCCGGGCGGCGACGCCGAGGTAAAACGCGCTGATCGCCGCATCGACCTCGCTGGCCGACGCGGCCCAAACTTCTCGCAGCAGGGCCGCGCCCTCGTCGTAGCGGCCGAGTTCCACCAAGACGGCCCCGCGTGTGCCTTTGCCGGTGATCCGTTCCGGTTTGAGCGCCAGCGCCTCCTGTGACCAGGCGTCCGCCTCCGGCAGGAAGGCAGGGAACCCATGCGCGAGCACCCCGGTCGCCAACGCGTCGAGCAGGGCGGCGCGATGGTCCGGCGCCACGTCGCGCAGGGCCTCCGCGCAGCACCGTCGGGCCGCGGCCGGATCGTCGGCGCGCACCAACGCGCTGAAACGCTGCTCGGTCAGTTGGACGCGGGCCGGTGCCGACAGGCCGTCGGTCTGGAGGCTGCGTTCGTAGCGGAGGGCCGCCGCGGCGTGGTCACCCTGTTCGCTGAGAAAGTGGCCCTCGGCGGGCGAGAGCAGCGCCTGGGTCGGATACCGCTCCAGGAGCGTACGCAGGCGGGTCCAGGCCAGTTCGCGCCGGCCGCTCTCCCAGAGCATCTCGACCCGGCGCATGCAGGTCACGATGATCAGGTCGCGGATTCTCTGCGGGTCGTAGCGCGGGGTGTGCAGGAGTTGCCAGCCGTCGCTGTGCGCCCGGACGGTGCCGACACGCGCCCGGGTGGGCACCATGCATTGCAGCCAGAGCAGCGCCGAGTAGCCGAGGAGGTACATGGCCATGACGTCGGCCACGTTGTTGCGGAGGCGGAACCAGTCCGCGCCGCGGTGACGCCCCTCGATCCACCAGGCCAGCGCGAGGCAGCCGCCCAGCGTGAATGCTGGGCCGGCGGCCACGTAGAACCAATGCCGCCAGCGCCAGCCACGTTCCCGCTCGTCGGCCGTCAGGACCAGGCCGCCGCCGAGCCACGCGCGCCACTCCGCTTGCAGGCCGCCGAACTGGCCTTTCAGCAGAACCGGCCCGGTGCCGACCTGCAGCTTTTGCAGGTCCAGTCCCAAGAGGGCGGCCAGGGTGAGGTGCCCGAGTTCGTGCAGGAGGACGACGGCATGGACGCCGAAGTAGGCTGTCGCAGCCCCGATCAAGGCATGGCCGATTTGGGTAGCCGGTCCTCCCCGCACAAAGATGAAACAAACCTCGGCTCCCACGAACAGCCAGACCAGGGTGGCCCAGCGCGCCGCGTGGACGGAACGGCGGCGTTGCGGGCCGGGCCGTTGCAGGCGGATCGAACCGTCGTGGCTCGACCGCGCACCCGAAGCCCGCCGCAGCCTCAAGCCGGCCCGAAGCGCCAAGCCTCCCCCGACGGCACCGGCGGCCGTGCACACCGCCCAGGCGTGCTCGTCCACCCGGCTGAGTGCCGCCCCGCGGAACCACCGGGCGGCGAACATCACGGTCCCGTAAGCTCCGGCCACGCCGGCAAGAAAGCCGATGGTCATCAGCCCGATGTCGAAGATTTTGCTGAGCCGACTCATGACATGGAACGGGGCAATGCCGTGGGAGCAACCGGCGGGCCGGCGCCTGGAAACGTCCGCCGCCCCGGTGTAAGTACCGGCATGAGCGATTCGCCTTCGGCCGCGGCCATCCGGGTGGGTACTGCATCGTGGAGCGAACCCGAGTTTGTCAAGGCGGGCTGGTATCCGAAAGGTCTGCCGGCCGGGCAGCGGCTGGGGTACTACGCGCAGTTTTTTGACTACGTGGAACTGAACTCCTCGTTCTACGCCATCCCGGCGGCGGCCATGTGCCAGAAGTGGACGCGCGAGACGCCGGAGGGATTTCTGTTCGACGTGAAGTGTCACCGCCTGCTCTCGCGTCACGCCACGAAGGCCGACGCGCTGCCCCGGGACTTGCAGGATCAGGTGGAACTGACCGACCGCGGCAGCGTGGTGCTCACGCCGGCGTTGGAAGAGGAGGTCGCCGGCCGCTTCTTGGAGGCGCTGACCCCGCTGGAGAGCGCTGGCCAGCTCGGCGCGCTGCTCTTGCAGATGACGCCCGGCTTCGCTCCGCGCACGGCGGACCTGACCGCCCTCGCCCCGCTGTTGCGGCAGTTGCGTGGGCGGGGCAAACACCCGCGCAAGGTCGTGCTCGAACTGCGCCACCACGATTGGCTCGACGCCCGGCACCGCGAGGAGACAGCGACCTTCCTCCAGGAACAGGGCGTGACGCTGGCGAGCATCGACGGTCCGCCGGCGGATGCGAAGCATTTTACCATCATGCCCGCGGTGGATCGGGTCACCGACCCGCGCTTGGCTTACCTGCGGCTGCACGGGCGTGACCCGAAGGCGTATCTCACGGGCAAGACGGTGGCCGAGCGTTTCCACTACGACTACAGCGACGCCGAACTCGGCGAGATCGTCGACCGGGCACGCCACCTGACGGCCGGAGCCGACGAGGTGCACGTCGTCTTCAACAACAACAGCCGCGACTACGCGCCCAAGGCAGCGGAGAAGCTGCGCCAGCGGCTCGGGCAGGTTTCTCGGCAGTCAACCGCCCCGCCGAAGCAGGGCGAGCTTCTTTGACGCCACGGCCTTACAACCCCCGGTCGATCAGTTCGAGCGCGATCAGCGAATACGCCGTTGCCAACACCGGGTCCTTCTCAAACCAGCGGCCGTTTTCGTTCTGCCAATAACCGTCCTTGTTCTGGAGGTTGATGAGCTTCTTGGCCACGTCCTCACGCCAGTTCGCTTTCTTGCCGTCCTTCAACTCCATGTCGCCGACGCCGTAGGCTGTCAACGCTTTGGACATCAACTCGAAATGGTAGTAGAGGCCTTGCTGACCCATGCCAGGGTTCTCATCCACCGAGTAGTTCGTCCGCAGCCAGTCGTACGCCGCCTGCACGCGCGGGTCATCGCGCTTCACGTCCGCGTAAACGAAGCTCAGCAGCCCCGCGTAGGTCATTGTCCCGTACGAACGCAGCGCCTGTTTGCCGTCGCCCAACTCCGTCGTGCCGGCCGTGCTCTTGCCCGGAAAATACACGAACCCGCCTTTGTTCTGCGGGTCGTCGCTGGCCCAGGGTTCCTTGTTGTACGCGGGCAGGTTCTGGCAACGCTGCAAAAACGCCACCGCCGCCTGCCAGTCGAGATCCTTGCCCGGCGCGGGCGAGGCGTTTGCCTCGACGTTGGCGTCGCCGTTCGCTCCGCGAGTGCGGTAGAGCGCCTCCAGCGCGTAGACGGTGTTGGAAAGGTCCGCGTGGTCGCCGCCCGCGTCGTAGCCGAAGCCGCCGTCCGCCGGGTTGCCCGGGGCGTGCACCTGGCCTTTCACGAGAAACTGCCGCGCCGCCGCCAGGGTCGCTTCAAAGCGTGGATCGTGCGCGACGGTCAGCGCCGTCATCGAGATGGCGGTGTTGTAGGTCGACAAACCCTTGTTGTAGATGCCGCCGTCCGGTTTGACGCACGTCAGCAACCAGTCGTAGCCGTGCTGCACGCCATCTCCCGGGTTGCGGGTCTTGGGCGAAGGATCGCCCTCGTACGCCGTCAGCACCAGGGCGGTCAGGGCCGGGAAGTCCGCGTTCGACCAGAAGCCCTCCCGCTTCTGCTGGCCTTTGAGCCAGGTCAACGCCTGATCAATCGAGTGCTCGACCTCGTGGCGCAGGGAAACGTCCGGCTGCCGCACGGTGCCGTCGAGCTGCTGCGCCTGGATGGCGGCCGGCACGCCGAGGGAGAGAAGGGCCGCGCAGAACGTGGAGCGACAAAATTGGGTTGGGATCATGTCAGGGGGCGGGTTTGAGTTCGAAGATCACTTCCACCGGCGTATCCTTGGGGGGCACTTTTTCCTTCGCCACGAACCAGACCTGGTCGTTGTCGTGGCCCGGTCGCGGGTTGTTCACGAGCGCGGCCGGGTCGGTGACGAGCGCGACGAAAGATTTTTCCTGTTCGGCGAGGAATTGGTTTTCGTCGAACATCGACCCGTTGTAGGTCCAGTCGCCGGCCGTCGCGGCAGCCTTCGTCTCGGCGTTGTACACCAACTCCTCCGCGCGGCAGGTGGTTTCCTTGCCTTCAACGGTCCAACGCAACAGGATCGTGACCGGGTCGCCCTTGAGCGTCGGTGCGGTGTGGAGGTAATCCGCGTTGATCGCTGCGGGCGGCGCGTCCCCCGGGTGGCGCTCGCCGGTCTTGACCCCAAACAGCAGCATGGCCGTGTGCAGTTGCGTCGGCTGCACGTCCGTCCGCAGGAGGCTCTCGTGGACCTTGCCCTGGCTGCCCACCAGGACGTACTCCAGCAGTCCCTCGCTCATGTTGAACACCGCCGGAAAGGTCACCCGGCGTTTCTCCCGGTCCAACTGCACCTTGCCCAACTGCACCGGAGGCGGATCGGCGAAGACGGAGGGCGGAGGGAACAAGGCAGAGGACAGGAGGCAGCAGACCAGGACCATGCGGAGCCTCGGAAGTGCTTTCACGGCGGGTTCACTTGATGAGTTCATCCAGCGGCCGGCTGCCGTCGTCCTTCACGACCTTGCCACCCCAGGAGAGAATCCGCGCCTTGGCCCCGGCGGCCTCGGCTTCCTTGATCTGGCCGTCGCGCACGTAGAACAGCGACAGGCTCGACCAGCCCAGCTGGTCGTTGGGCCGGAGTTCGACCGCCCGCTGCCCGGCCGCGATGGCCTCGGGATACCGGCCCAGCTTCATCAGCGCCATGCCCAGCGCGTGCCAGCCGTCGAAGAACTGCGGGTCGGCCTCGACGCAGGCGCGGTACTTGGCTACGGCCTCGTCCAGTTCGCCCAGCGCGAGGTGCCCGTGTCCCTCGTCGAAGGTTTCTTCCAGGTCCATGGGACGGGCGGGGTTTGCCTGAGGTCAGCCGCGCATCTGCACGGTGAGCCGTGCGTCGGCGGCCTGCTTGCTCGTCTTCAGCCATTCCTCAAACGCCGCACGCGTCTTCTGCCGGCGGATGCGCATGGCTTCGAGGTCCTTGGTCTTGTCGAACTGCGCCTCGTCCACCCCGGAGCGGCCCCGCACGTACAACAGCGCGCCACCGTCGGCCGACGGCAGGAACTTGCTCAGGTCGCCGATGGCCAGATCGGTGCTGGCCTGTT
>CAXTMD010000013.1:18375-24512 GCA_964245035.1 uncultured Chthoniobacterales bacterium
TTGCCCAGCGCGAAGCCGGGCAGGTTCTCGGTCGTGGCGCCGGCGTCCTTGGCCGCGTCGCCGATGGACTTGCCCGCCTTCAGGGCTTCCTCGATCTTCGAGCGGATTTCCTCCGCCTTGGCCGACAGCGCGGTGCGAGCGCGCTCGTCCTTGAGCGAGGCGACGATCTTCGGGCGCGCCTCGTCCAGCGTCAGCGGACGAGCGGGTGTGACACCGCTCAGGTGCAGCACGTAAAACGCTTCCGACGCCTGCAGCGGCGAGCGCAGAGGCGGGTCGCTGTCGGGGTCCTGCGCCGTCAACTTGAAGGCCGCCGCCCCAAACCCAGAGATGGCGGACTCCTCCGCTGGCGGCTGCGTCTGCTCGAACTCCGCCGTTTCCTTGACGGGCAGGTTTGCCGCCTTGGCCGCCGCGGCGAAATAGTCTTCCTGGCCTTTCGTATCGCGCAGCTTGACGAGGAAGCTGGCAGTCTGTTCGCTAAGGGGCGTAAGCGCATCCATGCGCGCCTTGCCGGTGAGTTTCTTCTGCGCGTCGTCCAGGCCGAAGCGCACGTACTGCACCTTGCGCCGTTCGGGCTGCTGGTACTGGCTTTGCTGCGCTTCGTAGGCTTTCTTGATGTCGTCTTCGCTCGGGTCGGTGCCGGCCAGGAAGTCGGCGTTCTTGAACCGGACGACGCTCGTGTCGGTCTGCGCGTAGGTCTGCTCGTAGCGCATGCGCACTTCCGTCGGCGTGACGACGACCGTCGAATCCAGGAGCTGGCGCAGCTTCTCGAACTGGAGGTCGCGCCGGACCAGGTCGACCACCTGCGCCTCGGTGAATCCGCGCGGGTTGAGGGTGTTGGTGACGAACGCATCCTTGACCGCGGGGTCGAAGTTGCCGTCCGGCCCCCGGAAAGCGGAGAGCTTCTGCGCGGCGTCGTCCACCTCGTCGGCGGTTGGAAAAATGCCGTACGCGTTGGCCTGGTGCTCCATCACGTACTGGTTAACAATCGCGTCGTCCGGGGAGCCGTAGCCTTGCGAGAGCCCCGGCAGCAGTTCGGGCGTGTAGATATGCGAGAGGCCCAGCTCGCCCGCGGTGTTGAGCTGGCGGTCGGCGCGCTGGAGGTCGGAGATCGTGACCGCGCGGCCGTAGACCGTGCCGGCGCGGTCGCCGCCGAGGCGTTCGATGCGCGAGCTGTTGCTGAAGTACCAGAGAAAGGAAATCAGGACCAGCACGGAGACGACAATCATCAGCCAGCGCTGGTTGGAGCGCATCAGGTTCACCATCATGGGCGCCACTGTAGTAGCGGCGGGCGCGTTTTCCAGCGGAAAGGAAGCGGACGGCGGGAGGTGGGTCGTTCGTGGTGCGCGGCCTTTTCTCTGTCTGTCATTCTGAGGCGAGTTTCACGAGTCGAAGGACCTCGCCGGAAGGGACACGCGTGCTGCTCGTGTAGCGCCGGAGCAGAGGACTGTCGGTCAGGTCACCGGTGGATGGCGGACGAGTACCCTGCGGCGAGGTCCTTCGCCTCGTTGCACTCGCCTCAGGAGGACAGACAATTCAAAGGCCGCGTTCTAGACAACCCGCGGTGCCATCAGCGTTTCGCCGTTGATTTTTCCTCGTCCGTCCCAGACCGTGCCGCGCATGGTTTTCCCCCGAACCTTTGCCTGCTGGATTTTTTTGTTGGCCGCCTGCGCCCCGCGGGTCTGCGCCCAGGAACTGCCCGCCAAAATCTACCGCCAGGGCAACCCGACGCCGGACGTGGGCAGCATCACGGGAGTGCAGGGCGACGCGATCCTGCTGACCTTCGCGCAGGGAAAAACGAGCGTTCCCCTCGCGCAGGTCGCTCGCGTGGAGGCCGCGCCGCCACCCGCTTGCCAGAGCGGCCTCGCCGCCTACCACGCCGGCAACTACGACAAGGCGCTCGCCGACCTGCGCCCGGTCGCGGACACGTTCCGCGGGCTGCCGACCGAATGGGCGCAGCAAAGCCTCGCCGCCGTCGGCAGCAGCTACCTGGAAAAGAACGACCTCGCCCGGGCCGAGGCGGCTTTCAACGACTACCGCCGGTACTACCCCAACGCCCCCGGCAACAAACTCCTGCTCGGGGTCGCACAGGCCCGGATCGCCTTCGCGAAAAACAACGCCCCACAAGCCCGGCAAGCGCTCGACGCCATCACGCCAGCCGCGCTCAAAGCCCCCGCGGAGGTCACCCGGACCGACGGTGCAACCTACGGCCAGGCGTTCTACCTGCGCGCCCGGATGCAGGAACGCGACGGCAACTTCCAGGGCGCGCTGGAAGACTACCTGCGCGTCGTCACGCTTTTCTATCAGGACCCGGCGCTGACCGCCCGCGCCCAGAAGGGGGCCGACGATCTGCGCGCGGCGCACAAAGGGCTGGCCGTGCCTTGAAGGGGCTTGATCTTGCGTTTCTTTTTTCCGAGAGTTTCGCGGGTTTCCCGCGGTCCCGGGCGTTTTCCCCGATGCGCCTGTCGTGTTTTCCTCTCGCCTTCCATGAACAAGTCCCTTCGTCGTTGCTGGTGGTGCCTGCTGCTTTTCACGGGAGCCTTCCTGCTGCTCTGCCACGGCGTTTCTGCGCAGGAAGCGGCCCCGGCCCCCGCCGCGCCGAAGTCCCGCAGCGTGCTGGAAACCATCGTGGGCAGCGGGCCGCTCGGCGTGACGATCTGGCTCGGCATCCTGAGCGCGTCAGTCACGATGGTGACCTTCGTCATCCAAAACCTCCTGACACTGCGCAACGACCGCCTCGCGCCCGCGCCGCTCTACAATTCGCTCAAACAGACACTCTCCGCCGGCAACTACCAGGAAGCCTGGGAGATCTGCAACGCCAACCGCAACTATCTCGCCAACACACTCAAGGCCGGGTTGGAACGCATTGGCCGCGGCCGGGACGTGTTCAACGACGCGCTGGCCGAGCACGGCCTGCGCGAGGCGCAGGTCCTGCGCACGCGCAACAGCTACCTGTCGGTCATCGGGGTCATCTCACCCATGATCGGGCTGCTCGGCACGGTCATCGGGATGATGCGCGCCTTCGCGGTGCTCGGCCAGAACGGCCTCAACGACCAGCGTGCGCTGGCGAGCAGCATCGGCGAGGTGTTGCTGGCGACGGCGAGCGGCTTGTTCATCGCGATCCCGGCGTTTGTGTCGTACTACATCTTCCGCAACCGCGCGCAGATCGTCATCGTCCACGCCGAGGACCGGCTCAACGGCCTGGTGGAGGACATCCCCTTCGAGGAACTCCAGGGTGTGCGCATCGGCGAGAACTTCTCTGCGGGCGAGGACGACCTGGCCGACGGCGAGTCGATCTCGCGGCGGGTGTCGATGGCGCTGACCACGAACTGCCCGGTGTGCAACGGCGCGATCAGCCCGGGCCAGAACCCTTGCCCGCTCTGCGGGGCGACCCTCGACTGGGCGCAGTAAACCCGCGGCGATGAGCGAGCAGCGCGCCAAGAGCAAGAGCCGCGGCAAGAAAAACGCCGTGCGCGACCTGCCGGAGGAAGACCCGGAGTTCCAGATCGCGCCGATGATCGACGTGCTGCTGGTGCTCCTAGTCTTCTTCATGTCGATCTCCTCGACGGAGGTGCTGCAATCCAACCAGGACATCACCCTGCCGGTGGCCGCGTCGGCCGCCGACAAAGCGACGGGCATCAACGGACAGGTGACGGTCAACGTAGGCTGGTCCGCGTTGGAGACAGGTTCCATCGAAGTCAGCGGCAAAGATTACCCGACGCCCGCCGACCTGACGCCGTTTCTCCAGGAGCGCGTGGCGGCCAACGCGAAAACGCGCGTGCTCATCCGCGCGGACAAGCGCACGCAGTACGCGTTTTTGCGCGGGGTGATGCTCGCCGTTGGCAACGCCAAGATCAGCAACGTGACGTTTTCCGTGGTCGACAAGGATCAGGCGAAGTAACCCCTTCTTTTTCCCTTATGGCTGGCTCCGTAGGTTCCGAGGATGGCGACATCGGTTTCCAGATCGCGCCGATTGTAGACGTGGTGTTCGTGCTGATGCTGTTTTTCATGGCGTCGGCCGGCGCGCAGGTCGTCGAAAAGGAGTTGAGCATCAACCTGCCGAGCCGCACGGCGGAAAAGAACAGCGACACGCCGATCATTCCCATCGTCGTGGCCATCGCGGCGGACGGCACGGTGCAGATCAACGGCACGACCTACGATTCACCCGAGAGCCCGGATTTGCCGCAGACGCGGGATCAGTTGAAAAGCATGCTGGAGTTCGGCAACCAGAACCCGGTCATCATCGCTCCCGCGCCGGAGGCGCGGCAGGAGTCCATCGTGCGCGTGCTCAACGCGGCGGCGGCGGCGGGCGTCAAGAAGCTGACGTTCAGCTAACGCTCCCGGCCGTGCACAGCTTGAAAGACCATACGCGCCTGCCGCTGCTTGGCTGCGATTTCAAAGGGTGAAGATTTTCGCCGTGTTCGCTGCGTTCTCCGTCGCCACCCTCGCCGGTTGCACCGGCAGCAGTTCGAGCCGTTCCGCGGCCAGCCAGACACCCATTCATCCAAATGGCACGGACGTGGGCACTTCCTTCCCGGGCGTGAACCAGAGCACGTATTCTCCGACGACGGCGACCGCTTCGAGCGATTCCCACTGACCCAAAGTGCATCAAGGTTCGTAAACCCCGCCGCGTAGCGCCGTCGTTTGATAAGTAGGGAATGGCTCTGCGAGCCGTCCCGGATGTTTTTGGCGAAGGGCGTCGTGCGCACGTCACGCACCCAGACCAAATCTGGGACGGCTCGGAGAGCCATCCCTACCTACTGGGACAAACGGCCGCTGCGCAGCCTGACCAGATGCAGACGCCCTCAGAGATCGTCCGTCTTCACGCCCATCTCGGCCAGCACACGCCGCAGGTCGTCGTTGCCGTAATACTCGATCTCGATGCTGCCCTTCTTCTCGCCGTGGCGCAGCACGACGTGCGTGGCCAGGCGGTCGCGCAGGCGGTTTTGCCAGTGCTGCAACACGGGCGGGATGTCCGCCGCCTGCCCCGCTTCCAAGGCCCGGGCCGCCGCGCCCGTACGGCTGCCGGGGCCGGAGGTCGTGTTGCCCAGGCGCGTGTTGTGGTCGGCGACGAGTTTCTCCGCCGCGCGCACCGTGCTGCGCTGGCGGATGATGTGCTCGGCAATCGCTTGCTGCTCCTCGGGCACCTTGACCCCGAGCAGCACCTTGGCGTGGCCGACACTCAGGCGCTCCTCCGTTAGCCAGCGCTGCACCTGGCCGTCGAGGTCGAGCAGGCGCATGGCGTTGGCCACCGAGGCACGGCTCTTGCCGACCTTGCGCGCGATGTCCTCCTGCCGCAGGCTGAACTCGCTCGCCAGTCGGTTGTAGGCGTGCGCCTCCTCGATCACGTTGAGGTCGGCGCGCTGGATGTTCTCGATGAGCGCCAACTCCAGCACTTCCTGGTCGCTGGCTTCGCGCACGATGGCGGGAGCCTCGGCGAGTTCGAGCGTCTTGGCCGCGCGCCAGCGGCGTTCGCCGGCGATGAGTTCGTAGCTGTCGCCGGCCTTGCGAACGATCAGCGGCTGGATGATACCCTGCTCCCGGATCGAGTCGACCAGTTCCTTGAGCGACTCGGGTTTGAAGTCCTTGCGCGGCTGGAACGGGCTGCTGCGGATCTTGTCCAGCGGGAGCTTGCGCACCGTCTCGCCCGGCGCGGGCACCGGCGACACGGCCGCGATCCCCGTGGTCCTCCCGGCCGTCCCTGCCCCCGGCGAACGAGGCTGGATCAACGAGCCCAAACCGCGGCCGAGGACATTTTTCGCCATGATGAAAACTCTACAGCACGCTAGCCGGGAACGGGAAGCGGCGATTCGGTTTTTTCTTCGAGCGCGTCCGGGTATTTGCGGTAGAGCCCGCGGAACTGGTCGTAGCTCAAGCCCAGCAGCGCCGCCGCCTCCCGCTGGCGGAACCGCGCCTGCGCCAGCGCGCGCCGCAGGTAACGCTGCTCCAGCGCGGCCACGAGTTCGGGCAGCTTGACGGGCAGCGCGCCGTCCTCGCCGCCGGCGGCTTTGGGCGGAGCGGGCCCCGCCGCGGCCCCCCCCGCGAATGGAACGAAAACAACCTCCGACACCACCCCCCCCACCCCCCGCCAGATGGCCCGTTCCACCACGATCTAGACTTGCCGCACGTTACCACGCCAC
>CAXTMD010000014.1:0-9055 GCA_964245035.1 uncultured Chthoniobacterales bacterium
CAGCAGCACCGGGTAGCCGACCCGCGCGGCGACGGCGGCGGCCTCGTCCGCGTTGGCGGCCGTGCCGTTGGGCGGCTGCTTGAGGTCGAGCTTGTCGAGCATCGCGGCGAAGAATTTGCGGTCCTCCGCCTGCTCGATGCTCGCGGGCGAGGTGCCGATGATGTTCACACCGTTTTTCTGCAACGCGGCGGCGAGGTTTAGCGGCGTCTGTCCGCCGAACTGCACGATGACGCCCCAGCACCCTTCGCGCTCGTAGATGTTGAGCACGTCCTCCAAGGTCAGCGGCTCGAAATAAAGCTTGTCGCTCGTGTCGTAGTCGGTCGAGACGGTCTCGGGGTTCGAGTTGACCATGATCGTCTCGAAGCCTTCCTCCTTCAGCGCGAAGGCGGCATGGACGCAGCAGTAGTCGAACTCGATGCCCTGACCGATACGGTTGGGGCCGCCGCCGAGGATCATGACCTTTTTCTTGTCGCCGGAACGCGTCTCATCCTCGTCACCGTAGGTCGAATAATAGTAGGGCGTGTACGCCTCGAACTCCGCCGCGCAGGTATCCACGAGCCGGTAGGTGGGCAGCAGCCCCTCGGCCTTTCGCCGCTGGCGGATGTCGGCCTCCGTCGTGTCGCCGCGGCTCAGAAAGGCCAGCTGGCGGTCGGAGAAGCCGAGCTTCTTGGCCTTGCGCAGCGGGATGGACGCCGGATCGGCCCCGTACGCCGCCTCCTGCTGGACGAGTTGGTTGACGTTGTGCAAGAACCACGGGTCGATGCCGGTCAGCGCGTGGATTTCGTCCAGGGTGAACCCGGCCAGGATCGCGTAGCGCAGCCAGAAGATCCGCTCCGCTCCGGGCACGGTCAGCCGACTGGTGATCGTCTCGCGGTCCCAGCTTCCGTCAGGCAGGGTGGGGAACTGGTCCTTGCCGTCGCCGCCGAGCCCGAAGCGACCCGTTTCCAGCGAACGCAGCGCCTTCTGCAAGGCCTCCTTGAACGTGCGCCCGATGCTCATCGCCTCGCCGACGCTTTTCATCTGCGTGGTGAGCACGGGGTCGGCCGTGGGGAACTTCTCGAACGTGAACCGCGGCACCTTCACCACGCAGTAGTCGATGGTCGGCTCGAAGGAGGCGGGCGTCTCGCGGGTGATGTCGTTCTTCAGTTCGTCGAGCGTGTAACCCACGGCCAGCTTGGCCGCGATCTTGGCGATGGGGAACCCGGTGGCCTTGCTCGCCAGTGCCGAAGAGCGCGACACGCGCGGGTTCATCTCGATGACGATCATCCGCCCATTCTGCGGGTGCACGGCGAACTGGATGTTCGAGCCGCCCGTCTCCACGCCGATCTCGCGGATCACCGCGAAGCTCGCGTCGCGCATGATCTGGAACTCCCGGTCGCTGAGCGTCTGGGTGGGTGCGACCGTGATGGAGTCGCCCGTGTGCACGCCCATCGGATCGAGGTTTTCGATGGAGCAGACGAGCACGCAATTGTCCGCGCGGTCGCGCATGACCTCCATCTCGAACTCCTTCCAACCCAGCAGCGACTCCTCGATGAGCACCTCCGTGACCGGCGACAGGTCCAGCCCGCGGGTGACGATGCTGTCGAACTCCTCCTTGTTGTACGCGATGCCGCCGCCTTGGCCGCCGAGCGTGAACGCCGGCCGGATGATTAGCGGGAACGTGCCCATCTCCTGGGCGGTTTTGCGTGCTTCCTCCAGCGTGTGCGCGACGCCCGAGCGCGCGCAGTCCAGGCCGATCTTGAGCATGGCGTCCTTGAACTTCTGCCGGTCCTCGCCCTTTTCGATGGCCTCGGCGTTGGCCCCGATGAGCTTGACGCCGTACTTGTCGAGGATGCCGCCGTGGTAGAGGTCCATCGCGGCGTTGAGCGCTGTCTGGCCGCCGAGGGTAGGCAAGATGGCGTCGGGTTTCTCCGCGGCGATGATCTTCTCAATGATCTCGGTCGTGATCGGCTCGACGTACGTGCGCGCCGCGAACTCCGGGTCGGTCATGATCGTGGCCGGGTTCGAGTTGAGCAGCACGACGGTGTAACCCTCCTCGCGGAGTGCCTTGCAGGCCTGCACGCCGGAGTAGTCGAACTCGCAGCCCTGGCCGATGACGATGGGGCCGCTGCCGAGGAGGAGGATTTTCTTGAGGTCGGGATTTTTGGGCACGGCAGAGGCAGGGAAAAAGTTCGTACTCCTAAACGCCAAATCCGCGAAAACTCAAAGGGGAAAACGTGAAAACCGCTCCCGGGTGAAACGCGCCCTGGAGGAGGCCGGAGGGGAACGGAGCGGCCACGCCGGTTTTTGGTCAGGAACGGAGCATTTTTGCACTTTCCTTGCCGCCTGCGGACGTTTATTTTGTAACTCCCTATCCAAGCTTATGATCGAACTGGAAGTTTACGCCGCCGGAGTGCGCGACCTTGACAAAATCATGCAGCTCGACCACTCGTTCGAGACCGTGCCGGGGCTGCGCTACAAGGTCGATAGTAACCACGATATCGTGTACATGGAATTTGACGAACCGCCGAGCATGACGACGGGAGCGATCCGCGAGACGTTTTTCCGGATCGGCCTGCGGGCGCGCTTCGTCGGGGCGGTGTCGGCCGAGATGCGGCCCAAGAGCAAGACCCAGCGGCTGCGGGTCTGATGCGCCGCCTCCTTGCCTCCATCGGCCGCCCCGTCGTCAGCACGATCCACTACTGCGGCGGGGTGACGCTGCTTGCCCTCGACACGCTGCGGGCGCTGTTCGTCGCGCCGTTGCGCTGGGCGCTGGTCCTGCGGCAGGTGTTTGAACTCGGCGCGCGTTCCCAGTTGGTGGTGATCGTCACCGGGGCGTTCACCGGGGCGGTGTTTGCGGCGCAGACTTATTTCCAGTTCCGCATCCTGGGCATGGAATCCGCCGTGGGCGCGGTGGTCAGCGTGTCGATGTGCCGCGAACTCGGTCCCGTGCTCACCGGCCTGATGCTCGCCGGCCGGGTCGGCGCGGCCATGTCGGCGGAAATCGGCACGATGCAGGTCACCGAGCAGATCGACGCCCTGCGCGCGCTGGCCGTCTACCCGGTGGACTACCTCGTGGTGCCGCGCGCCGTGGCGATGGTGCTCGCCGTGCCGCTGCTGGCGGGCGAGTGCATCTTTTTCGGCATCGCCTCGGGGTACTTCGTTGGCTGCCATGTGCTCGACATCCAGGGACCATACTACATCGAAAACACGGTCAAGTTCATGAAGGCGCGCGACGTGGGCATGGGGTTGTTCAAAGGATTGGTGTTTGGGCTGCTGATCGTCTTTGTGAGCTGCTACGAGGGCTTGCAGGCCCGCGACGGCGCGGTCGGCGTGGGGAGGGCGACGACGGAGGCGGTGGTTATCGGCTCGCTGGCGATCCTGATCTCGAACTTCTTCCTGACGATGTTCCTGAACATCTTCTTTCCGGGAGGCGTTTAGGACGATGGTCTCGCCTCCCTTCCTCCGCGTCCGCGGCCTGACCAAGCGCCTCGGCACGCAGGAAATTCTGCGCGGCGTCGATCTGGAGGTCGCCGCCGGGCAGACGCTGGTCATCATCGGCCGGTCGGGCGGCGGCAAGAGCGTGTTCCTCAAACACCTCATCGGCCTGCTGCGCCCGGACGCCGGCGAAATCCTCGTCGAGGGCGAGAACATCGTCGGTCTGGGCGAGCGCCGCCTCGCCCCGGTGCGGCGCAAGGTCGGCATCCTCTTCCAGCACGGCGCGTTGTTCGACTCCATGAGCGTGGCGGAGAACGTCGCCTTTCCGCTGCGCGAGCGCGGCGAGCGTGACCCGACGCGGCTCGCCGAAGCGGTGCGCGAGGCGCTGAACGTGGTCGAACTCGACGGCCAGCAGGCCAAGATGCCCGTGGACCTGAGCGGCGGCATGAAAAAACGCGTCGCCCTGGCACGCGCCGTGGTCAGCCAGCCGCGCTGCATCCTCTACGACGAGCCAACGGCCGGGCTTGACCCGGTGGTCAGCGACAGCATCAACCGGCTCATCCGCCGCCTGCAGGCGCGTTTTGCCGTGACCTCGCTGGTCGTGACCCACGACATGAAAAGCGCCTTCGACGTGGGCGACCGCATCGCCTATCTTAAGGGCGGTCGCATCGGCTTCGAGGGCACCGCCGCCGAACTCCAGGCCGCCGCCGACCCGGACATCCAGGATTTCATCGCCGGCCGGAGCCGGGTGGGGGCAGACGTGACAGGGGAGAAGTGATAAGTCACAGGGAGAACGGGACGGCAGAAACTCGAGTGGAACGACGTTCCCCGCCTTCTTGTCACTCATCACTCATCACCGATCACGTTCCCCATGCCTTCCGACAGCAACCTCCTCGAACTCCGCGTCGGTCTCTTCGTGCTGCTCGGGCTGGCGGTGATCGGCTCGATGGTCGTGGTCTTCGGCCGGGTCGGCACCGGCATCGCCACGGCCTACCCGCTCACCGTCGAGTTCCCCAACGCGGGCGGCCTGCTCGTCAATTCCAAGGTGCTGCTCTCCGGAGCCACCGTGGGCGTGGTCACGGACCCGCCGCAGGTGCTCGACCGGGCGCGGGGAGTGTCGGTGCGCATCAAGATCTTTGAACCCAACAAGATCCCGCGCAACGCCAAGTTCTACGTCGCCGCCGCCGGCCTGCTGGGCGACCGCTTCGTGGACATCATCACCGAGCCGGAGACGGTGGGCGGGTTTTACCAGCGCAACGACACGGTCCACGGCCTGACCAAGCCGGGCACCGACGAACTCACCGACCAGGCCGGCAAGCTCATCGCCGACCTGCGCGCGACCGTGGCCAACCTCAACGGCACGATCACGCGCGTGAACACCGATCTGCTCAAGCCCGAGATGTTTCAGAACCTCCAAGCGAGCGTGGCCAACCTCCAGGCAACCACGAAAAACTTCCAGGCCGCCAGCGAGAAGGTCAACGGCGTGCTCGACGACGCGCGCGGCGCGGTCGGCGGGGTGCAGGAGGCCGTCGGCGGAGCCAAGGACACGCTCGCCACCGCCGACAAGGCTGCCGAAGACTTGCGCAAGGCCATTGCCGATTTGCGCAAGACCCTCTCGACCGCGCGCGGTGCGGTGGACGACGCCGTGCACGGCCCGGGATTGCTGGGCACCCTGATCTCCGACCGGACGCTCTCGGACGATCTGGCGGCGCTGGTCTCCAACCTGCGTCGCAGCGGGATCATCTTCTACCGCAACCGGCTCGATCCGAACGCCACTCCCCGCACCGCCGCGCCAGCGGCTTCCAAACCGACAGGTAGGGACGGCTCTCCGAGCCGTCCGTAGATCGGGTTGGGAGATGACGCCACGTCGCGCGACGTTCCTGCCAGAGAAATCTACGGACGGCTCGGAGAGCCCCGTCCCTACCTGCCGTTACGAACGGCCGCTGCGCGGCTTGCTCGGCACGCTTTGTGCATACCTCTGCGGGCGTTTCCCCCATGACGCCGCTCTCCACCATCAACCTGCTCCGGCTGCTGTTCGTCATCGCCTCGGGGGTGTTCGGCGCGATGATCGGTGAACAGCGCTTCGGTTCACTGTTCCTGGGCGTGTCGGTGGCGGCGGTCTTCAGCCTGGGGCTCGTGCTGGCCGACCGCGTGCTCAAAGGGCTGACCCTGCGGCTGTTTTCTAGCGCCACGCTGGGCCTGCTGATGGGGCTGATCGCCGCCACGCTCCTGCGCGCTTCCAGCGTGCTCGCCTACCTGCCCGCCGAGCGCCAGTGGCTCATCGGCCTGTTCATTTACGCGGGCTTCGGCTACCTGGGCATGATGCTGGCCATCCGCAGCAACCGCGACGAGTTCAGCATCCTCATCCCCTACGTGCGCTTCACCCGCCAGGCCGTGCAGGAAGCGCCGCTGCTGGTAGACACCAACATCATCATCGACGGCCGCGTGCAGGCGGTGTGCGCGGCGGGGTTTCTGAGCGGTTCGCTGGTCGTGCCCAAGTTCGTCCTCGAAGAACTCCAGCGCCTCGCCGACTCCCCGGACCCGTTGCGGCGCGACCGCGGCAAGCGCGGCTTCGACAACCTGGAAAAGATGCGCCGCACCGGCGGCCTGGACGTGACGATCCACGACAGCGGCACCCACGAGCCCGACGGCGCGGACCTGTCCACCGACTCGCGCCTGATCACGCTCGCGCGCTTCCTCCAGAGCCGGCTCTTGACCAACGACGCCAGCCTCGCCCGCGTCGCCCGGCTGCAAAACCTCGCCGTGCTCAACCTCCACGACCTTGCGACCGCGATGCGCCCGTCCCTGGCCGTGGGCGACGAACTGGAGCTGCCTCTCGTCAAAGAAGGCCGCGACCCGCACCAGGCCGTCGGCTACCTGCCCGACGGGACGATGATCGTCGTCAACCACGCCCGCGCGCTGGTCGGCACGACGGTGGGCGTGCAGGTCGCCAGTGCGCTCCAGACCTCGGCGGGCCGGCTGATCTTTGCGGAGATCAGGGAAGGCAAGCGGTGAACGGTTTTGACTTCCGGTGACCGGCTTCTACGTTGCCGGATGCTGCGCCTTTTTTGCCTTGCCGCCGCGCTTTTTCCGGCCGTCGCTCTCGCCGCCGAACCGGCCCCGCCGACGGTCGCGCCCAACGAAAACCTGGTCGTGGACGGCGTGCCGCCGGTGCCCGCCGCCATCGCGGAAAAAGCGGGCCGCTACGGGGAGTTCCGCACCGCCACGCTCACCGACTGGCAGCCGACCAGCGGCGCGGCGCTCATTTTGACCCGGTTTGGGGATACCAATCAGGTGCACCTCGTCAGCCGGCCGGGCGGCGACCGGCGGCAACTCACGTTCTACCCCGACCGCGTGGAGGGAGCGCGCTTCGAGCCGACGCAGGGCAAGTACTTCGTCTTCCACAAGGGGGCGGGCGGCGCGGAGTTCTTCCAGAACTACCGCTACGACCTGGACACGGGCGACGTCACGCTGCTGACGGACGGCAAGTCGCGCAACTCCGAGGGCGTGTTCTCCCACGACGGCAAGCGGCTCGCCTACACCAGCACCCGGCGGGACGGCACGGACACCGACCTCTACGTGCAGGACCCGCTCGACCCGAAAAGCGACCGGATGGCGGCGGAACTCAAGGGCGGGGGCTGGGCGGTGCAGGATTGGTCGCCGGACGGCAAGCAGATCCTGGTGATCGAGGAAATTTCCATCGTGGAGACCTACACCTGGGTTTTCGACGCGGACCCCGGCGCGCGCAAGGAACTCACCCCGCGGGGGCCGGGCGAGCGCATCGCGCGCCACGAGGCGCGCTTCTCCAAGGACGGCCAAGGCATCTACTGCACCACGGACAAAGGCTCCGAGTTCCAGCGGCTGGACTACTACGACCTTGCCACCGGGCAGGAAAAATTTCTGACCGACGACACGGCGGACGTGGAGGAGTTTGATCTGAGCGACGATGGTCGTGCGGTCGTTTACGCCCTCAACGAGGCGGGTCTGTCCACGATCCATCTCCTGGTTCCATCGGTCGTTCCGGCCACCGGGGCGGGCGTTCCGGCGATCCCCTCCGGCGTGGTCACAGGATTGCGCTGGCTGCACGGATCGTCTTCCACGTTCGGATTCGCGCTCAACAGCGCCCGCGGTCCGGCTGACGTTTACTCCTGGAGCACAAAAGACGGCTTGGAGCGTTGGACCGAAAGCGAAACGGGCGGTTTGAACCCGGAACGGTTCGTGGAACCAAGACTCGTCAAGTGGACCAGTTTTGACCGCCGGGAAATCAGCGGCTTCCTGTACGCGCCCGACGCGGCGAAGTTTCCCGGCAAGCGGCCGGTCATCGTCAACATCCACGGCGGCCCGGAGGCGCAGTACCGGCCCGGTTTCCAGGGGCGGGGCAACTACCTCGTCAACGAACTCGGCTGCGCGGTGATCTTCCCCAACGTGCGCGGTTCAAGCGGCTACGGCAAAACCTTCGTGGACCTGGACAACGGCTTCAAGCGCGAGGACAGCTACAAGGACGTCGACGCGCTCCTGGATTGGATCAAGACGCAGCCGGACCTCGACGCCGAGCGCATCATGATCACCGGCGGCAGCTACGGCGGCCACATGACGCTCGCGGTGTCCACGTTCTACGCGGACAAGATCCGGTGTTCGCTGGACGTGGTGGGCATGTCGAACCTGCGCACGTTCCTCGAACACACCGAGAGCTACCGCCGCGACCTGCGGCGCGTGGAGTACGGCGACGAGCGTGACCCGGCCATGCGCGAGTTCCTCGAACGGATCGCCCCCATGAACAACGCGCAGAAGATCACCAAGCCAATGTTCGTGGTGGCGGGCTACAACGACCCGCGCGTGCCGCGCAGCGAGGCCGAGCAGATCGTGGTGACGCTCAAGCAGCAGGGCACGCCCGTGTGGTTTTTGATGGCCAAGGACGAGGGGCACGGCTTCGCCAAAAAGAAGAACGCGGACTTCCAGTTCTACGCGACGGTGGAGTTCATTCAGCGGTATCTGCTGGACGGCAAGTGAAGCGCTTTCCGGGTTCGTGCGCGGCGCAGGACGGATAGCGTTTCGCACGCATACTGAAGAGCCTTGCCGCGGAGCGGCATCGTCCAAGGTAGGGCTGCCTCTCCGAGGCAATCCTAGATTTTCTGCCTTTGCGACTCACGGTCCATCCGCAGCACGTGCGGCCACTCCGACGCTTCTTTGACCAACCCTGCTCGCACTGGGTTGTTGAGGATGTAATTGCACTTTTCCTGCGTGCTCTCATTTGAGCGCAACCGGTGCTCAAAGAAGCGGTCCTGCCATTGGATGCCCAGCTTGGCGGCAGTGTAACGCTTCCAGGCACTGATCACCGCCTCAATCTTATGTGCCCGTGAAAAGCTTGCCAGCATGTGCACGTGATCGGGCATGAGCAGAAAGGGTGCGAGGAACCACTTGCGTTGTTCTCCGTAGAAGTGCGCGGAGGCGAGCAGCGCATCCGCTACGTTGGGCTGGCAAAGATGGTTGATGCCGCGTGACCGGCAACAAATTGTCACGAAGTACTCACTCTCGTCGGGATCAATCCACGGAGGCGCCTCGTGCCACATCGGTCTGCGGCCCGGGATGTTTTCTGGCAGCGGCATAGTTTCCAGAAAATCTAGGATTGCCTCGGAGA
>CAXTMD010000014.1:9065-24486 GCA_964245035.1 uncultured Chthoniobacterales bacterium
GCGCGGTCCGTTCGGGCTGGCGGCCAGCACCGGGCCGCCCAGCGCAAACATGCAGTTCGCCCAGCCGTGGTCCGTGCCGCCGCTGCCGTTCTCGGCCGCCGTGCGCCCGAAGTCGCTCAGCGTGACGACCAGCGTGTCGTCCATGTGCTTCTCCAAGTCGGCCGCAAACGCCGCCAGCGCGTCGGCCAGTCCGCCGACGAGCTTGCCGTAGCTTCCGCCCAGGTCGTTGGAGCCGCCCTGGTTCTGGTGCGTGTCCCAACTGCCGTAGTCCACCTCGGCGACCTCCAGGCCGATGTCCGCTTTGATGAGCCGCGCCACCTGTTCCAGCTTGCGGCCCAAGTCCGAGTCAGGGTACTTCGCGGCGGGCGCGTACGGACGGCTCGTGATGGCCTTGAGCTGTTCCATGCCCTCGAACGTCGTCTGCGCCGTGGACGAAAGCAGGTCGCGCGCGGACTGTTCGTCGGCGTCGCCGTGAACCTGCGGCGGCGGTGCGCCGGCTGCGGCGGCCACGCGCGGGTCGCAGCAGTAGGCGTGTTCGAGCGCGGCGTAGACTTTGGACTGCGAGGCGTCGGAGAAGCCGTTTTTGCCGTTCTTCTCGGGGAACAAGCCCAGGTCCGTGATGCCGCGCACCGCGAACGCCGGGGCGCGTCCGCGCAAAATCCGCGGCAGCGCGTCGCCGATGCTCACCGCGCGGATCGGCCCATGACCCTGGCTGGTGACGAGGTGCCGGTTGAGCCAGCCGTCAGAGGCAAGGGTGTTGCCGCTGACGCCCGTCTCCCAGGTGTCCTGTTCCTCGAAGTGCGAGCGGGTATTGAGGTCGTAGCCGACCGCGTGGAGCGCGACCGCCTGCCCGTTGTGGAACCACGGGGCGAGCGCCGCCGCGCGCGGGTGCAAACCGAAGAAGCCGTCGAGGTCCACGACGCCGCCCGGCTTGCCGGGTTCGGCCAGCGCGATGTTCTTGCGCAGCTTGTAGTAGCCGGGGTCCTTGTAGGGGACGACCATGTTGAGCCCGTCCATGCCGCCGCGCAGGAAGATGACCACGAGCGTCTTGTTGCGGCGCACGGTGAGAAGGTTCTTCGGATCGAGGCCGACGTCGGCCAACAGCCGACCCGGGCTGATGCCGCAGTAGGTAGCGGCGAGCGCGGCGGAGGACTTAAGGAAGAAGCGGCGGGTGACGTTCATGCAGGGAGGGACTGTTGAAAGTTTGTGTCTGCTGATGGGTGCTGCGGCGATTGTTCCTGGAAAAGATCAGGTCTCGGCGTCGCCGCCAGTGGTCAGGTCCTTGATGATTTTCCGGGCGAGTCTCTCGTTGATTTCACGGTGGCGAGGCACCGGTTGGGAGCGTCCGGTTGATGGGTGGTGATAGATGTCGTGGCGGCTGCCGTGGCGAAGAAGCTTGCACCCCGCGCGTTCGAGTGCCTGCACGAGGTCGCGACGCTTCATGCCACTTCGAGTTCTTCTTCCTTGCGAATGCCTGGAAGGTCCTCGGTGCTGAAGGTTTGGTAGAGGTCTTTCAGTTGCTCTTTGAGGTCGGTCAGATCGTCGCCTTGGGTCCAATGATCTGGATACGCGTTGAGATAACCCAAGTAGCGTCCATCTGCCTCCTTCCAATAGGTAATCCGGGTAGTCATAGGGGACGAGTTTACCGCAGGCTCGTCTCTGGCAACAGAGCGACAAACAAGATCGTCTCGCGCATCTGGTCGGCTCCGCCCTGGCCGAGCACTTCGAGTGCCGCCTGGTTGGAGCCGCCATCAAGCAGGTGGCCGGTCAGGCGCACGGCGGCGAGGTCGACGAAGCGTTGCAGCGGGTCGGCCGCCGCGGGCGGGCCGCCGGCCGTCGCCTCGTTGGCCGCGTGTGTGATCATCGTCGCGGGCGGCGTGCGCCAGTTCGGCGGCACCAGACGGTTGAGATGGTCGCCGAGCGTCTGCATGAAGCGCCAGCGTTGCAGCAGTGCGTTGCTGTCGGCGTAGTTGCCGTTGTTCTCCGGGTAACCATCGGGCGTCACGCGGTCGAACAGACCCATGCCGCTTTTCTTGAAGAACCCCTCGACCTGGTCGGCGTTGGGAGCCTGGTTCGGGTCGGCGCCGAGCTGCACGGTCGCCGCCCGGCACAGCCGCGCCACGCGCATGCCGAAGTCGAAAGGCGTCGCCATCTTCATCGGCGCGCTCCAGAACTCCTTGTTGGCCACCAGCGCCCGCATCACCGCGCGCAGGTCGCCGCCGTTTTCCAGGTACGCCAACGCGAGATCGTTCACCAACTCGTCGGACGCCGGCACGCCGACGTAGTGCTCGGCCAGCTTGCGGCAGACGTGCCGGGCGGTGCTCGGGTGCGCGGCGAGCATTTCCATCGCCAGCCGGACGTGGTCGTAGCGCACCGCCGGGTCCTTGCTCGCCGGCAACGCCAGCCCGAGGACCGTGCGCGCCTGGCCGTCGTTCAGGTACGGGTCAAAGCGGAAGTCGCGCCACGTGCCCGCCTCGTTGCCGCCGCTGTAGACGAGCCCGAGCGGCGCGTCCACCTGCGGCAGGACCCCCTCGGCCGCCGTGGTCCAGCCGTTGAGCACACCGGCCAGCGCGGTCACGTCCGTTTGCCGGTAGCCGCCGTGCACGCCGAGGGTGTGCAGTTCCATGATCTCACGGGCGTAGTTCTCGTTGAGCTTGCCGGCATAGCTCTTATCCTGGTCGAGGTAGGCCAACATCGCCGGGCTGTGCGCGCTGACGCTGAGCAGGTCGGCGAACGGGGCCACGCCCATCCAGCAGAAATCCAGGTGCTCGTGCCACTTCGGCGCGGCGTGGGTCTTGTCGATCCAGGTGGAGAAATGGTTCTCGGCCCACGCCGTGAAGCGCGAGCGCACCGGGTTGTCGCTGCCGATCCAGCCGGCCAGCGCGCGGGCGGCGGCCTGGTGCTCGTCGTCGATGCGCGGGAACCGCTGGCACGCGCCGCGCAGGACGGCCTGTTCGGACGCGGTCTCGTAGCCGGCGGCGAGCCGGTTGTTGAGCCACGCCTGCTCGCCGAGGGGCAGCACGGCGGCCAGTTCGCGCGGCTCGGGTCCGAAGGCGAGCCGGTCGAGCAGGAACACGGCGCGGTCGTACGGTCCCGGCATGAACGGCGGGTGATCGAGCACTTCGACCGCGCGCGCGGTCGAATCGGTCGCGTGGCCAGCGGCGTCGAGCGCACGCACGGCGACACGGTGGCGGCCGGGGGCCAGTTGCCGGGCGACCAGCGGGAACGCCAACGGGTCGGCCGCCGCCACCGGCGCGAGCAGTCGGACTCCCTGCGGTTGACCATCGACGACGAGGTCCAAAAACGCGGGCCGGTTCACGCCGGACCCGCCGGACACCCGCGCGACGACGGCGTCCGCGCCGTAGACCTGGGCGTTCTCGGCCGGGTACAGGATGCTCAGACGCGTCGGAGCGTCGGGCGCGGCGGCCAGGGCTGTCTCCGCCGGCGAGGGCGGGGGGGAGTGGAGAACCGCCGTCGCCGGAACCTGCGGCTCGTGCGCCGACGCACCCTTGCCCGGGGTGGGCAGCGGGGCGGCCGAGTCGCCCACGCGCACGAGTTCGTAGCGGTCGAGGTAGAGGTTGCGGTCCTCCTTGCCCTGTTGAAAATCGTTGCGGAACACGACGCTCAGGACCTGCGGCCCGGCATCCAGGTGAATCGGCCCGCCCACGGGCAGCCGGTGGTACTTCGTGCTCGCCAGCCGGACCGCGCCGACGGGCGTCTCCGATGCGTCGCGGTACAGGACGGCCGACGGGAACGCTCCGCCGGCAAAGTCCCCGCGCATCTGGAGGCAAAGCTGGTAGTCGCCGGGAGTGCGCGCCACGAACGGCAGGCACCACGCGTCGTTCCCGTTGGGACAAGCCACCGTTTTGCCCCCGCTGGCGACGGGGTCGTCGCGCACTTCGGGCACGCGCGGGTTAAAGTGCACGGCCGCCGGGCGCGCGGGGGCGAGCAGTTCCTTGGTGTCGCCCATGATCGCGGGGTTCTCGCACTCGCCCGCCCACGATTCGCTCGCCGCCGGGCGTAGGACGCGCACGGTCAACGGGGCGCTCTCCTGCCCGACACCCGTCCGGACGGTCTGGTGGTCCACGAAGCTGCCGCCGTCCGGCGAGGTCACCGCGACTATCGAGAGCAGGCCGACGGGGAAATCCTCCGCGCGCACGTTGAACTGGAAGCGCCGCTGCGGTCCGATCTCCGGGCCGGTGGCGGTGACGGGATCAAGAACCCGACCGCCGGGCAGGCGGAGCTGGACCTTCAGGCTGCCGTGCGCCACCGTGTTCGTCGGCGCGGGGGTGGCGGCTGGTGGCGGCGTAGCGGAGGCAAACGGGCTGGCGCTGGGAACGGGGCGCGGCGTCGGCGCGTCGGGGGCGAGGGCAGCGTGGAAGTCGGCGTCGAACACCTCTACCCCCACCGCGAACTGCCCCCACACGGCGGCATCGGGCACCGGGGAAACGATCCGCGGCCGGCCCGACTCGGCGTCGATGGCGGCAAACACGGTGCCGGCCGGGTCGGGCTTGATCTCCAGGTCGAGCGCGGCGTCGCCGTGGAGAATCAAACGGGTCTTGCCCGCCCGCAGACCGCGCACGCGCAAAAAGCCGGTGGTCTCGCCGGCCAGGACGGTCGGCGGGCGCAGGATTTCGATGGCCGACGGGTCCGTGACGTTGGCGGCCAGGGTCTGGTCGCCGGCAGCGGGCTGTGCCAAGCGGAAGGGTAGAACCATCGAACGGCCAGTCCAGAGCGTGGCCCGCGGCGCGAAGTAGCTGATCGCCGCGGCACCAGGTGCGGCTGGTCCCTGGCCGCGCAGGGCCGTCGCGGCGGCAAACGCCATCGCCACGCAAAGAACAGCAACGAAGAAGCGTGTGCGGGAGAACATGCGGACGGCAAAGCCCAAGGTGTCCACCCAGCTTACCAGAAGTCCGCGGTCAGGGCGAAATGGATTCACAGGTGCATCGGCCGGAAACCAGCCGGCCTCACGCGCGGGGTAAACCCGCCCCCGCGGCGAAAGTTGCGCTCGATCTCCGGTGCTGCGCGGTCCCCGGTCGAATTTTCAGGGGAGCGACGGCTTCAGCGGTTGATCGGCTGCTTCTGATCTTTGCCCGATCAACCGGCAATCGTGGCGCGATTTAGATCTATCAATTCGAGAAATTTGCAGATTTTGATCGTCGAAGACCATGCGGACAGCCGGGATTATCTTGCCCTGTTTTTGACCTCCATCGGCCATCACACCATGGTGGCCACCGACGCAGACAATGCCATGCGCATCTTGCATCAAGATGGCGTTGATGTGCTGATGACCGACATCCTGTTGCCGCGGATGTCTGGCTGGGAACTTCTCCGGGAACTCCGGCTCAGCGGTCACTTGCCGCCCTTCGTCATCACCATGAGCGCGATGCATCAATGGGAGGCACAACCCCTCAGCAGAGAGGCCGGCTGCCAGGCTCACCTCGTCAAACCTCTCGGCCCCGAGCAACTCGTGGGAGCTTTGGAAGGAGTTTGCCAAGCGATGCACTGACCGCCTACGGGACCGGGGGCACGGCCAGGGTCCGCGCGTAGGCCACCGTGTCGATCTCGTGCGGGGCTTTGTCGCGCCGCAGCGTCTTGATGCGCGGGAAGCGCATCGACAGCCCGCTCGTGTGCCGCGTGCTCGGCTGGATCGAGTCGAAGGCGATCTCCAGCACCACATCCGGCTTGACCTCGTGGTACTTGCCGCGCGTGGCGAGGATGTTCTGCTGGAAGTGGGTGGTCAGTTCCAGGATTTCCTCGTCCGTCAGGCCGCTGTACGCCTTGCCGATGGTCTTCAACTCGCCCGTCGCCTCGTTGCGCACGGCAAAGGTGTAGTCGCTGAGCACGCTGTTGCGCTTGCCGTGGCCCCACTCGGCGCCGACGACGACCACGTCGAGCGTGGCCAGTTCCTTCTTGAGCTTGAGCCACGCGAGCCCCCGCCGGCCCGGCGTGTAGAGGCTCGCCGGGTCCTTGATGATGAGCCCCTCGTTGCCGTGGCCGCGCGCGGCGTTGAAGGCCCCCTCGATCTCGTCGGCCGAGTTCGCCTGGACCACGTCCACCCGGCGCACGGTCGGTGCGGGGATTTGCAGGGTTTCGAGCAGGCGGCGGCGCTCGGAGAGCGGCTCGGCCAGCAGCGAGCGGCCGTTGAGGTGCAGCAGGTCGAACACGAGCAGCACGATGGGCACGTTCTCCTTCATGAACAGGTCCGGCCCCCGGCGGCCGAGGCGTTTCTGGAGGTCGAAAAACGTCAGCCGCTTGCCCTTTTCGTACGCGACGATCTCGCCGTCAAAGATCACGCTGTCGCGCATCCCGCCGGACACCGCTTTGGCGATCTCCTCGAACTGCCCCGTGACCCGCCGCAGGTCGCGCGAGTAGATTTCCACGCGGCCGTCCTCCGCGCGGTGGAGTTGCGCGCGCACGCCGTCGAACTTGTCCTCGACCCACACCACGCCCGGGTGCGCGGCCGGGGTCTTGGCGGCTTCCTTGGCGGCGAGCGGGGTGGCCTGCGCTTCGGGCGCGCCGGTCTCGGCGGCGGCGTGCAGTTCCTCGTGGCGCGCCCAGATGGACTCGGCCGTCGGCTCGGGGCTGGCGAGCATGCTCTTGATGGGTTGGAAAAGCGTCAACTCCGCCGCGTGCAGCGTGCCGGCGCGGGCGTGCAGGGCAACCCGGCCGAGGTTACCCAGGAGCATGTTGGCCTCGCGGATGTCGTCGGCGCTCTGCTCGAAGGCGACGGCGAGGGATTCTTCGAGGAGGCCCTCTTTGAGGCCGATGCGCAGTTCGCCGGTGAGAATCTTGATGACGTAGCGCGCCTCGTTGGGTTCGAGCCGGGCGATGACGCCTTCGAGCAGCGCACCCTTGGCGAGCGGGCCGCGGGTGCGTTCGAGTTCGTCGAAAAGCGCCTGCGCCTCCGCGACCGAAAACGACTGCGGCTGCGTCTTGCCGGGCAGGACCTGGCCCGCGACTTCCGACAGGTCGCCCGCCGCGTGGCTGAGCTGGCGCAGGCGGTCCTTGTTCATGCCGCTGACCGTTTCCAGCGCGCGGTACACGACCGCACCGCCGACGTTGAGCACGCGCGGGTCACTCTGCGCGAACGCGCGGCCGGCGAGGAAGTTCGCCGCCGAAGGCAGCGCGTCGTCGCTGAGGGTGCGGAAATATTCGCTGAGGATTTCGATTTTCTTGAGCTTGCCTGTCGTGGCCGCGATGGCGTCGCCGACCTTGGCGAGCCGGGCGAACTCGGAAGGGTTCTCGGCCGGCGGCGCGTCGTCCATGTCCTCCTCCACGGCTGTGGGTGGCGGGGCGGGGGAGACGGCTTCCGGTGACCCGCCGTCGAGCCCGCCGAGCGCGAAGGAAAAATCCATCTGGTTTTCCTCGCTGAGCGCCCAGGCTTCGATCCCGCGTGCCCGTAGGTCGCGCGCAAACGCCGCCGCGTAGCCGTGGAGCGTGAGCACGCGTCGGGGCTTGACCAGTTCGACGTAGCGCAGCAGGTCGGGATAGTCGGCGTGGTCGCTCAGCGGAAAGCAGGCGTCGGTCTGGTAGCGGTGGACCGCGCCGGGCGTCAGCGCCCAGCCGGTGAGCATGGCGGTGCGGCGGGCCTTGATCTTTTGGAGCATGCGTGATTGGTTGGCGCTTGGCGGGCAGATGAGCACCTTGCCCGCGAGGTCGCCCGCGTTGTACCGCTCGAAGTGCGGGAAATCGGGCTGGAGTTCGCGGTAGACCTCCGTCATGCGGTGGACCGCGCCGTGGAGCATCGCGGGCAGGCCGGCCTGGGACAGTGCCACGAGGATTTCCTGGCTCTTGCCCAACGAGTAGCCGAAGAGCACGGGCACCTCGTCCTCCTCCAGGGCCTCGCGGCAGAACTTGACGATCTGCGCGAGCACTTCCTCCGTCGGCGGAAACCGGAACTGCGGCAGTCCGAAGGTCGTCTCCATGATGAGCGTGTCGGCCTGCGTCCAGCCGGTCGCCTCGGCCGACAGCCCCGCGCGCAGCTTGAAATCGCCCGTGTAGAGCACGCTGCCCGCGCCGTCGTCGGTCTCGATAAAGCTTTGCGCCGACCCGGCGATGTGCCCGGCGGGGTAGAGCGTGATCCGCAGCCCCGGCCGGATGTCGGCGGCGGTCTGGAGAAAATCCAGGCGGTGCTCCTTGCGCCGCTGGTCGGGCAGGCGGGCGTGCATGAGCCGGGAGGTCACCGTGGAAAGGATGACCTCGCGGTGCTTGCCGATGTGGTCGCTGTGCGCGTGCGAGACGAAGGCGAAAGGCTGGTCGTCCCATGGGTCGAGCCACAGGTCGTGCGAGGGCAGGTAGACGCCGCGCTGGTAGCGCACGGCGGCGGGAGCGGAGGCTTGGCTCATCGGGAGAAAGGCGGGGGGCTCGTCTATTCTGGCGCGGGTCGCGCGCGAGTGCTAGCCTGCCGGCATGAAGCGGGCGCTTTTTGCCGCCGGGACGTTGTGGGCGCTGGCCGTGCTGCCGGCGCGGCGCGAGGATCTGGTGACGCTGGCGGGCACGACGTACCGCGACGTGCAGGCGTTGCGCGTCGAGCCCGACGGCGTGACGTGGCGGCATGCAGAGGGGATGGTCAAGGTAGACTTCGCCGATTGCCCAGAGCCCATCCGCCGCGCCTACCACTACGATCCAGCCAAGGCCGCTGCGTACCGCGACACCCAGGCCAGGGACCGCGAACAAGCCGGCGACCGCGCGCGCAAGCTGGTGCAAGCGCACGAGGAACACCAGCGCGAGCAGATAAGCATGACCCTACGAAACACGGTCGACGCTCCGTTGCCGTCCGGCGCAGGAACCTTCAGCTTGCGCCGCGACCAGGAGTCCAACCTCCAGGCTGCCACCGCGGCACTGGGCGAGCAGATCGACGCGCGGAAACTCGCGCGCGCCACGCTGACCCGGGACGACGGGACGGTCTGGGACCGGCGGCTGTGGGCGATCCCCTGCGCGCTCCTGGGAAGGAAGTATTCCCCCGGCGTGGCTTTCGATCCGCACACCGATCTGAACGCACACGAGTTTCGGGCCAACCTGCACACCAAGTTCGAGGGGCCCGTTCCAACCAGTTCGCTCCAGGACAACTTCTTCCAGCCGATCTACGCGACGAGGAGTTACTATGAGGGGGAAGAGCGGTCGGAAGCGTTCGCGCGGGGCGTGCCGCTAAAGCCGTAGCGAATTGCACATCTCTGCACATTCGCAGGCTTGACGAACCGCGCCAAAAACCCTCAGATCGGAGGAGCGCGCACTTTTGGTTGAATGCCGGCCGGACCGGCGCGTCGAAAACAAGAACTGTCTGACCGGGCTTCCCGCGCCACCCTGATGCTGCCCACGATCCGCCGCTGCCTCCAGACGGTCCTTCCGCTCGTCTGTCTCCTGCCGTTGTTGCTGACGCCCGCTGCCGTCCACGCCGCGCCGAAGCCCGCGGAGCCGCCCAACGTCCTGCTCGGCAAGGCCAACGCCCTGCCGCTGTCGATTGACGGGTCCGTCGAGGTCCGCAAGTTCAAGACCTTCTTCCTGGAGACCAACGAGGTCGCCGGCATCCGCGGCAACCGCAACCAGAGTTCGGACGACGTGAGCATCGCCTTCGAGCGGCGCCGCCTGCTCTACGGGGCCATCAACCCCACCGACGTGCGCGACCGCTACGGCAATTATTACACCTTCATGTGGCGCTCCCGACGCCCTGCCCACCTCACCGTGCGCTTCGAGTACCGCCAGCAAAAGCTCGGCGCTTACGTGCAGGCACGCGAGGTCGACTACGCGCAGGGCTTCGGCAGCCACACCACGCACTTCCAGGTCACCGGCGACGACTACCACGAGCAGGGCCGCGTCACGGCCTGGCGGCTGGTCGTCATCGAGGACCACGCCCGGATCGTCGCCCTCAAGCAATCTTACCTCTGGAGATAACCCCGGCCTGGTTTGACGCTGCCCTTGGCGCGAGCCTATAGTTACCTCCCCTCTCAACTCACCGTGAACCCCAATCCAACCATCCTGGTTGGCTGCAACCAGAAAGTGGTCTGCATCCGCGTCCAGGGCAAAGGCTCGTTCCAGAACAGCACGGGCATCAAAAAATTCGCCAACGCGATGATCGACCGCGGCCACCGCAACTTCGTGGTGGACCTCGCCGATTGCCCGGTGATGGACTCCACCTTCATGGGCACGCTGACCGGCGTGGCTTTGCGCCTGCACGGCATTGGACAGGGAGAACTGCACGTCATCAACTCCAACGAGCGCAACACCGACCTGCTCGAAGGGCTCGGCCTGGACCAGATCCTTTCCCTCGAAAACGGCAACGGCTCCGCCAGCCGCATGGGCGGGGATGTGCCGCCCGAGGCCAAAGACGCGCTGCCCGTCGAAGGGGTGGCCCCCGACAAGCGTGCGGTCACCGAGACGATGATCGCCGCCCATCAGGCGCTGGTGGACGCCGACCCGGAGAACTTCTGCAAGTTCAAGGATGTGATTGACTACCTCAAGCAGGACCTCCGCACGGACGAGCCGGTGGATTGACCAAGCGGCGGGATGGCGTTCCAGGGTGAAAAAGGAGAGCGGCAACGCCCCGGCGTACGTTCTACAAAGTAGGGCGACGTTTCGCGCGCCCCAGTTTTTTTGCTTCTGACCACCGATTTTTCGGCTACGAATTGATTCATGTGGACCCCCCTGCTCCTCGGGCTTGTCGTCCTGATGGCGGGGGGATTCTATTGGCTCCACCGGCGGCAGAACCGGCTTTTGCGCGCCACGCAGAAACGCCTGGATGACCTCCGCGAGGAAGAGGGCCGGGTCTTCGATTTCCTGCACGGGCTCGGGTCGGCTTTCTCGGACGCGCTGCGGCCGACGGAGCTGCACCGCATGATCGTCGAGGGCGCGGCGAAAATCCTCAACGCCCACGGCGGCGCGCTCTACTTGGTGGACCGCAACGGTGGCATCCTGATCCCGACCTTTATCTCCAAGGGCTGCCCGCCGTTGGTCGCCGTGCCTCCGCACATCCTCCAGCAGGCAGCGACGACGCCCGTGGCGCTCGACAGCTACCTGCGTCTCCACCCGGTCCCGCTGGGCGGCCGCGACGGCGCGGACGCCGACGGTGACAGCATCCTGCGCAGCGTGTGGCTGAACAAGGAGCCGCTTTTCCTACCCTCCGCCGAGCACGACCCGCGGCTGCACGCCCTGCGCGACACGGCGCTCTCCACGGAGTCGGCCATCGTCGCCCCGCTGCTCTACGCGGGCGAGAACCTCGGCGTGCTCGCGCTGGCCAACGGCCCGATGAGCACGGCGTTCACGGAGGTGGATTTCGAGGTGTTCAAGGCCATCGCCGAGCAGTCGGCTTTCGCTTTGTACAACGCCATCGTCTACTCGGAGGCCAACGAAAAGAAGCGCCTCGACCGCGACTTGGAGATCGCCCGCGACATCCAGCGCATCCTCTTGCCGAGCACGTCGCCGGAGGTGGACGGCTTCGAGATCAGCGGGGTCAACATCCCGGCGCGGCAGGTGTCGGGGGATTACTTCGACTACATCAAGGTGGACGAAAGCCACTTCGGCATCGTCATCGCCGACGTGTCGGGCAAGGGCGTGCCGGCGTCGCTCATCATGGCGATGTGCCGCAGCGTCCTGCGCTCGCAAGCCCCGACCAACGCCAGCCCGGCCGACGTGCTGCGCAAGGTCAACCGGCAGTTGTTCCCCGACATGAAGGAGGACATGTTCATTTCGATGGCCTACCTCATCCTCGACGGCACGGCCGGGGCGGTCAGCCTCGCGCGGGCGGGGCACGACGCGCCGATGCTCTACACGGCCAAGGACCGCAAGGTGGCCAAGATCAACCCGCCGGGCATGGCGCTGGGCGTGGACAGCGGCTCGGTGTTTGACCGGCTGACGCGCAACTTCGGGATCACCCTGGCCCAGGATGACTGTCTGGTGCTCTACACCGACGGTGTGACCGAGGCACTCGACCAGAACGGCCTGGAGTTCGGCCCGGAGAAGATGATCCAGGCGATCAAGGCCAGCGCGCCCGAGGGAGCGCCGGCCATCGTCAAGCGGCTGACCGACGACCTGCGCAATTTTTCGGGCGCGCAGCCGCAGAACGACGATATTACGCTCATCGTCATCCGTAAGTTATGACCACTCCTGAAAACACGACCACGCGCATCGACGGCAAGCCGGCCTCGCCCGAAAACGAGCCCGCCGCCGAGACCGCGTCCACCGATGCCACCCAACCCGCTCCCGAGACCGCCGAGGCCCGCGCCGACCGGCTCCAAGTCGAGGTGGACAAGCTGCGCGACCAGGCCCTGCGCGACCGCGCCGACACCGACAACACTCGCAAGCGGCTCCAGCGCGAGAAAGAGGACGCCGTGCGCTTCGCCAACGGCAGCCTGTTGGAACGGCTGCTGCCGATTCTGGACAACTTCGAGTTGGGCATGACCGAAGCGCGGCGCACGTCGGGCGAAGGCTCGGCGGTGCTGGTCGGCATGGGCATGGTGCAAAGGCAGTTGGAAGGTTTCCTGTCCGAGAGCGGCATGACGGTGATCGACGCGGCCGGACAGAAGTTCGATCCCAACCTGCACGAGGCGTTGGGCGAGGAAGCGAGCGCCGAAGTGCCGGAGGGCAACGTGCTGCGCCAGCAGCGCAAGGGCTACAAGCTGCGCGACCGGCTGTTGCGGCCGGCGAGCGTGTTCGTGTCCAAGGGGAAGTAGGCCGCGATAGCGGCATCGTCCAAAGGGTAGGGATGGCTCTCCGAGCCGCTCCCTAGATTTTCTGGAAAGCGTGTCGCTGTGGTGACGATCCCCCAAGCCAAAACAGGAAGCGGCTCGGAGAGCCATCCCTACCCTTTGGACGGACGCCCGCGGCGCGCCCTTGTCGCGCTGCTTACCGTCACGGTCTCGGCTGCGCTGTTCTGGTTTGGCACTGGTCTGGAATCAGCGTGGCCGCTGGCGTGGTTCGCACCGCTGCCGGTGCTGCTGTTCGCCCTGCGCGGGTCGTGGTGGGCGACGGCCCTGGTCGCCTTTGGTGCCCGGCTGATCGGCGGTCTGGACACGTGGCACTACTTCCGGGTGCTGGGCACGCCGCCCATCGTCTGGGTAATCATCTATTCGCTGCTGGCCCTGTTGTTCACGGCGGTGGTGCTGCTCTTTCGCGCGCTGGGGCGGCGTGGGGCTTGGTGGAGCGCGGTGTTCGTCTTCCCGGCGGCGTGGGTGTCGTTCGAGTACCTGGCCAGCCTCGTGTCCGTGCACGGCACGGGCGGAAACCTCGCCTACACGCAACTCGACTTCTTGCCGCTGCTGCAACTCGCCTCGGCCACGGGGCCGTGGGGCATCAGCTTCGTGGTGTGCCTGTTCCCTGCCATGCTCGCTGCGACGTGGCACCTCTGGAGCTTGGATCGGCTGCGCGCGCGGCAAATCCTGGTGCTGAGCGGCAACGCCATCGTGCTGGTGGTCGTGTTCGGCGTGTTGCGCCTCCTCCCATCGAAACCCGTGCCGAGCGTCCGGGTCGGACTCGTCGCCTCCGACGAACCCGCCAACGTGTCCGTGGCGGACGTCGGGGCGGAGACCGAGCGTCTCCTCCGCGCCTACGCCGACGAGGCGGGAAAGCTGGCGGCGCACGGAGCCAAGGTGGTCGTGCTGCCGGAAAAGCTCGGCGTCGTCGCCGGTTCGAGCAGCGACGCCATCTTGCAATCCGTCGCCGACCAGGCTGGGATCACGGTGGTCGCGGGCGTCGTCCGGGATTCCGGAGCCGCCCGGTTCAACGAGGCGCGGGTGTTCACGCCCCAGGCCGCGGTGCAGACCTACGACAAGCAGCACCTGCTGCCGCCGTTCGAGTCGAAGCTCACGCCCGGCAGCGCACTCACCTTCCTGCCGGAGGCGAGGACCCGCGGCGTCATGATCTGCAAGGACCTGGACTTTACCAATCCTGCCCGGCAGTACGGCACAGCGGGGGCCGACGTGCTGCTGGTGCCCGCGTGGGACTTCAACCTCGACCGCTGGTCGCACGGCCACATCGCGATCATGCGCGGGGTGGAGAATGGCTTCAGCGTCGCGCGCGCCGCCAAGCAGGGCAATCTCCTCGTGAGCGATCCTTGTGGTCGGATCGTGGCGGAAACCCGCAGCGACTCAGCCCCGTTTGCCACGCTGCTGGCGGACGTGCCCGCCGCGCATCGGCCGACGCTCTACGCGCGTTGGGGAGACTGGTTTGCGTGGCTGGCGCTGGCGATCTTCGCGGCAGCTACGGCGCCACTTCTCCAGCGGCGCATCCAGAAAACCTAGGATTGCCCTCGGAGAGGCAACCCTACCTTCTTTCCGACATCGCCGACGCCGCGATGTCCGCCGCGTCAAACCGGAACGAATTGTCGCTGGGCCTCTCGCGCAACCCTCGCAGCAGGGCCGCGAGGCTCGCGCACGCGCTCGTCGAATAGAACCGCACCAGCCCTACCGTCGTTTCCTTGCCGAAAACGGTGATCATGATCGTGTCGTCGTCGACCGAGTTCATGAAGATGTGGCTGCCGTTGCCCTGGTGGTAGAGCGCGTTGAACTCCACCTCGCCGATGCGCCGGGCCAGTTCCTTGGTCGCGGCGAAGGAGCCGGCTGCCAGCGCGGCGATGATCGTCACGTCCATGACCTCGTGATCGCCGCATTGCGAGATCACGTTGCCGCCCTTGTCGATGATCACCGCCAGGTCGCTCTCCGACTTAGTCAGGTAATCCTGCAACACGGCGTCGATGTTCGCCACGTCTTCGATGGTCAATACGGGAATGGATTCCATAATCGCGGGCACGCGCGGAGAGGAGAAAATGAAAGTGGAAAAATTGGGGAACGTTTATCGGGAAAGACAAAAATCAGGCGTCCCTCTTAGCGGGCCGCCGACACGTCGGACAAGTTCGGCGTGGCCTTGGCCGTCGCCTTCGCCGGTTCGCTCTCGCGGTTGAACTTGTGCAGGAGGAGTTGCGACACGCTGTTGAGCGCGGCGAACACGTTCTGGCCCGTGCTGGAAACCACCTCGTAGCTGCTCACGCGCTTCTTGCGGTTGTTGAGCAAAAACTCCAGGTAGTTGACCGGCGCGGTGTTGGGCAGGTCGCGTTTGTTGTACTGCACGACGTAGGGGATCTCGTCGATGGAGATGTTCTGCTTGGCGAGGTTTTCCTCCAGGTTTTTGAAGCTCTCGACGTTTTCCTCCATCTTGTCCCACTGCGAGTCGGCGACAAACACGAGGCCGTCCACGCTGCGCAAAACAAGTTGCCGGGTGGCGTTGTAGATGACCTGGCCGGGCACCGTGTAGAGCTGGAACTTGGTCTTGAAACCCTTGATGACCACGGCGTTCAGCGGCAGGAAGTCGAAGAACAGCGTGCGGTCGGCCGCCGTGGCGAGCGAGACGAGGTCGCCGCGGTTGTCCGGGTTGATGCGCGAATGGATGTAGGCCAGGTTCGTGGTCTTGCCGCAGAGCGCGGGACCGTAGT
>CAXTMD010000015.1:0-24412 GCA_964245035.1 uncultured Chthoniobacterales bacterium
GGTGGCCGTGCGTGCCGCCGGGTTCGGGCGGGAAGCGCGTGACGATCACGTCCGGCCGGAACCGCCGGACCACGCGCACCACATCGCTGAGCACGGCTTGCTTACCCCACCGGGCGAGCGTGTCCTCGTAGCTCTTGGAAAATCCGAAGTCCCGCGCCCGCGTGAAGAACTGCTCCGCCCCGTCGATGCGCCTTGCCGCCAGCAACTCCTGCGTGCGGATGACACCCAGCGGATCGCCGATCTCCGGCCCGATGAGGTCCTGCCCACCCTCGCCGCGCGTCAGCGACAGGTAACCCGTCCGCACCCCGCGCCCCCGCGCCATGTACGCGAGGAACTGCGTGTTCTCGTCGTCCGGATGCGCTGCGACGTAGAGCACGCTGCCGCACTCGCGGAACGCGCGGAGTTCTTGCAGGATCATGGAGGACGACGGCGGCGGTTCGGCCGCCACGGCCATCGAACCAACCGCACCGAGGGCCATGGCGAAAAGGGTCGCGTGCCGGCCCGCGTGGGACCGGCCCAAACCTGGAAAACGCATCCGCGAAGAATCGGCGCGTTATTTCTTCACCGTGAACGGCAGCGCGTACGTCTCATCGGCCCACGTGAACCGCAGCGTCCCCATCCCGCTGCCCTTCTCACCCTTGTCGATGGCGATGGTGAACTGGTCAGTCGGCTCCTTCGCCGCCTCCTTCTTGAGGTCGATGCGGGCAAGGTCCTGTTTTTCGTCGTACGTGTAGGCTCCCCACTCGCCGACGCGCTTGTTGATGATGAGCTTGGCCGTGCCGTCTTCCATCGGCAGCATGAACAACTCGTGGGCTCCCGGCGGCACGACGGTGTCACCCAAGGTCAGCGGGTTGGCGTTCACGAGCAGCGTCGACTCGTCAGCCCCCAGCCGCCACACCTCGCCAAACGGCACGACGCCGCCCCAGACCTTGCGCGCCTCGCCGGTCTTCGGGTCCTTCGTGTAGGGACGGCCATAGACGATCATCACCAGGTTGCCGTCGATCCCCGCGCTGATCGTCTCGTGCGGGCTCACCCGCTTGTTCTGGGCCAGCAGCGGCGAAGCGGTGCAAACGAGGGAAGCAGCGACGAGCGCCAGGGAGGAGGTAAGACGGTTCATGGTTCCTGTCAGACTTTCCTTGACGGCAAAACGTTCATCCAAAGCCGCCGATTCACTCGGCAAGCAGTTCCAGCCGCCGCAACCGTAGCGCCGGCTCGCCCGCTTCGCGCGAGCGGCCGAGGTCCACGTCGAACTCCGCCGTCCAGTCGTTGAACCCCTCCGGGTCCACGAGCATCTGCTGCACGCGCCACCGGTTTTTGTCGTCCTCGTCGGGGACGACGTACGTGTGCCGACGGTTGCGCGCCTCCGGGTCCAGACGCAGTCGTCCGCGCGCGGCGAGGTAGCCTTCCCACGCCCCGCGCAGGCGGTCGGGCGTCCACGGCTCCCCTGCCCCGGCCGGCGGCTCGCCCAGCGCGCCCAGCGCGGCCGGGAAATCGCCTATCGCCAGCGCGCGTAGGAACGCGAAGACCGTGTTGCGCACCAGCGCGGTGAACGCCTCCTTGTCGCGGGTGATGTCCCGCTGCGCTTCCTCCCAGCCGGGCGGGCGGACCTCGGGTTCCTCGCCGAGCGTGGGAACGTAGTTCGGGTCTTGCATCCGCCGCCACTCGTCGAGCAGGGAGCTGTCCACCTGCCGCACCAGCGCGCCGAGGTAAAGCTCGATCTCGCGCAAGGCGTCGTTCTTCGCGGCGTCGGGCACGGTCTGGGTCAGCGCCTTGTAAACGCTCGTCAGGTGGCGCAGCAAGAGTCCCTCGGCGCGCTGGAGTTCGTAGATTTTGATGTAGTCCGCGAACGAACGAAACTCCTCGTACATCTCGCGCGCGACCGACTTGATGCGGATGTTCTCCTGACCCACCCACGGATGCCTCTCAGCGAACTGGTTGAACGTGCTGTAGATGAACTCGCGGTTGGGCTTCGGGTGTTCCAATTGTTCGAGCCGTTCCATGCGCTCGTCGTACTCGACGCCGTCGGCCTTCATCTGCGCGACGGCTGCAGATTTGAGCTTCGCCAACTGCCGGTGCAGGATCAGGTCCGGGTCTTCCAAGATCGACTCGACCAGCGTCAGCACGACCAGCGCGTAGTCCGGGGCCTGCGGGTCCATGAGCGGCAGCGTGTCGTGCACGTAGAGCGACAGCGCGTGGTTCAGGGAAAAATCTTCCTGCAACCCAACGTTGATCCGCAACTTCACGCCGGACGCTTCGCGCGGCACGAACTCCACGATCTTCCTTTCCACCAACGCGCGGAAAAGCTGCCATGCGCGCCGGAAGTTCGCCGCCTTGGTTTTGGCCGGGTCGTGGCTGGCGCGGACGAGGCGCTGCATGGCCCGGCAGCCGTCTTCCTCCGTGCGGCTCAGGACGTTGAGCAGCATTCCGTGCGTGACTTGAAGCTGCGGCTGAAGGCGCTCGGGCGGCGCGGAGATCAGCCGCGTGAACGTCGCCCGGTCCCACGGCACGTACCCTTTTTCGGGCGGCTTGCGGCGCACGAACTTTTTGCCGTTGGCCTTCTGTTCGAGCAGGAGGTTTTCGATGACGTGCTCCGGAGCCTGCGCGACGACGTACCCGACGTTGTCGTAGCCCTTGCGGCCCGCGCGTCCGCCGATCTGGTGGAAATCGCGCGCGCTCAGGATCGCCGTCTTTTGGCCGTCGTACTTGCATAGCCGGGTGAAGAGCACCGTGCGGATGGGCACGTTGATGCCGACGCCGAGCGTGTCCGTGCCGCAGATGACCTTCAGCAAGCCCCGTTGGGCGAGTTGTTCGACCAGCACGCGGTACTTCGGCAGCAACCCGGCATGGTGCAGGCCGATGCCGTGCCGCAGCCAGCGCTTCAACTCCGGGCCGTACGGACTCGCGAAACGGTAGCCTTCCAGCGCGCGGGCAATCGCCGCCTTTTCGTCGCGGCTGCTGACGTTGATACTTGTGAACGCCTGCGCGCTCTCGGCCGCGTGCGCCTGAGTGAAGTGGACGACGTACACCGGCCCCTTGCCGCCGACGACGAGGTTTTCCAAGGTCTGCGCGAGCGGCGTTTCGCTGTAGGTATATTCCAGCGGCACGGGGCGTTCGGTCGCGCGGATGGTGATCGTCTCGCGGCCGTTGAGCAAGGTGAGTTCTTCCTCGAAAAACCGCGTGTCGCCCAGCGTCGCCGACATGAGCAGGAACCTCGCCTGCGGCAGGGTCAGCAGCGGGACCTGCCAAGCGCCGCCGCGCTCGCGGTCGGCGTAGTAGTGGAACTCATCGAGGATCACGTCGCGCACGTCCGCACGGGAGCCTTCGCGCAGGGCCATGTTGGCGAGGATCTCCGCCGTGCAGCACAGGATCGGCGCGCCGTGGTTGACCGTGGCGTCGCCCGTGGACAACCCGACGTTTTGCGGGCCGAACTCGCGGCAGAGCGCGAGCCATTTCTCGTTCACCAGTGCCTTGATCGGGCAGGTGTAGACCGAGCGCCGTCCCTGCGCGAGCGCCTTGAACTGGAGCGCTGCGGCGACGAGCGATTTGCCTGAGCCGGTCGGGGTGTTGAGGATGACGTTCTTCTCCTCGAACAGTTCCAGGATGGCGGCTTCCTGCGCCGGATAAAGTTCGAGCGCGCGGCCCGCGACGTACTCCAGGAAGCGGCCGAGCAAGAAGTCGTTCGTGGACGGGTCCGTCGCGCGCGGTAGCAGGTCGTAGAGCGTCAGGGGCACGGCCCGCAAGGTAGCCGCGAGGAGCGCTCTGGACAAATTTCCTCCTCCCGCGCCGGGTGGTTTTGTCGTATGGTCGGCGCATGACGATCCGCCTCGCCCTCCTGGCCGCCGGCCTCCTGCTGCTGCCGTGCCGTGCCCCCGCCATCGAACGCGCCGCGCGCGACGCGGGCAACGCCGCGGAAAGCACCGAGAAGCCCCTGGCCGACGACGATCTGGAGGACGCCCTCAAATCCTACACCCAGGCGATCCACGACAATCCCCACGACTGGAAAGCGTTCGCCGGCCGCTCCGTCGTCTACGCGCGCCTGCAACTGACCGCACTCGCCGAGGCGGACGACGACGGCGCCGTCGCGGCTGCCCCCGACGCCTACGAACCACTCCTGCGCCGTGCGGTGGACCGGTTCACCAAGAAGCGCTACGCCGACGCCATCCACGACCTCGACGCCGCGATTCACCTCAGCCCCGACCACACCGAACTCTACCACTGGCGCGGCTGCGCGTACGCCGAATCCGAACAGTTCGAAAAAGCCATCGCCGACTTCACGCAGGTCATCGAACGCGACGCCGAGAAGTCGGAATACCGCGGCATCGAGTACTCCAACCGGGGCATCGCGGAGACCAACCTCGGCCGTTTCGAGCAGGCCATCACGGACTACGAGCAGGCCGAGAAAGCCGGCCAGTCCACGGTGGACCAGCGCGGCGAATGCCTCCTCGAACTCAAACGCTGGAAGGAAGCCGAGGAACTCTACGACGACGTTCTCGAAAACACCGACGAAACCGGCGCGGAGAACGAGGCGAAGCGCTACGAGGCTTTGCGCGAACGCGCTGTCGCCCTGACCGGCCAGAAGCTGTTTGACCGCTCGGAAGCAGACCTCACCGAGGCCATCGAAATGAAGCCGGACAACCTCCTGGCTTACGGCACGGCGTCGTGGACGCGGCTGTTCGCCGGCAAGAACGCCGAGGCCCGCGCCGCCGCGCTCAAGGCGCTGAGCATGGACCAGAGCCAACTTTGGATCCACCTCAACCTCGCCCACGCTTACCTGCTGGAGGGGCACTACGATTGGGCGACGAGCATCTACCGGCAGGACAAGGATCAAAAAGGTGCCTGGGGCCGCACCGGCGCGCAGATCGCGCTCCAGGACCTGACGGATTTGCGTGAGGGCGGCATCGAAAACCCCGACATGGCGCGTGCGGAGGGTTTCCTGAAGGAACTGGCCGCTGCGCCGACCGCGAAGTGAGACGAGCCATTGTCTGAAATGGTTTGTGGCTGGATGATTTTCTCTGAGCAGGCTACGCAGTAGCCGGTCGTCATCGACGGGTAGGGACGGCTCGGAGAGCCGTCCCTACCTGTCGGTTTGGGTGCCGCGCAGCGCGGCGGGCCTCACGGCTTGAAGTCCGCCGTCGCCACGCCGACGTACGAATCCGCGCAGCCATAGTAGAGGAACCACTTTTCCTCGAACAGCACCAATCCCTCGATGAACGTCGTGCCGGCGGCGTACTGGCCGGTGGCTTCCCAGGAGAGTTCCGGCTGGAAGAACGACGCCTCCGAACGCGCGAGGAGCTTCGCCGGATCGTTCGCGTCGAACAACGCTTGCCCATTGGCGTAAATCCCCGGCTTCAGACGGCGGTCGGACCGGGCGCCAACGGCGTTTTTTCCGTTGTAGAGCAGGACGATCCCGCGGTCGGTTAGGACCGCCGGCGGTCCGCACTCCGCGAACCGGCTGTCGAAATATCCGTGACGGGGTCGGAGCATGACCTCGCCCGCTGTCCACGCGCGCAGGTCCGGCGAGGAAAACACCGTGATAGTCCCCTCCCCGCAATACAGCCAGTAGCGGCCGGCGATCCTTTTGGCGACGAGCCGGCCGTCCCGCACCTCGCACACCAGCGAAGCCGACTTGCGCGGGACAATCTTCCGACCGAGGCCGTTGCGCGCCACCAGCGGACCGTGCTTGGTCCAATGCACCAGGTCTGTGGAGGTGGCGATCCCGACGTTGACCGCTCGCGGGGTCTCGCCGCCTTTGCGGTATTGCGTATAGAAGAGGACGTAGGAACCATCCTCCAGTTCCGAAACGCGCGGGTCCTCGCAGCCGCCTTCCCATTCGTGCGCCTTCTGGTCGTCCTCCGCCGGGTACAGCACCGGGTCGGGCAACGTGTCGAAGCGCACCCCGTCGTCGCTGACGGCGAGGCCCAGGCGCGACGTGTAGCCGCCGATGCCGTGGCCGATGTCGTCCTCGGCCCGGTAGAGCACGTAGACCTTGCCGTCGCGGACCACAGCGGCGGGGTTGAAGGTGTGGGTGGCCTGCCAGCGCACGGGCCGCTTGCGCATCGGACAATCGAAGACTGCCCCGGGATTAGGCTTGATGATCGGCTGCGCGTCGGCCGGCCGCCGGAATGGTCCGAGTTCCCAAGCGGGAGTTTTCGCGGGCATCAGCGTTCCGTGTTCGCCACTGGCGCGGAGTGCAGGGCGTCGTTGAGGAACGCGTCGAAGTCGCGCCGGAACTTCTCGCGTGATTCCTTCTGCACGTAGATCATGTGCCCGGCGTTATAATAGGTCAGCGCGATGTTGTGGCGGATCGTGGGGTCGAGGCGCATTTGGTCGACGGCATACTGCGCGGCGAAATATGGCGTCGCCAGGTCGTAGTAACCGCAGCACACCCACACCTTCAGGTACGGGTGGCGACTCATCGCCTTGCGCAGGTTGTCGGCCACGTCCAGGTACACGTTCGGGTTCTCCGCGTCGGCGGCGAGGTTCCACGGCTGGACGTTGGTCAGGATGTTGTATGGCAGATCGGTGTCGTACTTCAGCTCGCGCCGCACGTAGTCGTTGAAGGCCGAGGTGAACGAGCCTTTCACCGCCTCGTAGCTCGGGTCAAAATCGTAGTCCTGCGTGCCCGGTTCGTAGCGCAGTCCGGTGTAGCGCGCGTCGTAGCGGCCGATGTTGCGGTTCTTGTCCTTGAGAAGGTCGAAGAAAAACCGCACATCGGTCTCGCGCAGGTTCTGCTGGGCCAGTTGCGCGGCCGGCAGGCCGGTGAAGCGCGCCAGCGTGTCGGCGACCTTGGCGTGCTCGTCGGGCGGCACGGCGTCGCCGTGCATGAGGGCCAGGAGATATTCGTTGCTAGCGAACTGCTCGGAAGCCCGGAGCACGTCGGTCAACGGCTGGGCCTGGAGGTCGGGCGGCAGGCGCTTGTGGTACCACGCGGCGGCGGTGTAGGTCGGCAGAAACAGGGAGAACGGCAGGTTGTTGCCCGGATCGAAGGAACCCGTCGAGAAATCCAGCACGCTGGAAACCAGCGTGATGCCGTTCAGATAAATGCCGTGGGTCTCTTGGAGGTAGTCGCTCAAGCCCGCCGCGCGCGTCGTGCCGTAGCTCTCGCCGACGAGGAACTTCGGCGACGACCAGCGCGCGTGGTGGCTCAGGTACAGCCGGATGAACTCGCCCACGCTGGCGATGTCTTCCTTGAAACCGTGGAACTGGTTGGACCCCTCCCCCGCCGCGGCGCGGCTGTAGCCGGTGGACACGGGGTCGATGAACACGAGGTCCGTGGCGTCGAGCCAGGTCGATTCGTTGTCCACGAGCTTGTAGGGCGGCGGCGGGGCCTCGCCCTGGTCGGTGAGCTGCGCGCGGCGCGGTCCGAGTGCGCCGAGGTGCAGCCACACCGACGACGAACCCGGGCCGCCGTTGAAGGAAAACGTCACCGGCCGCGTGGCCGGATCGGGCGCGGGGTCGAGCGTGTAAGCAACGAAGAACACCTGCGCCTTGGGTTTGCCCTTGAGTGGATCGGGTTCGTCCTTCTTGTCGTCGGGCTTTTTGGAATCCTTGGGTTCGGCGGTGTCGCGCAGGGTCAGGTAACCGGCGGTCGCCTTGTACCGCAGCACCCGGCCGCCCGGCAGCGTGATCGTGTGGTCGGTGACCACGGGCGCGGGCGGTTCCTTGTCGTTGTCGGGCTTCTTGTCGGCGTTGGCCGGCTTGTCCTTGGGCGGAGGCTCGGGCGTTGGATCGGCCAACAGACGGCCGGAGGCCAGACCGGCTGCGAGGAAGACGGCGAGAAGCACACGGTTCATTTGCACAGGAGCTTGGCTCCGGTTGCACCGGCGCGCAACGGCACCGCTTGTTTGATCTTTGCGCCGCAGGCGCTCGTCCCCGACAGGTAGGGACGGCCGCTTCGCGGTCTGTTCAGAGTCCCTCGCCCGCCAGGACGGCCGGCTCGGCGGCAGCCTCGTCGCCCAGCCGCCGGTCGGGCACCAGATAATGACGCACGTAGTCTGCCACGGCATCGCCCAACGCGGTGATCTCCACGTTCTTGCAGTAGCCGCGTAGCTTGGTCAGGTCGGCCTGCGTGTGGTACTGGTACTTGCCGCGCAGCGCCTCGGGCATGTCGATGAACTCGATCTTGGGCGGCCGGTCCAGCGCCTCGAAGATCGCCGTGGCCAGTTCGATCCAGGTGTGCGCCTGCCCGCTGCCGACGTTGAACAGCCCGCCCGCCGTCGGAGTTTCGGCCAGTTCGAGGGTCAGGTTCACGGCGTCCTTCACGTACAGAAAATCGCGCGTCTGCTCGCCGTCGCGGTAGTCGGGCCGGTGGCTCTTGAACAGCCGCACGGTGCCCGTGTCCACGATCTGCCGGTACGCCTTGTGCACGAGCGAACGCATCTCGCCCTTGTGGTCTTCGTTGGGGCCGTAGACGTTGAAATACTTCAGGCCCACGATGCCGTCGAGGAACCCGTGCCGCGCGGCGTACAGGTCGAACAGGTGCTTGGAGTACCCGTACATGTTCAGCGGCCGGAACACGCCGAGGTCGATCTCCAGGTCGCTCATGCCCGCGCCGCCGTCGCCGTACGTCGCCGCCGACGACGCGTAGACGAACCGCGCGTCGTGCGCCAGCGCCCACCGGGCGAGCGTCTTGGTGTACTCGAAGTTGTTGCGGATCAGGTACGCGGCGTTGCGCTCGGTCGTGGCCGAACACGCGCCGAGATGGAAGATCAGTTCGATGTCGTCGAAGGCCGTGTCGCCCGCCTCGATGCGGCGCAGGAGGTCGTCGGCTTCCAGGTAGTCGTTGAAGCGCAGCGGCGTGAGGTTGCGCCATTTCTCATCGGTGCCCAGGAAGTCGGCGACGATGATATCGTCCACCCCGCGCTGGTTAAGGTCCCAGATGAGGGCGCTGCCGATGAAACCGGCCCCGCCGGTGACGAGGATTCTGCTCTGGGTGACGTCAAAAACACTCATGGCTTTCCGGGGGAAAAGACGACCGGGCTGCGGTCAGTTTATGCACGGATTCCGACCCGACAACAGAGCAAAATGCGCCAATCTGCGGTCAGCTTCAGACCCAGGTCGGTTCGTGGAAGTCCTTCGCGTCCACCGCTCCGTGCTTGCGCAGCAGGTGCGCGAACTCGCGGATCGCCTGCTTCTCCGCCGCTCCCAACCGGAAGCGGATGAACTCCGTCAGGTAGCGCCGGCTCAACTCCGGCGGGAAGCGCCGTTCGGCGGCGACGACTTCCTCCACCCGCGCCTGCCCGGCCTCGCGCCAGGCGCGCAAACGTGCGGCGAGCACCTCCGGCTCCGGCGTTCCCGACCGCACCAGCCACGCCGCGAACACGAACGGCAGCCCCGTGGCCTGTTTCCAGGCTTGGCCGAGGTCGAGGTATTCGTACCGGCTCCCGTGCGCCAGGCGGAACGTGATGGCCGGGTCGCCGATGACGAGCGCCCCCTCGCCCAGGCGCAGTTCGGCGGGCGGCCTGCCGCCCGGAAACGGCTCGCAACGCGGCGTCAGCCCGTGGAACTCCGCCAGCAAGACGCGCTGAAGGTTGAACGACGTGCGCGAGTCATGGTCGAGGTAGAGCGTCCGCACGTCTGCCAGCGGCCCGCAGTGGGCGACGAACACGCTGTACACCGGTCCGTCGCTGGCGATGGCCACGTCATCCACGACGAGGTAGCCAGGGTGCGCCATCAACTCGAAGATCGGCGAGAGCGCCACGTCAAGCCGCCCGGCGTGGAGACCGTCCGCCAAGCTGGCCGGCACCTCGAAAGAGACTTCGGCGTCGTGCCCGTGGATAAGCGGCTTGGAGTTAAGATAGCGCACGCACCCGATGCGCGTTTCCGGCTGCATGAGTCTAGCTGCCCGGGGGATGCTCCAGGGGAGTGCCGATGGCCACCGGGCTGACCTGTTCCCCGGCGGGATGGACGATGATCGCGCGGCATTTGCCCCAGGGCTCGCCCTGGCCGGGGTGCTTGGCGTGTTCGATCAGGAACGCGGCGCCCGAGGTCGTGGAGTCGTAGAACTCCAGCGCCGAGCCGGGTCCGTCCTGGGCCGCGACGTAACGCAGGTCGGGAAACTCCCGCCAGATTGCGTCGAGGTCGCTGCTGGTGGAGTTCCCGCCACGCGTGCGGAAGAACGCGGAGGTGACGGCCACCTGCGTGACCTTCCAGTGGCGCCCGTCCTCGTCCCGGTGAGCTACCACCTGGGTTTGTTCCGTGCGGCCATCCGTAGACTTGGCAATCCAGGTGTTTACCCCCCTACCCATCGCCGCGTCGCTCGCCGTGGGTTTACCGAGCAGCTTTTCCACCGCCTCGTCGCTCATTCCGAGGTGGACCTGGCCGATCCGCTCGCCACTCACGATGGCGTCTTTGCCTTCCTGTGCACTGAGGCGCGGCAGACAGCACAGGGCAGCGGCGAGGACACTAGCGGCAACGAGGAGGCTTCGCTTCATGCCACTGAAACGCCCGCCAGCGCGGGTCCGGTCGCCGCAACCACGGGCACGGGAGCCGTGGAAGCAATCCGGTTGTAATGCGAGTCGCGTTGCATCGGCTCACGCCCGGCTTCGCGGATGGCGTTTTCCAGCGCGGCGACCGTCTGGCCTTGCGGTGTGTGGACGCCGGCCATGTGGAAGATCTTCTCCTCCATGATCGTGCCGTGGAGGTCGTCCACCCCGTAGCCGAGCGCCACCTGCGCCAGCGGTAGACCCATCGCCACCCAGTAGGCCGTGATGTGCTCGAAGTTGTCGAGGTAGATGCGGCTCACGGCGAGGTTACGCAGTTCGTCGAAGCCGGTGGTCGGGCGGATGTCGCGCAACTCGCGGGTCACCCCGTCCGGCACAAACGCGAAAGGGACAAATCCCGTGAACCCACCCGTCTCGTCCTGCAACTCGCGCAACCGCCGCAGGTGTTGAACACGCTGGGCCATCGTCTCGACGTGGCCGAAGAGCATCGTGCAGGTGCTCCGCCCACCCATGCGGTGCCAGGTGCGGTGCGTGTCGATCCACTCGTCGGAGGTTTCCTTGCCGCGGCAGATGCGGTCGCGCACGCCGTCGTCCAGGATTTCCGCGCCGCCGCCGGTCAGCGAACCCAAACCGGCGTCGCGCAGGCGAGCCAGGGTTTCCTCCAGTGGCAGCTTGAAGACCCGGTTGGCGAGGTGCTGGATTTCGACCGCCGTGAAGCACTTCAGGTGCAGCCGCTCGTCGAGCGCCTTGAGACTGCCCAGTAATTCGAGGTACCAACCGGCCTTCAGCGACGGGTGCAGCCCGCCGACCATGTGGATCTCGGTGATCCCCTGGCCGAGCGCACCGCGCACGGTCTCGACGATCTCGGGAATCGCTTTCTCGAACGCGTGGGCGTCGCGCTTCTTCGCCGCAAACGCACAGAACTGGCACGACAGGATGCAGACGTTGGAATAGTTGATGTACCGATTGAGCAGGTACGTGGCGGCGTTGCCGTTCTTGCGTTCGCGCACGATGTTTGCCAACGCGCCAAGAGCGTTGAGGTCATGGCTCGCGTAAAGCGTGAGCGCGTCGTCGTCGGTGATGCGTTCAGCCGCCTGGACCTTGTCGAAGATCGGCCGCAGTTCGCGCGGGAGCAAGGCGGCGATCATGCCAGCCTCCTTGTGAAAATTTTCACAAGCATAGCGTCGCACAACCGGGGCCGTTATCAAGCGCCGGGCGAAGGGCGGAAGAACTTGCGCGTCAGCGACCCGGACAGGCAGGTGACCGCCCCCACCTGCGCGGCGAGCACGACCAGCGGCTCGCCGTTCCGTGCCTCCCCGACCGCAACGAGGAGAATCGCCATGACCGCGCCGCCCGCCACCCCGCCGCAGAGCGTGCAAACCGGCCAGCGCCACAGCACCGAGCGTGTCGGCACCAGGCAGTACGGCACCAGGAACAGAAGCCAAGCGGGCAAAGCAAAGAAGCAGGCGTAGATCAGGGCGGCCGAAAAGCCGAAGAGGCTGCCCGAGAAAAAGATTCCCACGGGGATCCATCCCGCCAGAGTCGAAAGGAGGCTGCCCAGGATGATCCGGCCATACGCCGGGGCAGACGGGAAGGCCGTGGCGGGGTCCATGCGGGAAGTAGTAAACTTCTTTCGCCTCCCAGCGCAACTTTGGCACCGGCCATGCGTTGAAACGATCATGTCCACGGTCGCCGCTCGTCTGGCCGCGTTTATTCCTTTCATGGACTCCGGTCGTTCCCAGTCCGCCCCGCAACCCCACGATCCCGCCGCCGTCAGCGGCAGCACACTGACCGCCGACGAGCAGGACGTCATCTGGATGATGCGCGTGCGCAGCGGCGACCGGGGCGCGTTCGAGGAACTGGTCGAGTGCCACCAGCAGCGCGTCGTCGGCACGGTGGCGCGGATGCTTGGCGCCGACGCCGCCGACGCCGAGGACGTGGGCCAGCAGGTGTTTCTGCGCGTGTGGAAATCCGCGGCCCGCTACGAACCGACGGCGAAGTTCACGACCTGGCTTTACACGATCACGCGCAACCTCGTCTTCAACGAACTGCGCCGCCGCAAGGGTCGTCCCACCACCAGCCTGGACGCGGAGACAGAAGCCGGCGGCACCGCGGGCGACGTTTTTGGACACCTGGAGGACACGCAGACCGCCGCCCCGGATGCCGCTCTGCTGGAAACCGAGCTGCAAACGGCCATCTCCGCTGCGATCAGCCAGCTGCCCGAGGCCCAGCGGCTTGCGCTGGTGTTGCGCCGGTACGAAGACCTGTCTTACGAGGAGATCGCCGCCACGCTCAACCAGACGGTGCCCGGCGTCAAAAGCCTGCTCTTCCGCGCCCGCACGCTCCTGCGTGAGAAGCTGGGCCGCTACCTCGAAGCTTAGAGAAATGCTCCTCGACCCGCCGCGGGTGTCCGCCTATGATCGCCGCCGATGACCGAACGGCGTGAAGAAATGGTGCTAGCGATCCGGCGCAGCCTGTTCGATACGCTCGGCGACTTTCAAGGGCTCAATTTCGACGTGCCCCGCTACCTGCCGCCGATCCTGGCGCGGGAGAACAACTTCTTTGTGCCGCGCTCCCGGGCGGAACTCGACCCGAGCTGCAAGCAGATCATCCCCTACGTCCTCCTCGCGCACGAGGGCCGCGTGCTGCACTACGTCCGCGGCAAAAAGGGCGGCGAGAAACGGCTGACGGCCAAAGGCTCCATCGGCATTGGCGGCCACCTGAACGACGCCGACGAAAACCTGTTCTCCTTCGATCAGCGTTCGTACCTGGCGGGGGTCAAGCGTGAGGTGGACGAGGAACTGATCGTTCAGAGCGGCTACCAGAATCACATCCGCGCGCTGCTCAACGACGACTCGACCGAGGTCGGCCGGGTGCACCTGGGCATCGTGCACGTCTTTGAACTCGGCGGCGACCAGGTCGCCAAACGCGAGGCGCAGATCACACAACTGGCCTTCCTGACGCCCGACGAACTGCGCGCCCGCCGGGAGCAACTGGAAACGTGGTCGCAGTTCTGCGTGGACAATTTGGACCGCCTGCTGGAGCCTTCGGCTTAGCATGCCGGATCAACCTGCCCCTGGGACCGAGTTGCTGCGCGCGGCTTACGCAGCCTTCAACGCACGAGACATCGACGCCGCGCTCGCCCTGATGACTCCCGACGTGGAGTGGCCGCGAGCGTTCAAGGGCGGGTTCGTGCGTGGGCCGAAAGAAATTCGCGCCTACTGGACGGAGCAGTGGAGCGAGGTCAGCCCGCAGGTGGAACCGGTGGCTTTCCACCCGGAGGAAGGCGGGCGCATCCTGGTCAAGGTGCATCAGATCGTGCGCGATCTGGCGGGGGCCGTTTTAGCCGACGAGTACGTCGGGCATCGCTTTGCTTTGGAACGCGGCTTGATCCGGCGCATGGAAGTCTGCCCGGCTCCTTGACGTGTGCTTGGTCAGGCATGTGCCCTCTTCTTTTTCTGTCATCCTTCGGCTCGTTGCACTCGCCTCGGGATGACAGAAAAACGAGGGTATCCGCCCACCGACGCAACTCGACCGTTTTGACACTCGGATGAACAAAAAAAGGACGGACCTTTCGGTCCGTCCTTTCTGTTGGGGATTTGTTCTACCGGGTAATCAGCGCGAGTACAACTCGACGATCAGCTGCTCGTTCACAATCGGCGCGATCTCCTCGCGCGACGGGATGCGCGCCACTGTGCCGCTCATGGCCTCACGGTTGACCGTCAACCAGTCGGGCACCGGCACGATCTGGGTCAACTCGAGGTTACGCGTGGCCAACTGTTTCGACTTCGGCTTATCGCGCACCGTCACGGTGTCGCCAGCCCGCACGTTGAAGGAGGAAACATCCACCTTCGTGCCGTTGACCGCCACGTGCCCGTGGCCGACCAGCTGCCGCGCACCGCGGCGGGTGTTGGCGAAGCCGAGACGATAAACCACGTTGTCCAAGCGGGTTTCGAGCAACTGAAGCAATGTCTCGCCCGTGACACCACGGCGACGGAGTGCCACCTCGAAGTACCGCCGGAACTGGCGCTCCATCAGGCCGTACTGATAACGCAGCTTTTGCTTCTCACCCTGTGCAATGGAGAATTCCGACTGCTTGCGTCGCGAGCCTTTCGGCCCGTGCACGCCGGGAGGATAATTCTTGCGCTCCAACGCCTTCGACGGACCGAAGATCGGCACGCCATAGCGGCGGGAGACTTTGGTTTTGGGACCGGTGAACCTTGCCATAAAATGAATGCTTGAGCGGTAATCAGGAGCGAACAGCGTCAGACGCGGCGCTGTTTGGGCGGACGGCAGCCGTTGTGCGGCACCGGGGTCACGTCGCGGATGACAGTCACCTCTAGACCGATGGCCTGGAGCGCACGCACGGCCGATTCACGGCCCGCACCGGGTCCCTTAACCCGGACTTCCACTTCCTTGAGGCCGTGGCCCATCGCCTGACGGCTGGCGTCCTGCGCGGCCATCTGCGCGGCGTAGGCCGTGCTCTTGCGCGAGCCCTTGAAGCCCACCTTGCCAGCCGAGGACCAGCCGATCACGTTGCCGTTGAGGTCGGTGATCGTCACCGACGTGTTGTTGAACGTCGAGAAGATGTGCGCGATGCCAACGACGATGTTCTTGGCCCCCTTGGCACGAACGATCTTGGGCTTCTCGACCTCGTTGGGATCGAGCGAAAGGTTTTCCGCCGGCTTGGTCGTCTCGGCGGCGGGAGAACCGCTGGCGGGCGCGGCACCGGCAGTTTTGGCGGCACCCTTGGGAGCACGCGGAGCCTTCGGGGCAGGAGGCGGGGTGACGGCGGCGGCGGCAGCTACGGCAGGGGCACTCTCGCTCCCGGCCGAAGCGGCGGCGGCGGTGTTGGGCACGTCGGCGGCGCTGGGCGCGGCGGACTGCGGATCTTGGGTTTCGTCGGCCATACTCTTCTACTTTCTTGCGGGTTGGATTACTTCTTGGCGTCCTTGGCGCGCTGCACGCCGACGGTCTTGCGCGGCCCCTTGCGGGTGCGGGCGTTGGTGGAGGTGCGCTGCCCGCGGACCGGCAGGCCACGGCGATGGCGGATGCCCCGGTAGCAGTTGATCGCCTGGAGGCGCTTGAGGTTGCCCTGCAACTCGCGGCGCAGGTCCCCCTCGATGGCGACCTTGTTGGACGTGATCGCCTGGATGATCTCGTTGATCTGCACAGGCGTCAGGTCCTTGGCCCGGATGTTCGGGTCGATGTTGGCCTGTTCCAGCATGCGTTTGGCGGTCTTCGGACCCACGCCATAGACGTAGGTCAGCGAGACTTCGATGCGCTTTTCGTTGGGGATGTCGACTCCAAGTAACCGGGGCATAGGAAGTAGAAAAGGTGACGGGTGCTTGAACCGGGCAGTTTCAGCCCTGACGCTGCTTGTGGCGGGCGTTCGTGCAGATCACGCGCACGACGTTCTTTCGTTTGACGATCTTGCAGTGTTCACACTGCCGCTTGACGGAGGCTCGGACTTTCATAAAGACGACGATAGACAGTAAAACTTGTGGCTTGCCAGTGCGTTGCGCCCGAACGGACTCAACGGTGACGGAACGTAATCCGCCCCTTAGTCAAATCGTAGGGACTCATCTCTAGCATAACTTTGTCGCCTGGCAAGATGCGAATAAAGTGCAGGCGCATTTTCCCGGAGACATGGGCGAGGATAGGTTTGCCGTTGGGCAGTTCGACCCGGAACATCGTGTTCTCCAGCAACTCGACCACCTTGCCTTCTACCTCAATAACATCTCTTCTCGCCATGTCAGGATCTCGGGTTCCCCGGTCGTGACGAGCACCGTATGTTCGAAGTGCGCGCTCGGCTGGCCGTCGGCCGTCACCACCGTCCAACCGTCGCCGAGCACCTTCACGTCCGCCCGGCCGCGGTTGACCATCGGCTCGATGGCCAGGGTCATGCCGGCTTTGAGCTTCGGGTTGGCCCCGGACTTGTAGTTGGGCACCTGCGGCTCCTCGTGCAGTTCACGCCCGACCCCGTGCCCGACGAACTCGCGCACCACGGAGAAGCCGTTTTGCACGACGTAGTTCTCGATGGTGCACGACACCTCGTGCAGCCGGTTGCCCTGCCGCGCCTTGGGGATGGCCAGGGCCAGCGCCCGCTGCGTGACCTCCAGCAGCCGGGTGGTCTCCGGGTCGATGATGCCGACGGGCACGGTCTTGGCGTTGTCGCCCACCCAGCCGTCCTTGAACACGCCGATATCCAGTTTGACGATGTCGCCGTACTGGATCGCCCGCGCCCCACCGATCCCGTGGACAACCTCCTCGTTGATGGAGATGCAGATGTTGCCCGGGAACTTGCGGTAGTTCAGGAACGCGCTGCGGCAACCCGCCTCCGCGATGAGTTCGGCCGCGTACCGGTCCACGTCGCGCGTGAGCACCCCGGGATGGATGAAACCCCCGACCTTCTCCAGGATCTCGCTGGCAGCCTGTCCTGCCCGTCGCATCTTTTCGATTTCGCGCGGGCTCTTGATGCGGATCTGGCTCATGCCGCGGCCGCCTCCTGCGGCGTGACCGAGGCGCGTTCGACCTCGGCGAAGACTTCCTCCGGCGTGCGGCTAGCGTCGATGATGCGCAACAATCCCCTAGACGCGTAGAAATCTTTCACCGGTGCGGTGTGCTCTTTGTATTGCTCCATCCGGCTCAGCAGCGTGGCGGGATCGTCGTCCTTGCGCACCGTCAGCCGGCCACCGCATACCGGGCAGGCGTCCGCGTGCCCGGCGACGTGCCAGCCAACCTGGAAGGAACGACCACAATCCGCGCAGGTCACCCGCCGGCTGACCCGGTGCGCGATGGCCGCCTCGTCCAGTTCCAGCCACAGGGCCGCTGTCAGGGGCTCACGGTGCCGAGTCAGCACCTCGTCCAGCGCCCGTGCCTGCCCGACCGTCCGCGGAAAGCCGTCGAAGACGAAAGATTCTCCCGCTCCGGTCCCAAGCCACGCTTCGACGGCCGCCACCGCCACGCGGTCAGGCACCAACCGGCCGAAATCCATGTGGCTGGCTGCCTCGCGACCCACGGGGCTGCCACTGGCGATTTCCTTGCGCAGCACATCGCCAACGGAAACCACCGGCACCCGCCACCGCTCCTCCATCATCCTACCTTGTGTACCCTTGCCGGAGGCCGGCGGGCCGAGGAGGACGAGGCGGTGGATGGCGGCTTTCACTCGGATGGAAATTACTGGTTCAGCGCGATGGCCAACCCGCAGATAAGTAGCAACGCCGCCCCGACGCAGAGCATGACCATCGTGGTCTGCCGCACGGGCTCACCGCGGTTGATGTTGCGCGTCGCACCGAAGCCGCTGCCGCCCTTGATCCGGCCCTTGCGCAGGAAGCCGTCGTAGTGCTGCTGGAGGAGGTGCGTCTCGATCTGGCGCATCGTGTCCAGGATCACGCCCACGATGATCAGCAGGCTCGTACCGCCAAAGAACTGCGCTGTCAGGTACGGCACGCCCATCTGCCGCGAAATCAGCTGCGGCAGGATGGCGACCACGATCAGGAAGATAGCTCCCGCGAACGTCAGCCGCGACATCGTGTAGTCCAAGAACTCCGCCGTCGGCTTACCGGGTCGCACGCCGGGCACGTAGCCGCCGTTTTTCTTGAGATCCTCGGCGATCTGATTGGGCTGGAACATCATCGCTACCCAGAAGTAACTGAAGAAGAAAATCATCAGCGCGTAGAGCAGGTAGTACGCGGTGCCGTTGGTCAGGCTGTCCGCCAGCCGGGAAGCGGTCGGCGAGTTGTGGAAGACCATCTTGATGATCGACGACGGAAAGAGCAGCAGCGACTGGCCGAAGATGATCGGCATGACGCCCGCGTAGTTGAGCTTGAGCGGGAGGGTCTGCGTGCCGCCGCGGTATTCCTTGCGGCCGACGATGCGCCGGGCGTACTGCACGCTGACCTTCCGCTGCGCCTGGGTGATGGCGATGATGGACGCCACCACGATGACGAAAAACGCCACCATGAGCACCAAGATGATCGGGTTGGCCGCCGCCGGGTTGCCGCCCGTCGGCACGAACGTCTTCCACGCCTGGATCAGGGCGGCGGGCAGGCGCGCGACGATGCCGATGGTGATGATCAGCGAAATGCCATTGCCGATGCCCCGCTCGGTGATCTGGTCACCCAGCCACATGAGCAGCATCGTGCCAGCCAGCATGCTGGTCACCGTCGTGAACTCAAAGCCGAACCCAGGGTTCACCACGAGGCTCTGGTCCATCTTCGCCACCGTGGCGTTGATGTTTGGTAGGAAGTTCATGCTGCCCGCCGGGTTTTCGAAGGACCGCGCCAGCAGGTATCCTTGGATGATGCACAGGGCCACCGTGGCGTAGCGGGTGTACTGCGAAATTTTCTGCCGTCCGCCGTCCTCGCGCTGGAGCTTGGCCAAGGTCGGGATCACCGCTCCGAGGAGCTGCATCATGATCGACGCGCTGATGTAGGGCATGATGCCCAGCGAGAAGACGGCGCAGTTTTCCAACGCGCCACCGCTGAAGATGTTGAACAGCGCCACCACCGAGCCGCTCTGCTGGGTGTTCACTTGGTCGTGGAACCACTGGTGAAGCACCGCCGCGTTGACCCCAGGCGTCGTGATCTGCGCGCCGATGCGCACGATGATGATGACCGCCAGGGTGAAAAAGATTCTCGCCCGGAGTTCGGGCACCTTCAGCGTGTTGGCAAAGGCAGAAAGCATGGCAGGGGTCGGAAGAAATGATCAACTACGCGCAACCGGAAGGAAAATGCAAAAGGCAGAATGCAAAATGCAGAAGTTCAGAAGGGGCGTTCTGAACCTTTGCCTTCGGCGTTCTGCCTTCGTCGGGAAAACTTAGGCGGTTGCTTTGCCGGCCGCTTTCTCGCGCAGGGTCACCGTGCCGCCAGCCGCCTCGATCTTCTCGCGGGCGGAGGCGCTGATGTAATCGGCCTCGACGACCAGCTTCTTGGTCACGTCGCCGCTGCCCAGGATCTTGATACCGTCGTAGCGTCCACGGATGAGGCCGTGTTCGAGCAAAGCGGATTCGTTGATCGGTCCGTCGATCTCAAGTTCGGACAGCGAGCCGAGGTTCACCGCCGCGATCTTCTGCTTGAACTGGGCGTTGTTGAACCCGCGCTTGGGCAGACGGCGGATGAGCGGCATCTGACCGCCCTCGAAGCCCAGACGGATGCTGCCGCCAGAACGGGCTTTCTGGCCTTTGTGGCCCTTGCCGCTCGTCTTGCCGTGGCCGCTGCTTTCACCACAACCGAGCCGCTTGGTGCGGTGCTTGGACCCCGGGCGGGGCTGAAGAGTATGAAGTCGCATAAAACAAGATGGTTGATCAGGCATTTGCCACCGTCAGAGGCTCGCCGGAAGCCGGTACGTCGGCACTGCCCTCGGCATCGCTGCCGCCGCGGGATTTGATGCCACGCAGTTTCATGACCTCGTCGCGCAGACGCAGTTGGCCCAATGCGTCCAGCGTCGCCTTGACGACGTTCGCGTGGTTGCCCGAGCCGAGCGACTTGGCCAGCACATCCTTGATGCCAGCTGCCTCGACAACCGCCCGCACCCCACCGCCGGCGATGACGCCGGTCCCCGGGGAAGCCGGACGCAGGAGCACCCGGCCGCCGCCGAACTCGCCCAGCACCTCGTGCGGGATCGTGTTCTGGTGCACAGCTACCTTGACCATCGCTTTGCGGGCGGACTCCGACGCCTTACGGATCGCTTCGGCCACCTCGTTGGCTTTGCCGAAGCCGCAGCCGACCTTGCCGTCGTGATCACCGGCAACAATCAGCGCGCTGAACGAGAAGCGGCGTCCGCCCTTCACAACCTTGGCGCATCGGTTGATGAACACGACCTTTTCGGTCGTTTCGCCACGCGCGGCCGTGCGGCTGTTGTCGGTGTCACGGGATCGGTCGTTGCGGCGGTTGCCGCCACCGGATTGTTGGCCAGGAGGCATAAGGGAAAGAAGAAGTCGGAGTGAAAGGGTTGATTAGAAGTCGAGACCGGCCGCGCGCGCCGCATCGGCGAGCGCCTTGACCTTGCCGTGGTACTGCGCGCCGCCGCGGTCAAAAACCACGCGGTTGACGTTTTTCTCCTTGGCGCGTTCGGCCAGGAGCGAGCCGACCTTCTCGGCGGTCTGGACGTTGGCGCGGGTCGCATTGTCCTCGCGGAACTTGGCTTCCGTGGTGTTCACGGCAGCGAGGGTCTTGCCTGCGCTGTCCTCGATGATCTGCGCGTAAACGTGACGGCCCGAGAAGAACACGCTCAGGCGGGGACGGTCGGGCGTGCCGCTGATCTTTTTGCGGATGCGCTTGTGGATGCGGCTGCGGATGATGCGGCGGTCGGCTTTGGCCATACGACGGGAAAGTAAGAGGTAAAAACGAGAGAGTTACTGGACGGTTTTGCCTTCCTTGCGCTGGACGTTTTCGCCCACATAGCGCACGCCCTTTCCCTTGAAAGGCTCCGGCGGGTAGTAGCCACGGATATCCGCCGCCACTTGGCCGACGAGTTGTTTGTCGATACCCTCGACGCGCATCTTGGTGTTGTCCGTGACGGTCACCTTGATGCCGGTGGGAATAGGATGGAGGATCGGGTGCGACTTGCCGAGGCTCAAATTGAGCTTGTCACCTTGTACAGCGGCCTTGAAGCCGACGCCCTGGATTTCCAAATCCTTGGTGTAGCCGAGGCTCACGCCCGTGACCATGTTCGCCACGAGGCTGCGGGCGAGGCCATGCAGCGCCTTGCTGGCGCGCTCGTCGTCGGGACGCGCGAGGGTGAACTTGTTCCCCTCCGATTTGGCGGTGATCGTGCGGGGCAGCGTGTAGCTCAGCTTGCCCTTGGGGCCTTCGACGTTGACGAGGCCGCCCGCGCTGAGATTGATCTTCACCTTGTCGGGAAGTTCGATGCTTTTGTTGCCGATGCGAGACATGGAATTGTCTGTTTTCTTGGGCTGGAAGTTGGATGGAAAGGTTTAGTAGACGTAAGCGAGCAGTTCGCCGCCGACGTTCTGGCGCTTGGCTTCACGTCCGCTCAACACGCCGCGCGGCGTGGAAAGGATTGCGATGCCCTGGCCGCCACGCACCCGCGGGATTTCGTCCACGCTGACATAGCGCCGCAAACCGGGCCGGCTGACGCGCTTGAGGCCGTTGATGGCCGAGGTCTGCTCGACGAACTTCGTCGTCACCCTGATGGCCTTGGTCGCACCGTCACCTTCCACGGAGAAGTCGGCGATGTAGCCCTCCTGCTTGAGCACGCGAGCCATGTCGTTCTTGATGTTCGAGAACGGCAGGGACAACTCGTGCTTCTGCGCGCGGGTGGCGTTGCGCAGACGGGTCAGGAAGTCGGAAATGGGGTCGGTCAGAGCGCTCATGGGAACGAAAATTAGGCGGCTTTCTTGCGGTCGCTGAAGGGCATGCCGAGTTCGCTCAGAAGCGACTTGGCCTCCTCGTTGGTGCGGGCCGACGTGACGATGCTCACGTCGAATCCGATATTGCGCTGGATCTTGTCCAGTTCGATTTCGGGAAAGATCGACTGGTCGCTGACGCCGAGCGTGTAGTTGCCCTGGCCGTCGAACGCCCGCGGGCTGACGCCGCGGAAGTCACGGATACGCGGCAGCGCCGTCTTGATGAGACGCTCCAGGAATTCGTACATCGTCTGGCCGCGCAGAGTCACTTTCGCGCCAATGGCCTGGTTCTGGCGCAACTTGAAGTTGGCGATGCTCTTCTTGGCCCGCGTCTCCATCGGTTTCTGGCCGGTGATGGTGGCGAGTTCCTTCTTCGCCTCTTCGAGCGCCGCCTTCACGTCGGGGGCCGACCCGACGCAAGCATTGATGACCACCTTTTCCAGCTTGGGAATCTGGTGGACGTTCTGATAGCCGTGCTTCGCCTTGAGCGCGGGCACGACCTGATTCTTGTACTCGTTGTAAAGTTCGACTTCCATAAAACGGTCTGCGGCCGACTTTCAACCGGCCGCGGTCGGTGGGGCGGGCAATGTGCCCTGTTTTGGTGCGGAGTCAACGGGAAACCCGTTGTCAGTTCTTCTTGGCTTTGAGGTCTGCCTTCTTCTCCTCGACAGGGGCTTTCTCTACGAGCTTGACGTTGGAAATGTGGATCGGGCCTTCGCGCTCGATGATGCCGCCGTTGGGACGGTCCTGGGTCTTCTGGGCGTGCTTCTTGATCTTGCGCACACCCTCGACGATCACCTGATCCTTCTTGACGAGCACCTGAAGCACCCGGCCGCTCTCACCTTTCGAGTTGCCGGCGATGACGGTGACTTGGTCACCCTTCTTGACGTGGGTCTTTTTGCGGGCTGCAGTGATCATAGCGTTAGAGCACCTCCGGAGCGAGGGACACGATCTTCATGAAGTTGCGCTCGCGCAGTTCGCGGGCCACGGGGCCGAAGATGCGCGTGCCGCGCGGGTTCAGGTCCTTGTCGATGATGACGATGGCGTTGTTGTCGAAGCGCAGATAGCTGCCGTCGGGCCGTTTGATGGGCTGCTTGGTCCGCACGACGACCGCGCGCACCACGTCGCCTTTCTTCACGGCGCCGCCGGGGCTGGCTTCCTTGACGTTGGCAGTGATGACATCGCCGACCGCCGCCGTCGGGGTGGCCTTGCCGATGACGCCGATCATCGTCGCCATGCGCGCGCCGGAGTTGTCGGCGACGTCGATGCGGGTACGAATTTGGAGCATAACAAAAATTCTTTCGCTGAGATATGTGGAACCGCCGGGTCGGGTTCCTGGAGGCCCGGGCAAATCAATGTTTGAGCACTTCCACCAAACGCCAACGCTTGAGCTTGCTCAGCGGGCGGGTTTCCATGATCCGCACGAGGTCGCCGACCTGCGCCTTGTTCTCCTCGTCGTGCGCGTAGAACTTTTTGCTCTGTTTGATGATCTTGCGGAACTTGGGGTGCGGCACGCGCGTGACCGTCTCGATCACGGCCGTTTTCGCCATCTTGTTGGAAATGACGACGCCCACGCGGGTCTTGCGCAAGCCGCGGGTCTTGGTCTCGGTGCCAGCCTCGGCCAATGCGGGCGGGGCGGAAGTGTCGGTGGCGGGAATATCGCTCATGGGTCAGGGAGTGTTAGGCGACGGCCTTCTGGTTGGCACGCTCGGAGAGAACGGTTTCGATGCGGGCGACTTCCTTGCGGATGTCCTTCAAGCGGCTGGGCCGTTCCATTTGGCCGCTGGCCTGCTGCATGCGCAGGTTGAACACTTCTTGGCGCAGTTCGCGCTTACGACCGCCCAGCTCGTCGCTGCTCAGTTCGCGGATTTCCTTGATCTTCATAAAAGTTAGACGGCGGCGGGCTGCGCCTGCGGCTGGTGGTCGTTGGCGATCTTCTGTTCGCCACCCACGTCGCCCTTCACAGGCGGCACGGCGTGGTGGCGCGTCAGGAACTTGGTGCGCAACGGCAGTTTGTCGGCCGCCAAGCGCAGGGACTCGCGCGCCACGGACTCCGGGATGCCATCCATCTCGAACAGGATGTTGCCGGGACGCACCACGGCCACCCAGTACTCGGGCTGGCCTTTGCCCTTGCCCATGCGGGTCTCTGGCGGGCGGGCGGTCACGGACTTGTCCGGGAAGATCTTGATCCAGAGCTTGCCCTTGCGCTTCATGTTGCGGGTGAGCGCAACGCGGGCCGCTTCGATCTGCGTGTTGGTGATCCAGCCGCGCTCCAGGGTTTGCAGCGCGTACTCGCCGAAGGCGATCCGGGTGTTGCGCGTCGCCGTCCCCGCACGCGTGCCGCGCTGGGTCTTGCGAAACTTCACTCTTTTGGGCATCAATGGCATAGGTCAGTTCTCCTTGATGGGAAATGGTTCTCTGGCAGCGACAGCTTACTGGGTAACGCCGAATGCACCTGAAACTTCAGGCGCCGGGGTGCTGCTCGCCCCGGAAGTGTTCGCCGCCGTCTCGGTGTGAGCCACCGTTTCGCCGCCGGGCGGGTTGCCGCTCGGATTGTTGTCGCGGCGCGGGCCGCGGTCGTCGCGGCGCGGGCCACGGC
>CAXTMD010000016.1:0-13498 GCA_964245035.1 uncultured Chthoniobacterales bacterium
GGGTCTCGGTTCTATAACCCGACGGAGCAGCCGGAAAATGACGGTGCCAAGAACGTGCGCGGATGGCAAACCCATCCCGTGAGTGGATGTGCCACCGCTCGTTCTTGGGCTCAGTTCGAGACACGTCGCACGGGGCAGGTGCGCCGCTTGTCTGCCAATGTGCCGATGATTTTCATAGGCTCTGAAAAGGGCGTCCGGAACGTCCGGAAGCGGGTGGTGGAAAGCTTTTCCTAAGAGGCTGTCTAAAAACCACGTTTTGCCAGCCGCCTGAGCATGAGTTTTGACATGGCGATGAGGATCATGGCTTCGCTGTTAACCTCGCGCTCTTCCTAGTCGCGCACCAAGCGGCGGTTGTGCGTGAGCCAGGCGAAGGTGCGCTCGATGATCCAGCGTCTGGGCTGGACGGCGAAGCCTTTGACGCCGGCCTTGGCACGAACGACTTCCAACCGCAGGCCGCGCCGTGGGAACCACTCGCGCAGCTTGGCGAGGATGCCCAAGCCCGCGTACGTGCTGTCGGCCCAATTGGCGCAACTCCTACTTCTAGACAGTCTCTGAGCTTGGCGGCGTCATCGAACCCCGGTAACTACAGCCCGTCCCGAGACCCTCCTCGCCGGGAGCCCCCTCGCCAATAGATCAGCTTGCCTGCCACCTAGGCACGCTGGTAGACAGGTGCGGGTGAAGCTTCGCCTTTGCACCCTGGCGGCCCTGTTTGTTTTCCCCGCCTGCTCCGACCTCTCTCCGGTCGCCCCTGGCACGCGCGCCATCGTCCTGGACCATCCGCAGACCTGCCACGTCGACTCGCTGGGCACCCTCACGTTCCCGGCCGGACGGTACGAGCCACGGTTTCGCGCTCCCGGTGGCGTGTACTACCAGGCTGCCCGTCCGCTGATCTTTCGTGATGACTTGCGTGCGGGCACCGTGCCAGGCGGGCTGTTTGTGCCCCCGAGCAGCGACATGCAGCAGGGCTTTTGGACCGAGTTGAAGGGTAGCCAAACCTTCAGCATGAGAGAGCGGGTGGTCTTCCGCTACGCCCCTTGATCGTTGGGGCCCGCGCTGGTGCGAGCGTTTTCACCGTCCTCCCCCCGGGCATCATCGTCCGACCTTCCGGGGTATAGAACAGGGACCGGGGACCGTCGGCTGTGACAGCCCTCAAGGGCACCCGAGTTCCCGAGAAAGGAGGAACACCTATGGGCAGAAACACGCTCTTGTTGCAGGAAATCACCGACGCTTTGTTCACCGACCTCGATGAACAAGCCGCGGCGTTGAGCCGCTTGGAACACCATTTCCGTGACCGATTGTTGGTGGATGTCGGCAACGTGGCCACCGTCGGCACGTACGCCGAGCAACTACGGCTGCGGATCACGGAAGACGAACGCTCGGTTGTGCTCGACCACATCGCCGAAAGGCGGATGACGACCATCACCATCGACGTGGTGGAAGACGCCATCAACGAGCGCTTCGGCTGGGAGCGGTTCATCGAACCGTGAACAGGGAAGAGGGACTGGCTCTGTGCCGGTCCTTCTTTTTAGCTTTGGGCTCTTTTCCGAGGGAACGTGTTCCGTACCCGTCCAGCGATCACCATAAAACCAGCTTCGCTCATCTCTTTGGCAAGCCGTGATCCGACGGCGTCCATTTCCGCCTCGGCTTCTTCCTTGGTTCCGCCTTTCGCAAGCCACCGCCTTCCCAGCTTCCCAAGCAAGGTTGATGGCCTGCTTTGCAGAGGTTGGCCCCGTGTAAGGTGTGCCGTCTGCATTGACCCGGATCATACGCGGTTTCTCTTGGAATCTTGCCATGACCCTATGGTGGAACAAAAACGCCGGGCTTCCAAGAGGTTTACTGCGCGCCGAACACGTCTTTCCACGAACACTTCAGCTTGCTCAACACGGCATCCAAACGGCCCAAGGTGATCGATTGCTCGCACCGTTCCAGTCGAAAAATGGTGGACGGCGGCAGGCCAACCTTCCTGGAAAACTGCGCGAACGTCATGTCCCCACGCTGATCCCGCAGCCATCGGGCCAGTTGTTTGTCGAGGACACTTGCCACCCATCCAGCTTGGGAACATGGCCATTCCACATGCGGAATGTTTTTGGGTTGACCCTGCTCGGGTCTTTTCGCTACGGTCCTGGCACCTCGCTCGCCCAGAAGCCACTTCGCGCCATGCCTGCCCTGCCGCTGCCCTCCCGCCCGTTGGCTGCCGGGCTTCCAACCACCAAGGTACGCTGGCAGCGGTGGGCTTTGCTTGGGTCGATACTCGCCGTCATTCTCTACCTACTGTCTCCCTATGTCTCGCTCTGGAGCTTGCGCACGGCGCTGGAGACCGGCGACGACCGCAGCCTGGCGACCCACGTCGACTTCCCGTCCGTGCGTGCTTCGCTCAAGGAGCAGTTGCGCGCCCGTCTGACCAAGTCAGGCCGCGCCGAGAAGGACCCAGGAGTTGGCGGTAGCGTCTTCGGTGCCGCGGCTGATGCTCTGACATCCTTGATGGTGGATCGCGCCGTGGACACTCTCGTGACGCCGAGCGGTCTGCGGGCTCTCCTCGCTGGCTCCCGGTGGCCGCTCTCCAAGGAAGGAACCGTTCCTACGCCGCTGACGAACTCGCACCAGCCGGCGGGACAGCCGCACGTGCGCTACGCGTTCTTTACCGGTCCGACCCGCTTCCTGGTGGACCTGGACGGCACCAGGCTGCGCTTTGGCTTTACCGGCCTGCGCTGGGAACTCGAGCAACTGGAACTCCCGCCGTCTCTGCCGCTGCCTTGGTTTGGCCTCACGGCAGCCCCGCCAGCAGTTCGTCCCACGAGCAGCCCAGCGCCGTTCTCAGCCCGCACAGCACGGCCAGCGAGGGATTGGTCCCTTTGCCCGCCTCCAGTTCCTGCAGGTAGCGCCAGCTTACCCCGGCACCTTCGGCGATTTGTTCCTGGGTCAGCTTCCCGGCCTCGCGCAGCCGCAGAATGTTCCTGCCCAGCCACACTACACGGGCGAGAGGAAAATCCTTGGCGGCCACAAGGGGCCGATGTTCCCTGTTCGCCCACCACCACAACACGAGCTATTCATCGTGTTTATGCTTGTCGGGCAATGGGCAAGGGGTTAAAACCCCAGGCAGGGCTGTCCCGCAAATCTCATCCGCACCGCCGGGTGGTGGTCCCTTCCCCAAGTCACCGTACGCGTCGGCGGATGGGTGCTTAATCCGGTCCAACCTCGGCTGACTTGGTGGTGTCCTTTTTCGCTAGCGACGATCATCTCCTCCCCTTGCCCACGCCAACCATGCCCGCTTTCTCGCTGCCTACCCACCCCCGCTCCGTGGCCGCCGTCCAGCCGTGGTTTGAGCAACTGCCCGTGCGCACCCGTCGTTTGGTCATGGCTGGAGCTATCGCCATGGCTTTGATCGTTGGCTTATCGATTGTTCGCTGGTACCGCCACGCCCAGCCGATGTACGCCCTGGAAATGTGCAGCGGCATTCGATCCACAGCCGACGTGCAGGAGCGCGAGGCATACCTCACCCCGCAGGGCAAAGCCATCATGCTCTGGTTGCTCAAGAAGCAGGGTGACAAGCCTGCTGACCACGAGCAGATGGTCTTCGAAGCACCCATTGCCACCGGCAACACCTGCGACGTACCGTGGCGGGTGGGCGACCGGACCGGCACCATCCGGCTGCTCAAGAGCGACCATTGGCGCGTCCACGATGTCTACTACGAACAGTCGGCTGGCAAGAGGTTCGAGCTGTGGGCGTCCTACCTGAAGGACCACCCAGTGGGTGCCTGGTGGAAGGCTTATGGCGACGAGACGATCGAAGCATTCTTCAAAGGCTTGGTTCTAGGGGCGACGGCGGCCCGGTAACCAAGCAAGGGCTGGCATGAAGGAGATCAGAACGGCGATGAACCGACCTGCTTTACGGAGCGGTAATTCCTCCAAGCGTAGCGAGCTAGGCGGCAGTTCGCCGCATCCTCCAACCTCTCCCTTTGCGTGGATCGCACGGCTGCGAGGGTCCAACTACTCTGTCCTTTGTTTCTTGCTGCTTTTCTTTGCTGTCGTCACGGTTGTCTACTTCTTCGAGAACCTGGATAGCAACCGGGTGGGTGGCCCCTTGTCGCCGCCCTTTACCGTCACCTACCGCAACTCGCACGTCGGCCGAGGCGTAGTGATGGACATCTCCAACCGCTCAGGGGCAACCTTGTACGGCGTACGTGTCACCATCAAAGCCAAAGATGGTCGCCACACGAGCGCTGAGGTCATTGATGCTCTCCGGCCAGGTGAGGACAAGGAAGTCGGCTGGCTGCAACTGCACCAGTGGGTTTTGGAGGCCGGCGAGGAAGTTTCCATCTACGCCTCCGGCTACCCAGCCCCATTCCACACGACGTGCGTTCTCCCGCGCTGAAGCCGAACGCGATCTTGGGTGACTGGTTCCAGAAAAACACGTTTTTTGTCCGTACTCCTCTCAACGATCCCACGGAATGAAGCAAACCATCAATAGTCATCATGCTGGCGTCTACCACGTTGATTGAATGCACGTTGCAAGTGGCGTACTGGGGAGCGTTCGCGTGGATATGTTGGCACGCTGACTCGGTTTGGGGTTGGCTCGGTAAAATCGTCAAGTGGGCCTTCGGTGGGGCACGTACTGGCTCGCCGCCAAACCGGGATACCGAGGGGCTGGATACCTTTATGCAAGAGGCCCAGACGTACGCGCAGGACTGGCGGCTATTTACCGTCGCCTGCGCGGCCAAGTTCGCCAAGGTCGACGGGGTGGTCACCAAGAACGAGATCCAGGTGGTCGAACGCCTCTTTGCCACCCTGTGCCTGACGGGGGAACTGCGCCCTTTGGCCATCCGCACCTTCCAACAGGCCAAGAACGGCAAAGCCGACTTGCAGGAATGCGTGTGCCTGTACGGACAGCTCTATGGGGCAGAAGAATACCGCTTGGCAGACCTCTTCCTCGCCTTTTTGGATGTCGCTCATAGCGATGGGGAGCCCAGCGAGCGCACACGGCAGGCGCTCGTGGAAGTATTTCAGCTGGTTGGCCTGGATGCCCAGGAATGCTTTGACGTCTACGCGCAGCAGCAACAGCAGCGCCGAGGCCAAGCCAAGCGCACCGACGTGGAGGCGGCCTACACGGTGCTGGGCTGCCAGCCAACGGATACCTTGGGCGTCATCAAGACCCGCTACCGCAAGCTGGTCAAGGACTACCATCCCGACACCCTCAGCGGCAAGAACCTCGCACCCGACTTTCTCCAGTTTGCTGAGGAGCGCTTCAAGCAGACGTTCGGAAGAGCCCCGCTGGTGCTGTTCTTTCCTGAACGGAAGCTGGTGCAAAATTTTACACAACTTGCCGCTTGGTACTCCCGGACGTTTCGGACGCCTGTTTTCAACTTCTGGTGGAACCGAAACCATCTCTGGTAGGACTGTAGGAGCAAGTTTGTCAGTTGTCGTCACAAAGAGGAGGGATACACACAGGCGGAGCCATGATGCGTGCACCCTCGTTGTACAGAGAAGGGGGCAATCCACTCCTACAGTCCTACCAAGCGGTTGAAGACGAAACGGCGTGGATGAAGGGTGCCTCCGCTGCCGTCCCTCTCTCCGGCACCGTTCCGAACAGCCTTGGGCCATCCTAGTGCGTTGACGGGTATCCGGTTGTGCCTTCCGAGCGCCTGTTGTCTCCGGCGTGGTTGTGGCGAAGAGTGAGGGCAAGCTTTGTGACTGCGCCTGCCCGCCGCTTCTCGTTCTCCGCACGGCAATCTGGTAGGCAGTGGCAGCGTTGGTTAACCGTTCTCGGACGCTTCGGACGGGTGTTTTGAAGTTGTTGACCAAATTATCTCTGTACCTCGTAGAGGCATTCTACTTTTACCCCTCAGAACGTGAGAGCTTCTGAGCAGCAAGTCGAAAAGAGGCGTCCGAAACGTCCGGGAAGCGAGTGGTGGAAGGTTTTTCTTCCAAGTGCGCCTATTTTGCCGCAATGTGCTGTCCAGAGCGATCCTGCCCTCGGGAGGTACTTTTCAGCGCCTACCCCCAAGCTCTCCATTGGCCTTGTGGGAGGAGACTACGGTTTGTGCCGCTCGCGATGCTGCTCCCCCCGACCGGGATCTCAGTAGAGAATGCTTCGCAACCGGCACCGTTGCTGGGTCTCATGAACTCGCCTCCACTGCCAGATTTGAGACGATGATTAGCGAGACGAGTTTTCGAGACAAGCCAGTCTCCTCGGCGTTGCAGAAGACAACTCGGCTCGGGAGGATACGCCTCAAAACAAGTGTTTTGGGAGACAATAGTTTCAGCCTTCACAACGATGCAATATTTTGCATCATTGAGGTTCCTGCTACCTGTTCGGCTCAGTTCTCACATGAAGCCTTTTCATCTGCTCGCCTTGTCGCTTTTTCTCGTCGGTTGTTCTTCCCCTGCCAAGCAGCCCAGCGGCTACTTTGGCCTGACGCAAGCGCAACTAGCCGCCAAAATCGGATTTCCGCTGAGAGTTTCCACTCTGCCCGCTACCGCCAAGGGTGGGCCTGGAATCTTGTTTTGGATTTACTATCAGAAGTCCCCCTCGGGTGCCGTCGAAGAAAAGCAGTTCACGTTTGACGCCTTGCCTTTGAAGGTAAATTCAATGTCTCCGGACTTTGTCCCCTCGCGTTTGCTCTCCTTGGATCGCCCCGCCGACTTCCAGTTGATCTACAAGTACAACGCCGCACATGGCCTGTGAAGGACCAACTTGGAGTGCGATGGACAAGTTTCGCACGGTTTATGTGGGAGTTGTTCTGGCAATGGTCATTGCTGGTGCCGATCACGTCAAAGCCGACGACGTTGACGTGGCGGTTGCCGCCCAGATGCAGCAACACCACATCCCCGGCTTGGCTCTGGCCGTGATCCAGAATGGCAAGATCATCCGCGAGCAAGGCTACGGCTACCGCGACGAAGAGCACCGGCTACCGGTGAACTCGGACACCTTGTTCATGGCGGGTTCCGTCAGTAAGCCCGTCGCCGCCCTGGCCGCCATGCGCCTGGTCGAACAGGGCAAGCTGTCGCTGGATGAGAACGTCAACGCAAAGCTACGCACATGGCATCTGCCGGAAAACGGCTTCACCCAAGGGTATGCGGTCACGTTGCGGTTGATCCTTTGCCACCGTGCCGGTGTGACCGTGGAAGGCTTCTACGGCTACCCAGTAGGCGCATCGGTCCCTACGCTGGTGCAGATTCTCGATGGGCAGGCACCGGCCAAATCCGAGCCGATCCGTGTCGATCAGGTGCCTGGAACAGAGTCGCGCTACTCGGGCGGAGGGTACACCGTCATGCAGCAGATGGTCATGGACGTGACCGGACAGCGGTTCGACGACTACCTGGAACAGACCGTCCTCAAGCCGCTGGGCATGAACTCCAGCACCTTCGTGCAACCGCTACCGAAAGCGTGGGAAGATCGTGCGGCCACTGGTTACCTCGACGAGCCGCGCCGACCCATCGTAGGCCGCTGGACCGTGCAACCTTCGCTGGCGGCGGGCGGACTGTGGACGACCGTAGGCGATCTGGGCCGCTTCTACATCGGCGTGCAGCATTCACTAGCGGGCGCGTCCAACCCGATTCTCTCTCAAGCTCTCACGCGCTTGATGGTGACCGAGCAAAAGGACGGCTTCGGACTGGGCTTCGATGTAGGGGGCACGCCGCCACGGTTTGGGCACAACGGAGCCGAGATGGGCTTTCGGGCGATCACGGTCGGGTTTGCGAGTGGGGAAGGCATGATGGTTTTGATGAACGCCGACGTGGACGTGGACGCCGTGGTGGGTGTCCTAGGCAAGGCAGTGAGCAAGCAGTACCACTGGCCGAGCAAACCTCCGCCTGATCCTGCCCAATAATCGACACAGGGAGGCAAGAAGTTTTGACACGGTCATGCGTGCAATCTCTCGGCACCGCTGTAAACCTTGTCAGGCGAAGGTACTTTGCCTTGTTTTGCGATGTTGGTTCCCCTACTTCACGTCAGGCAGTGCTCGCTATTTACCGATGAAGGTTTTTCCTCTTGCCGTTCTCAGTAGCAGTCTTGCCATGCTCACGGCGTGCAGTTCCACCCCAACGCCGAGCGTCTCTGATTCGCAGTCTCTGCCGAACGTCTATATGCCGTCTTGGTCCGCTACGCGGTTCGAGGAGGCAGAGGCCACTGCCGGTGGCGTGCTGCCCCGCCCATACCACGAGGCGGTTCTTGCTGCTCGTCACCACGACCGCAAAGCATTAGAGGAGGTCATTTCGTGCTCTTACAGCCGTTATTGCGATGCGATGGCAGGCGAGCTTCATGCTGGCGTTCTTGAACAGCTTTTGCTTGCCTGGGGCGACATCGAGTTCAGTCAGGCTCTTGCTGCTGTCAAGGCGCGTCACGGGGGGCGTTATCCCGCTCAGACCTTCCTACTCTACGAGCAGACGGTGCGTCGTTTCTTTCCGCTGACCGCTAGGGTTCTCTATGAGGCATGAGACTATTCCTCCATTTTCCTGCACCACATGACATCAACTTTGTAGTGCAACGCTGAAACACGTTCTGGGCTCCTTGTAGTTTTGGCAGCTTGGTCTCAAAAAACAGAGGGTGGTGAGACGACGGCTTCAAAGTGTGTTTACGGTTGCTTTTGCTAACCAACCCAGTGTCTGTGAACGCTTCTGCGCGACAACGAACACGCCACCATGCTAACGGCCTGATCGAGCGATCAAGCCGTCTCTTTAGGTTCTGAACCTTTGACGTAGTATTTGAGATCCCGTTTCACGAGCATCTTCTCTCTGACCCATTCATCCACCCCAGACAGGGAGCCAGTGGCTTTGTGGATACTCTCCTGGTCGCATCCCGGGTTTGCCCGGATGAACTCAAACACGACTTTTCTCTCTTCGGTCAAGGCGCGTCCCTCCCTGGCGCGTTGCTCTTCCAGGCTATCACTGTGAGCGATGATCTCCATGTCTCCCCCCGGTGACTCGGGGCCTTTATCGATGACATGGCGAGGATTGTCGTGCTGGTCCTGATCTTCGGGGTGTTCTTTGGCAGGCATGCTTCTTACGGTTGGCGCGGTTATCGCCTTCTCGCAACCCAGGAATGCGGCGAAGTTCCCCTGGTGGCACCTTCTCATTGCCCCCCGCGTGCGAAAGGCGCATAGAACCACCCGGCAAATCCTTCGTTTCGAAGCACTAGTAGGAGAGAACGCTCCAAAACGGTTATTTTCCGTCCGCATCCTGCGTAGGGCGGCGGTTTCACAAAACAGACCTTTGCTGCCTCGAAGCTCTTCCATCGAAGGCCATCCACCACGATCCTGGAAGCCCGTCAGGTTTCGGAGCGTGAAGAACCTCATGGGTTCGCGGGTGGCGCATCGTCGTGGATGCGGCCCGCTTCCAGCCGTGACGCTTGATCTTGCCGAGACCGCCGGAGTTGCTCGGGTGTGCGGTGGTAAAAGCAGATCATAAATCCAAGGACCACGATGCCAACACTGCACCAGCGGATCGGGTGAAGCGTCAAAGCGTGCAGCCAGCCTTCGCGGGTCTGTCCGGTGCGCGCGACGGGCAAGGCACGGTCGAGTGCTTTGTTGACCCAGGCGTCGAGCAGCCAACACAGCGTCGCCGAGGCAAAGCAGCCGACGCCCAGCGGCCAGCCGTGCAGGTCGACATAATCGGGGTCGCCGCTCAGGTGCGTGGCAAGCAGATAGGCGGCCGCCTGGCCGGCAAAGAGGAAGACGACGATCAACCCGCCTGACCAGAAGATCATCGGTGGGCGGCGGTCAGACCGCGGTTGACTTGCATGGGGGCCCATCCCGGCATCATACCATTCCATCAGTTTGCCGTCATGAGGATGGCCTGCGCTCCGACCGCACCCGCCCAAGGTCTTCTTCAAACGACGCCCAACTCCGCTGGTTGGATCGTCCATGTTGTTTCGCAGGGCACAGCTTTCCAAGGAGGGGAGCCGATGTTCTCGAACAGCTAAGTCAGAGCTAAAAAACAGAGGGTTTTTTGCGACAGATTTAGTGCACGTAGGGTCGACGCTTTTTCTCGCCGGATCTCGGTCTTACGACCCGGGAGAGCAGCCGCAAAATGACGGTGCTAAAACGTGCATGGGTGCCAAACCCATCACGCGGGTCAAGCTGCCTCTGCTCGTTCTTGGGTTCAGTTTGAGACACGTGGCGCGGGGCGGATGCGCCACTTGTCCTGCCGAGGCGCCGACGGCTTCCTACCGGGACTCTGAAAAGGCCGTCCGGAAGGTCCGAGCAGTCGGTGATGGAAAGCTTTTCCCAAGCTCCCCCCGGCCGTAATCCATGGCGTTCGTGGGTATAACACCAAGACGACCATCGCAACGCCTCCGGCGTGCAGATGAACGTCGCCAGATGGGGCCGGTTCTCCGGTCCCTTTTTCCATTTACCCATGAAACCTTTTATCCTCACCATCCTCGCGGCGCTCACGCTCGGCGTGGTCGCTCCCAAGGCGCAAGCTCTGTTTGGCCACGTCGCCGCCGAGAAGAACCGCCGCGAACACGCCGAGCAGCAGGTTGCCCAGCAACAGCAGACCAACGGCCGGCTCTACGTCGCCGTCGGCGTTCTGTCGGCTGGCGTCACCGTTGCCCTCCTCGTCGGCACCGCCGTGGGCAGCAAAGCCAGGGAGGACCATGAAGACTGAACTGCCAAACCGTTCACCAATGGTGAACATTCCGTGGCACCGGCTAAACTGGCTGCAACGTGCAACCGCCTCTTGGCTGCACCTCTTTTGCTGCCTGGAACGCCGGGTGTCGCCTGAAGGCCAGCTTCGCCGCTGGCTGCTGCAAAGCATCCATCTCGGTGCCTGGCTGCTCGTCCCAGCCGTCTTCGTGATGCCGGCTGTCAGCCTCCTCCTCTGGCAACTCGACGGCTGGCTGGCGCTGCTCACCTCCATCGCAGGCAGGCTCATCGTCCTGCCCGTGCTCATCCTATTAGCCCTCGTGGTCATCAGAGTCACCGTCGCGTTGCTCAAATACTGACGCTTCCACCCTCCACCGCACAGCCCGCCGGTTCCGCAAAATGGAGCCGGCTTTTTTGTGCCCACCTCTCACCATCCACCCACCCACCCACAGAAAGGAGCCATCCACCTCATGGCCATCATCCTCGAAGCGGCCTACAGCAAAAAGCTGGGGCTGCCAAACTACAGCAGTCACTCCTACGTCGTTTCCATCCGCACCGAACTCTCCGACCTCACCCAAGTCGAAGCCGAGAGCGCCCGCCTCTACACCCTGCTTCAACAGAGCGTCGACCAGCAGATCCAGCAGGTCGGCTTCCTGCCGGACAGCACCACCTACGGCCTAAACGGAGATGGTCACCAGCCACCTCCGCAAAGCGAGGAATCAACCCACAACCATCCCTCTGACCACTGGGTCTGCTCGGACAAACAGAAAACCCTCATCCTGAGCTTGGTCGAACAGCACAACCTCGCCAAGCAGGACGTGGAAGCGCTGGCCAAGGAGATGTTCGGGCTGCCGGTCAAGACCCTGAACCGGCTGCAAGCCAGCGGCCTTATCGAGGAACTGCTGGAGCGTCACGGCAAGGGCACCAACGCCCACGGCAAAGCCAAAGCCAACGGTGCCCAGAACCACCAACGCCGTTCCCATGAGCACGCTCGTTGACACCCTCCAGCCGCCCGCCACGGAGGACCAGATCATCCGTCAGCTCCAGCAGCAGGTCAGCCCATCCAAGCTGGCGCTCTTCCAGGCGTGCCGTTTGCGGTTCTTCTTCCGGCACGTGCTGCGCCTGCGCAAGCCGAAGCCAGCCGCCCTGCACCTCGGCGCGTCCATGCACGCCACCCTCAAAGCGTGGAACCGGGCACGCTGGCGGCAGGAGGTGCCTTCCCCAAGCCTGATGTACGCCACGTACAGCACTGCGTGGATCGCCAGCCAGACCGATGAACCCGTCGCTTGGGAGAGCCCAGGCGAGGAAGAAGCGCAAAAGCAGGTCGGCTGGCGCTTGCTGGAGACGTTCTTGCGCGAGTCGCCCCTCCGAGAGGCAGGCAAACCGGACGCCGTGGAGGTGGCTGTAGAAGCCGATCTCTCCCGCCACGGTTTACCCACCTTGGTCGGCGTGCTCGACCTGGTGCAGGACGGCCGCATCATCGACTTCAAGACCAGCGGTACCACGCCCCACCCGGAGCGTGCGGCCTTGGTCCACAGCACACAGGCCACCGCTTACTCGCTTCTCTACCGGGCAAACACCGGCCGCAGGGAAGCGGGCGTCGAGCTGCACCACTTGGTCAAGCTCAAGCAGCCCAGACTCGTGGTCGTCTACTTGTCTCCCGGTGGAGACAGAGAGCGCACGCGCCTCTGGCGCGTGATCGACTCCTACGTCGAAGGGCTGGAGCGACGCGACTTTATCCCCTCACCAGGATTGCAGTGCGCCGCCTGCGAGTTCTTCGCCGAGTGCGCTGCTTGGCACTGACCGCCACCACCAACCATCAACCCAAAACAGAGCCGGTCGGGTCACCTGCGCGTGATCTGCCCAGCTCTTTTGTTTCTACCCACCACCCACCACCAACCCAACCATGACAGACACCACCATCACCAACGAACCCAAACAAACCACCCTCTACTACCGTGAGGGCAACTCCGACAAAGTGTACCACGTGAACCTGGAGCAGGACGGCAGCCCCGAGCAGTTCCTCGTGCGCTTCGCCTTTGGCCGCCGCGGCTCGACTCTCCAGACGGGCACCAAGACGCCTGCACCCGTCGACTACGACACGGCGTTGCGGACCTACAACCAGCTTGTTGCCGCCAAACTGGCCAAAGGCTACACGCCTGGGCAGGATGGCACGCCCTACCAGCACAGTGGCCACGAAGGGCGCAGCACCGGCGTCTACCCACAGTTGTTGGAGCCCGTAGCTGACACCCACGCGCTTGGTCACCTGCTGATCGACCCGCTCTACTGCGCGCAGGAGAAGATGGACGGCAAGCGCTTGTTGCTCCGCAAGGAAGGCAGCACCGTCACCGGCATCAACCGCAAAGGGCTGATCGTGGCCGTGCCAGAACCCATTGCCGCCAAGGCAAGACAGGTGCCCGGCGACTTCCTGTTGGACGGCGAGGCGATAGGAGACACCCTGCACGTCTTTGACCTGCTGGAAAGCAGCGCGGACGGTGACCTGCGGGCACGACCCTACGCCGAACGCTTGGAGTGCCTCGGCCTGCTCCTGCCCTGGGAGTTCAACGCGCTGGTGCCGGTGCATACCGCTCACACGGCGCGCGAGAAGACGAGCTTGTACGCTCGGCTGCGCCAGCAGTTCAAAGAAGGCATCGTGCTCAAGCTGCTGACCGCCCCGTACACACCGGGCAAAACGTCAGGATCGTCGGCTCAGTTCAAGTACAAGTTCATTGAGAGTGCCAGCTTCCTGGTCACGCTTGTGCACCCCACCAAGCGCAGCGTCTCGCTGGGCCTGTACTCGGGCAGCGAGATCGTGGAAGCGGGCAACGTCACCATCCCGCCCAACCACGACATCCCCAAACCGGGAGCCGTCGTGGAGGTCAGGTATTTGTATGCCTTCAAGCAAAGCGGGGCGGTGT
>CAXTMD010000016.1:13508-24021 GCA_964245035.1 uncultured Chthoniobacterales bacterium
CAAGTACCGCCACGAACCGGCGGCCACCCTCCGGGTCTGACCCAATCCGGGCCACCCCCACCCCCACCCACCAACCCACGGCGGAAACGGCCGGGTGTGCTCCTCAGCAACGGAGTGCCCCGGCCGTTCCGCTTTTCTATTTCTCAACACCAGCACAACACCGCAGCCAACCACCCCAACTCACCAACACATCCCATGAACTACCATCTCACCATCCAACTACCCGTGGCCGAACTGAAGACGGCCCTCGGCGGCCTCACCAAAGTCATTCCCCGTCACAGCACCTTGCCCGTTCTGGGCATGGTCCACCTCGAACGTGACCGCCAAGGCTGGGTCCACCTCACCGCCACTGACCTCGACACGTTCCTGTCGCTCCGCCTGGAAGCCCCGCAGCAGATCGGCGAGCCGGCCAAGTGCCTCTTGCCCCTCGCGGAGCTACAGAAGCTGGGCAAGACCTGTCGGGCCGACGAGACGCTCGACCTAGAAGTGCTGGCCGAGGACAAGCTGCTCTTGCGCCACCGCATCGGCAGCCACCCAGTCGAACAGGTGCTCATCTCTGAGCCCGTAGCCGACTTTCCCGCCGTGCCGCCGATCACGGCTGCCTCCGTCAGCCTGGACGAAGCTGCCCTCGCTACGCTGCTTGATGCACTGGCCTGCGCCAGCGACGACGAGACGCGCGTCATCCTCAACGGTGCGTACCTGGACGTGTCCAAGCCTGCCGGCCACTATGCGGTGGCTACTGACGGCCGGCACCTGTTCGCCAGCAACAGCCTGCACTTGGCGCTGCCATCGTCCGTCCTGATCCCCGACCACCGCTTCCTCTCCTGGAGCGGCTTCGTCAAGGATGGTCAGTGGAAGCTCAGCGTGCAGGCACCCACCAGAGACAAGGGCGGCTACCTGCGCCTGGAGAGCCGCCGGTGGACCTTTGTCACCAAGCAGATCGAGGGCACGTACCCGAACTGGCGCACCATCACCGAAGACGTGCGTCAGATCACCGGCACCATCGAAGTCAGCGAGCAGGCGGCGGAAGCCATGGCGCGCATCGTGCCCCGGCTGCCGGGTGACGACACGCCCAACTACACGGTCGGCCTCTACTGCGTGTCGGGCAGGCTGTATTTGCGCGGCAGCAGCAAGGAGCAGGCACAGCCCACGGAGGTCGAGGTGCCCGGCGTCGCCGTCAGCGGCGATCCCGCCACGGTGTACCTCAACCGCCAGTACCTGCTCAAGGCCCTCAGCTTCGGGCTGCGTACCGTCGGCGTACAGGAGCCGCTCAAGCCCCTACGCTTCAGCGACGCGGGCGGCAGCCGGCAGATGATTGTCATGCCCGTGCGTGTCGATGCCATCACCTCACCACCCAAGGCACCGGCCTCCGTGCCGGTCAGCCCCATCACCCCGGTGGCGTCAGGTGACGCTCTCGGCCAACCACCCACCACCAACCTCAACCCACCACCAACCACCGAAAGGAACACCCCACCCATGCAAAATGGAACCACCAACGGCAACGGGCACACGCCCAGCGCCACCATCAACAGCACCTCCTCACCCGAGGAGAAGACCAGCTTGGAACAGGCGCTCGACCAGATCGAAGCCGTCAAAGGCTCCCTCCGAGGTGCCGTCACCAACCTCAACAACCTGATCGACACTTTGCGCCAAGCCCAGCGCGAACGCCGCGTCAGTGAGCGGGAAGTCCGCAGCGTCCGTGACACCCTGAAAACCCTGCAGACTGTCCGCCTGTAGTCAGCAGCACCACCAAACCACCCACCAACCAGAACACGGCGCAAGGGCCGGATGCCTCCTACCACGGGGTGTCTGGCCCTTCGTCGTTGCACCAACCAACAACCGCAGAAAACAGAAAGCAAAACCCATGAGTCACAACCTGATGATCCAAAACGGAGCAGCCAGCATGATGTACGTCGGCGGCGTGCCTTGGCATGGCCTCGGCACCGCCCTCGACAAACCCGCCACCGCCGAAGAAGCCATCCAAGCCGCCCGGCTGGACTGGCAGGTCAAGAAACTGCCCTTGTACGCCAGTGATGGCCCGGAGAGCCTCTTGCGCTTGCCCGTGCCAGATCGGTACGCCGTGGCGCGCGAGAACAGCCTGGATGTGCTCGGCGTGGTCGGCAGTTCGTACACACCCGTGCAAAACCGCGAGGCGTTCGCCTTCTTCGACCCGGTGGTCGGTAAGCAGGCGGCCGTGTACCACACGGCCGGTGCACTGGGCAAGGGCGAGCGGGTGTGGATCCTGGCCAAGCTGCCCGACAGCATCCGGGTAGTCGGCGACGACCTCACCGACAAGTTCCTGCTCCTGACGAACTCGCACGACGGCACCAGTAGCTTGCAGGTCAAGTTCACGCCCGTGCGGGTCGTGTGCCAGAACACGCTCTCCTTGGCCATCAACAACGGCCAGAGCGGCATCAAGATCAGCCACCACACCGACATCCACCACAGGATGAAGGCCGCGGAGCGGATGCTGGGCATCGTGCGTCACCAGTACGACGAACTGGCGGACACGTTCCGCGAGATGGTGCAGGTGCCCATGCACCACAACCGCTTGGAGAAGTACCTCCAGTACGTGTTCCCGGAGCCCAAAGACCGTCTGCCCACCGAAAGTGAAGCCGACTGCATCCAGCGGGACCGCTCATGGTCGGAGTACTTCTTCGACCAAGGAGCGGGCAACCGGATGAAGGGTGTCGAGGGAACCCTGTGGGCCGCGTACAATGGGGTTACGGAGATGCTCGACCACCGCAAGATCCGCCAAACGGCTGACCAGCGGCTGACGAGCATTTGGTTTGGAGCCGTTGATCGTACCAAGGCACGGGCACTCACCGTAGCGGTCGAGATGCTGCCGCACTTCCGCAACTGAAGGAAAAGGTTTACACCTCCTTGGTGGCGGGGAAGGAAAAGAGCTTCGATGGCACCTTACGGGTTCATCGGGACTCTTTTCTTTAGCCTTGAGCCGATCTCGGACGTTTCGGACGGCTGTTTTGGAGTTCTTGGCCGAGATCGTCCACTCGAAGTTTTTAGAGACGCGTCAGTTTTCGGGCGGGCATGCAGAGCCGAAGACATCAAGCGGGGGAGAAGGTTGCAGCCTCCGAGTATATAGGCAGAATCCGGTACGAATAACCGATACAAGTAGTACTAAAAGAACTACTTGCCTTTATACCGCTTGGCCCGCAGCTTAAACATGAAGCGAGGGGATTGTGAAGAAAAGAGTCTTATTCGGAAATCGTTTTGTCCTGCAGCGTCCTGCAAATCTCCCTTGGTAGTCAGAATGATCCAGATGATCAGCGTGTGATCTCTCCGGTTGGGACAGCCGAGACTTGGATCACAGGCGAATTGTGTTGTGTTTAGCGCAGTCGCCACCACTAATAGTGGCATTTCCGCAAAAAATCCGTCTTTCCTTGTACAAATAGGGTTGACATATAGCCACAAGCGGCCACAATGCGCCACAAAATGCGAGCGCGCTTGCTGTTTGCGCGAGCCAGGCTTACGGCGGTCCCCTTGGAACGCTGACCGATCGACATCCCCCAGACTATGTCGTCCGATCAGAACAAAGAGGTCGAAATTAAGGCGCGGGTGACTCCCTCGATCAAGGCGGCGGTGCATGCCATTGCCCTGCGTCGTGGAGAGGCAGACAGCGTCATCGTACGGGAGGCCGTGACCGAATATCTTCGCGACCGCGAAGCGTTGGCTCAACACGACGCCCAGGCTGCGCGCTCGCGCCCTACGCGCAAGCGGCTGCAGTCGGCTACGGCGCCGGGCTCGGACGAGGTTTTCCTGCCCGTCTTTGCCACGATTCCGGCGGGGCTAGCCGACGACCGGCCCGCTTCTGCGCCGGAACGACTGGTATCCATCCGTGGTCGGCGCTTTCCGCGCGGCGCATTCGGGCTGGTCGTCGCGGGCAACTCAATGAACATTGCCACTGGTCGTCCAGGCCCGATCTTCCACGGCGACACCGTGATCCTTGCTCCCTTCACCCGCCTGGAAGACGCGCTGGGCCGGGTGGTCGCTGCTCTCGTCGATGGACAAACAACCTTGAAACGACTCGTTTTCGCTCGGTCGGGAGACTACCACCTGCGGCCCGAATCCGACGATCCGGACTGCACCGTGACTATTGTCCCGCGCCGCGACCTGCTGGTTCAGGGGGTGGTGGTCGATAAGCTCTGAGTGCCTGACGGCAGCCCTTACCCTTTTCTCTTGCGTGCCTGACGATTATCATCCAGCGCTGGACGCCCTCGACATGCTCTCGCCGGGCAGTGGGCTCTTCCGTGTTGATCCGCGCCAGCGTTCGGCGCAGGAGAACGAACGGCTTGCTTCGCATCCATGGCGCACACGCCTGCACGCCTACTTGCTTGAGGCCAGCGAGTTCGCGGCCGACTGGGTGTACTTCCGCTTCCCTGCCGAGGAGCGCGCGCCACGGCCCGAGTTGTTTGTCTACGATTGGCAAAGAGGTGGTCTTGCCGCGGGCGAGGGTGGTCCCATCGACCTAGCCGGGCTCTACCGGCAACTCTGGAACTACGGTCGCGTACCCTTAGCACTGGTGCTGCGGCCCACCTCGGCTGACGTTTATAATTTGCTGCCGCCGCCAGACTTCGATGCCGCCGGCCGCCCGGCTGATCCGGAAGAACTCGCGTCGCTGCGTTTCGCCGGGGACCCTATCATGGCGCTGGCGACGGCGGGAGCGGCCGCAGAGGGTATTAGGCAGCTCAACGAACGAGCCAGACGCGCCTGGCAACGTTTCGCCGCGCCGCAGTTCGACCGCGGGGCGTTCTGGGAGGCGCGGGAAAACGTCGCCTTGCGCGGCGGTAAAAGTTCGCTGGATTCGCTGGTCGAGGAGATGCGCGCTGTGCGCGAGTGGCTGACGGAGCAGACCCACCTAGGCGTGCGCGCTGAGGAGAAAGAGGCGTTCGTACACCGCCTACTGATCATCACGCTCATGGTGCGCTTCTTAGAAGAGCGTAAAATTTTGCCGGAAGGATATTTCCGCCACGCGGACGTGCCAGCAGGCGTGCATGACTTCCGTTCGCTGCTGGCGCACCCGCGCGCCCTGCTGGCGGCTATCCAGCGACTGCACGCTGACTTCAACGGGGACGTATTCTACGTGGACCCCGCGCTGGAGGAGATTCTCCGCACCGCCGCACCGGCACAGCTAGCTCCCTTGGCCGACTTCGCCACGGGGCAGATGGAAGGCACACAACCCTTTTTCTGGCAGCGCTACTCCTTCCAGCACCTGCCCGTAGAGGTGGTCAGCTACGTGTACGAGGATTTCCTAGGCGGTCAGAGCCAAGCATTCTTCACACCTCATCACCTGGTCAATCTGCTGCTCGACGAAGCGATGCCGGAGTCGGAGGTAGTGGCAGCACTGCGTCAGCACGATCCCCGCCGGCTAGACGCCCCGGCGGCCTTCCCCGTGCTGGACCCCGCCTGCGGCTCGGGCGTGTTTTTGGTTGGAGCTTGGCGGCGGTTGGTTGACGCGCTGCGTTCGCTGCGGCCCAATGCGCCGCCAGACGCTGCGACGTTGCGCAAACTCATGGCCGACAATCTTTTCGGCGTAGATATCGCCCGGCAGTCGGTCGAGCTGACCATTTTCAGCCTCTGCGTGGCACTTTGCCGGGAGTTTCCTGCTGCGTTGGGTCAAGTGCCCTCCGTTTACGAGCAGCTGCGGGCCATGAAGTTCCCCAATCTACAAGGCCGCAACATCTTGGAAGGTGATTTTTTCGCGCAACGCCCAGGGTTACTGGAGGCGCCGCGCCGCTACCGCCTGATCGTAGGCAATCCGCCCTTCGATTCCGGGCTGAAAACAGCCGCGCAAGAATTGTTCGACAAGACCGCACTCGACGAAGACGGCAAGTCGTGGTCTCCGGTGCCCGCCGACCAAATTAGCTACTTGTTTCTGCGGGCAGTGCCGCCATTGCTCGCTGAAGAGGGCACTGCTTGCCTAGTCCAGCCGGCCGGCTTGCTGTACAACGAAAACCCGGCAAATTTCCGGCGCGAGATGCTGACCAATTGGGATGTGTCGCAGATTCTAGACTTCGCCTCCATCGGCGGCCTATTCACCAAGCGCAAGGAAGCTCTTAAAGCTCAGGCTGGCATCCGCACCGTGGCCGTGTTTCTGCACCGCCGTGAGCCTGTGCCGAAAAAGCGGCTGCTGCACGCCACGTTCCGCCGCACTGCGACCTTGGGCAATCGGCAGCTCTTTGAAATCGACCCTAATGACTTGCACTGGGTTCCGCGGCAATTGGCCATGGACGAGCCCCGGGTGTGGAAGGCAAACCTACTCGGTGGCGGCCGGTTGCTGGAGACCTATCGCAGCCTCACTGGGACGGCGACCTTGGAGAGCTACCTCAACAAAATGCAGCGGGAAAGGGGCTGGTACTACAAGGAAGGCTTCACCGAAGCAGACATCGCCACTTACACTGGTAGCGGAGTCAGTGAGAAGAAGAAGCGATATTCGCCCAAATACCTTCCTCAACGGTTGGGCTGGGATTTATTGGATACCAGAGCCTTCGATGAAAACGGGATTGACCCCGCGGGGATCAGTCCCTGCACGATTGACTGGTATCTCTTTCCTCGGAAAGACCAGCTTTTCCGGCCACCGCACCTGCTCATCAAAGAAAACGAGAACCTGCCTTTGGAGCTGCGGGAAAGTGGGCGCGAGCTGCTTTTCCGGGCAATGATCGTCGGGGTGGCTTGTCCGCCTGAGGACTTACCCAAACTGCGGCAAGTCCACGAATTCCTGAAGGGGAACAAGCGCTACCTAGAATTCTTTGCCGCCTTTGGGTCGCGCTACCTAGTTGGCCGGCGCGCATTGCTCAAGGGTAATATTATGGATTTGCCTTATCCTGAAGGGGGGAAGCTGGTGTTCCACGGTGTGCAGGAATACCTGCGTGATGACGTGATCAATTTTATGATCCCGCTCATCAAAGACGCCAAAAAAGAGCAGGCTAAGCTGGCCGCGCCTGCCACCGGCACCCAAGTCAACTCCTTCGCCCGGGTGTTCGCGGAGTTGATGGGCAGCGTGTACGCGGATTTCCGCGCCATGCCCGCACAAGAGCTGCCAACGAGCTGGTGCGTGGAGTTCCAAAAGGGGGATGGCTCTCCGACCGGCTCAGAAAATCTGAGCGAGCGGGCGGCGTACATTGAGAATCTGCTCACCACTCAATTTGGACAAGCCCTGCGCACCTACCGCATCGTGCGCCACTTCGATGGCAACCGGCTTTTCATCCTCAAGCCCAAACCCCAACGCTACTGGCTCAAATCGGTGGCCGTGCGTGACGCCGATGCGGTATTTGCCTGGCTGATGAAACCTTCTGCTAGACCGCCCCGGTCGGAGGCTGTACCCGCCATCCCCGCCACCGCGTTTTAGGCAGTTGCCCTCATGCCTCTGTCTGACCAAGAGCTTGCCGACGATGCCTGTTCCGGGACAGTGGAGGCGATCTTCAGGGATCGCGGGCAAGTGTACGACGCCATTGAGCAGTTTCTTCAGGATACCCTTCCGCGTTGCATTCCGCATCTGCCCGGCATCCGTGATGGCTCAATCGCCACAACGGGCGAATCGCTGCTGTGTGAGCACCTCTGCCATTGGCTCGACTCTTTTGCCCTCCGCCGAGCGTTGTTCCGGTTTGTGCCCGAAGTGACCGACCGTGGCCACGGGGGGCGCGCGCCCGATCTGAGTACCTTGCCGGCCATCGGCCCCGACGCCCTGATCCAAATCGGTAGCCATGACTACAACTGCACAGAGGTCCTGTACGTCCTTGAGGCCAAGCGCTTACCCCCTCCACCCAGCTCTGCCCGGGATGATCGCAGTCGCGAGTATGTGGTCAGCGACTGGCAGCACCGCGACGAGCGCGACAAAAGCCGCACCGGCGGGATCGAGCGCTTCAAGGAGCGGCTGCACGGCAGCCTCTTCGAGCGAGCGGGTATGATCGGATTTATCCAAGACCAGACCCCCGATCATTGGCTGACTGCGGTCAACTCTTGGATTGAGGACTTGGTTGCCCAGACAATCCCGCGCCACCAAGCGCGGTGGACGGCGATGGATCTGTTGTCCCATTTGGCGGTCCAGCCAGCTGCTGCGCGGCTGTGGCAATATCGGTCCAGCCATGATCGCTCTTTCGATCTGCCACCGATTGGTCTACGGCATTTCTGGCTGGTGCTCACCTAGCACGCTTTCCCATGGAAGCACGCGCTCATTGGTTATTAACGCTGCCTGATCCTGTGTTATTTGCGCATGGCGGTTGCCATCTGTTCGCTCTCGCTCTGAAAGAATTTACGGGTTTTCCTTTGCTGTGGGTCCAGGAGCAAGGCGGCAGGCACGACCATTTAGGTTGCAGTGCGCCTGATGGACGCCTTGTTGACTGCTTTGGGTGGTTTTCTGAACCGGAATACATACGTGCCGAGCGGCTGGACGATCATGACATCACCTTTGTTGAGGTTGACGAGGATGCAGTGCGACGTCGCTTCATCACTGGGGCTGGCAACGGATACTACGTACACCCTGACTTTCTCGGACCGGCGACGAAGCGCGCTTTAGCATGGATCGCCCGCTACCGAGAATATTTTGATGGGACCACGAAAACGCCTATTCCCGGATTGTCGCGCCTGAACAGGACCGGCTCTCGCGCCCTTTGGTAGGACAGGTTCGTGATTTCTTCATTCTTCCGCATCTTTCCGCACTTTGCCGTCGGTTTGGACCACCACGGCAGCCAAGCATCGACCTTCATGGCCAGCTTGCTCTTCGGAGGCAGTCGGCGCCTCAGTACTAATCCGACCGCCAATTACCGCACTAATTTGCTCTCTTCCACCGGAACTCGAAAACACCCGTCCGAAACGTCCGAGATTGCCGGTGTAAACATTTTCACAAGCTCTACAGCCCGCATCTTACCCACAGAATGACGTACCTTTTGCTGCCAAGTGCTGAGCCATGTTCCGCCTCGGCCTATTGCTGATCATCTCGCTGCTCTGCGCTTCCAACGCCAGAGTCCTTCAGCTTGGTGACAGCCGTGACCAGATTGTCGCTCAGTACGGTGTTCCCGCCAGCGGTGACCTCCCTGTAGAGATGGCATGGGTACGTACCGGTGGAACGGTTGGCGGCTGGACATTGAGGTTGCGCAGGGCACGGCCCAGCGGCTGATTTTCACCATGGACATTGGCCCTATCAGCGAGGTCGAAGAACGCCAACTTCTCAACGAGAACGGCGGCATGGCTGCTTGGCAACCTGCCGACCATGTGGCCACTGATGCGCTGGCAGCCAGGAAGTGGCATCGGACCAGTGACGGAGCAGAGGCGTTCACCTTGGCCAACGACAACCGCGTCATGTGTTTGGTCACCGGAGCATGGGCGGCGGCTTGGACCAAGGCTCACCCACCAGTCTTGCAACCCTCGACGTTGGTTCAAGGCGGTGCTCCTAAGCCCGCCGGGTCGAGCAACCTTGTCCGGGGAAATTCTCCGACCGTGGCGGCATCTCCGATCCCCGGCTTGATGGTGCTTGCTGGTTTCGTGGGATTGATCGTGTTCGTAGGGTGAGCGATCACCCAGGCGCTGGTCAAGAAGCGCCGTCTAGCGTCCGCTCTTCCAAGCCCTTTGTGGAAGGTGTCGACAGAACGCCGCCAACTGAAAAGTGCCTGTACGCTGACCGCACCTCCACCTTTGCCCCCAGCCGTAAAGCAGGTCCAAGTTCCCAGCCTACCCAGGTCCAAGACGCTAGCGGACCTTTCCTGGCAGGAGTTCGAGTTGCTCGTCGGGGAACTCTACCGGCGGCAAGGCTACACAGTGGAGATATGCTCTGGCGACGGTGCCGATGGCGGCGTGGACCTGCGGCTACGCAAGGAGGGCCAAACCACGCTGGTGCAATGCAAGCACTGGAAGGTCTACAAGGTGGGCGTGTCCACGGTGCGCGAACTGTTTGGCATCCTGGCGGCCGAGGAGGCCAACCACGTCATCCTGGTGACCACCGGCAAGTTCACCCAGGACGCCCGTGCCTTTGCCGTCGGCAAGCCGCTGGAGCTAATCGAGGGCAACAGGCTCGTGCCTTGATCCGCCAAGCGAGTTCCGGGGGAAGTGATTTGCTGGACGTGGCGAGCTGGTCCGGTGCCTTCGTCCGGGCCGCGTCGATCACCGCGCCCACCTGTCCGTTTTGCCGTTCCTGCATGGCGCTACGGCTCGGCAAACCGAGCGGCCACCGGTTCTGGGGCCGCTCGACCTATCCACGCTGCCGGGGTAAGAGAAACGTGCGGCCGAAGTTGATGACAACTCGGTGAACGGACGCACAAGGATGCCGACGCTTGGAGTTCTTGAAGTAGGGCAAGGGGGCATGAGATAATGGGCAAACCAAGGAGCCGAGAAATAGGGTACGAATCGATAAAACACACAACCATTGAGACACGTGGCTGTACCTCGATAAAAATGAAGTAATACGGTATATATCTTTACGACAATGGTTTGCGTATTATATAAGCTCTGATTTGTAATCAGCAGGTCCGGGGTTCGAGCCCCCGTGCCGGCTTCCTACTGT
>CAXTMD010000017.1:0-22404 GCA_964245035.1 uncultured Chthoniobacterales bacterium
GTCGACCAGTACGCTGAAGCCGCCGCGGGCCGCGCGTGCGCCTTCAGAGCGGCCGGGGCCGGAAGCGCAGCCGGCGAGAACGCTCAGGAAAAGCAACGGCGCGCAAATCAGGAAACGGGGGAGGGCTGGCATGATGGGAAATAGCCAACTCATCGTCACGGCGGCTGCCACGGTCAAGCCCCGCTACATTTCAGGACGTTCCGGTGACGACCCAGCTACCCGTCCGTGCCGGGTTCGGGGAAGGTCACGCGCTCGTAGATTTCGGCCAGCGGCAACTCCGCGTCAACGCTGGCCAGCTTCAGCATGTCGGCGGCCTCGTGGTACTCGTGGTAGAGCCAGCCGCCGGCATCCTGCCGGGCATAGTGTTCCACGCGCATCGTCTCCGAAGCGACGAGCACGTAATCGTTCAACGATTCGATCCGCTTGTAACGCTCAAACTTGTCGCCACGGTCAAAGCTGGCGGTAGAAGGGGAGAGTACCTCGAAGATCGCTTGCGGGTTTAATAAGCTACGTGGTCTTGCGCTGGCGTCGTATTTCGGTTGGCCGCAGAGAACCGACAAATCGGGATACGTCCATAGATCGCCTGCCTTGGCGCGTACCTTCATGTCGGCGGAGTGGTAAGTGCAAGTTCGACCTCGGAAGCGCACATAGAACATCCCACCAAGATTGTTGGCAATGATGTCATGCCAGGGTTCAGCGCCTGCCATCGCAAAAATCTCTCCGGCAACGTACTGGCTCTTGTAGCCGGCTTTCTCTTCCAGCATCGCGTACTCCTCTTGCGTGAAGTAGCGTTTAGGCAAGGCGCTCATGGGTCGGTATTAAACACCTCCGGACGAGCCTTGGCAATCGCCACGTCCGCGCCCCAACCACCGCCGCCGGGGGTCTCCAGGCGCAGCACGTCGCCGGGACCCACGCGCCAGCGCCCGGCGGGCGGCAGGTCGGTGAACTCCGCTTCTCCCGGCCGGCGCAGACGGTTGCGGCCGGGCGCGCCGGACCCTCCGCCGTCCGCGCCGTAAGGTGCCCGCGCGCGCCGGTTGGTCAACAGCGACAGGTCCAACTCCGCCAGAAACTCCACCTCGCGCACCATCCCGTCGCCGCCCGGGTGCGCGCCGCCGCCACCGGAACCGCGCCGCACGGCCCACTCGCGTAGGCGCACCGGGTAGCGCGCTTCGAGCACCTCCGGGTCGGTCAGACGCGTGTTGGTCATGTGCGTGTGCACGGCGCTGGCCCCGTCGAAATCTGACCCCGCGCCCGCGCCGCCGCCAATCGTCTCGTAGTACCCGAACGCCTCCGCCCCACCGCGCCCGAACAGGAAATTGTTCATCGTTCCCTGGCTCGCCGCCACGCTCCCGAGCGCGCCGAAGATCACGTCCACCAGCCGCTGCGAGGTCTCGACGTTGCCGCCGCCGACCGCCGGGCACCGCGCCGGGTCAGGGTCGGACGGCGGGTCGAGGATCGTGCCGGGCGGGATGACGAGCGTGACGGGAGCCAGCAGGCCGGCGTTGAGCGGCACCGGCTCGCCCAGCAGGCAGCGCAAGCAGTAGATGACCGCGCTGGCGACAATGGCGCGGTTGGCGTTGAGGTTACCCGGGTGCACGGGGCCGCTGCCGGTGAAATCAAACGTGGCGCGACCCTCCGCGTCCGTCGTGACGGCGACACAGATCGGCGTGCCGTCGTCCATCGCGTCCGCGAACGAGCACGTGCCCGCCGACCGCCGCGCGAGCGCCGCGCGCATCCTGGCCTCCGAGGCGCGGTGCAGATGGGTGGCGTAGGCCTCGACGGTGGCGAGACCGTGGCGGGCGACGAGTTCCGCGAGCAGCGTCGCACCCGCTTGGTTCGCCGCGATCTGCGCGTGGATGTCGGCGAGGTTTTCGTCGGCCGCACGCGTCGGGTATGGTCCGGCGAGCAGAAGGCGGCGCAACTGCTCGTCGCTGGCGGCGGAGTCGTCGGCGCGATAGCGGAACGCACGGAGGAGCACGCCTTCCTCCGCGAGCGTGTGCGCATCCGGCGGCAGTGAGCCGGGCGCGATCCCACCGATCTCGGCGTGATGCGCGCGGCTGGCGGTGAAGAACCGCGGCTGTCCGCCGCCGACGAAGACCGGGGTGATGACGGTCACATCCGGCAGGTGGCTGCCGCCGCGGAACGGGTCGTTGGTCAGGTACACCTCGCCGGGCCGCAGGTCAGGCACGTCGGCGAGCAGGCAGCGCACGCACTCCTCCATCGCACCGAGGTGCACCGGGATGTGCGCGGCGTTGGCTACCAGTGAGCCGGCGGCATCAAAGAGCGCGCACGAGAAATCCAGCCGTTCCTTGACGTTGGTCGACAGCGCCGTGCGCTGGAGCGTCGCGCCCATCTGCTCGGCGACGGAGGCGAAACGATTGTGGAAAAGTTCGAGTTCGACCGGATCGGCTTGGTCTGGCTTGGCTGGTGGGAGCGGTGCGCCGTTCGGATCGTGAAGATCGGCAGTCAGTACCAGATCGTCATGGCAGGTACATTCGCAGGTCCAGCCTGGTTCGACGACCACGGTGTTGATGCGGTCGTACACGATGGCGGGTCCGGCGACGCGCTCGCCCGGGCTGATCGTGTCACGGACGAAAACGGCGGTGGCTCGGGGACTGTCGTCGTAGCCGTGAAAGGCTTCGATGAAGGAAGTCGAGCCGAGCAGGCCCCGGTCTGAGGGGGCGTATTCCTCGGAAGGCATCTTCTCCGGACGGGTTGAAAGCTCGACCCGCACCGCGTAGACCTCGACCGGACGATCCGGGAAGGTAAAGTTGTAGATGCGCTCATGCTGACACGCGAACGCGGCAAAGAAATCACCGTCCGGAGGGGCGGCGACCGTGAGCCGGCTTTCCTGTCCGCGGTAACGCATTTCCAGCAGGCGGCGGGGGGCGACAAGCCTTTCGTCGGAGATGCCTTCGGCGCGCATCTGACCCCTGAGATCAGCCTCCAAGGCACGGAAGACCATCTGGAAATCCGTCCCCGGCGGCAGGGATTGTTCGGCGAATTTGGTCACCGGAGCGAGGCCGATCCCGACCGCGCTCAGAACCCCCGCGTACTCCGGACACAAAATCCGCGACATGCCGAGTTCGCGGGCGATGGCGCACGCATGCTGACCGCCCGCCCCGCCGAAGGCCACCAACGTGTGGCGGCGCACATCCAGGCCATGCGCGGCGGCGAGCTTTTTGATCGGTGCGACCATGTTCGCGTTGGCGACGCGCAGAAAACCGACGGCGAGTTCCGCGCGGGTACGCATCCCTCCACGGGCGGTCGCGATCTCGGCCAGGAGTTCATCCAGTCGTGCTTCGACGGCGGCCCGGTCCAGCGCAAACGGAAAACGGGGGATTTTTCCCAGGAAGAAATTGAGGTCGGTGACGGTCAACGGCCCGCCGCGGCCGTAGCACGCCGGACCGGGTTCCGCGCCCGCCGAGCGTGGTCCTACCGCCAGCTTCTGTCCGTCGAACCAGCAGACCGAACCACCGCCCGCCGCGACGGTTTCGATCTCCAGCATGGCGGACTGCAAGCGCATGCGGCGGGTGTTGCCGCCGCCGGTTTCGAGTTCGTAGCGCCGGGCGAAACTGTCCCCGTCCCAACGGCTCACGTCGGTGCTGGTCCCGCCCATGTCGAAGGCGAACACCGGGGCGAAGCCCGCGCGTTCGGCGACCCGTGCCATGCCCACCACGCCGCCCGCCGGTCCGCTGAGGATCGCATCTTTGCCGCTGAACTCCTCCGCCCGCAGGAGGCTGCCGGCACTCGCCATGAAACGTACGTCGGCCTCCGGCATCTGCGCACAAAGCCTGCGGCAATATTCGCTCAGCACGGGCGTCAGGTAGGCATCCAGCACCGTCGTGTCACCGCGGTAGACGAACTTGGGCAAAGGGCTCACCCGGCTGGACAGCGAAACGTGCGTGAAACCGATCTCCGCGGCGAGTTGTCCGAGCCGTTCCTCGTGCGCGGGATTGCGGTAGGCGTGCAGCAGGCAGACCGCGAGCGACTCGACGCCCGCCCCGTGCAGAGCCGTCAGCTTTACGCGGGCGTCGGCTTCGTCCAGAGAACGCAGCACGCCGCCGTTTGCGTCCAGGCGTTCGCGGATTTCCACCGCGCGTTCGTACAGTTCAGGCGGCTGGTTGATGCGGAGCGAAAAGAGGGCGGGGCGGTCCTGGTAGCCGATGCGCAGGGCGTCGGCGAAACCGGCCGTCGTCACGAACGCCGCGCGCGCGCCACGCCGCTCGAGGAGTGCGTTGGTGGCGCGCGTCGTCCCCAACCGCACGCGGATCGGTCCCACGGGTTCGTCCAAACGCCGGCCCAGCATCCAGCGGATGCCCGCCACCGGAGCCTCCTCGCTGGAAATCAGTTCTCCGCGCAACCCGGGCGCGGGCGTGCCAGGGAGTGGATGCTCGAATTGGAGCGACGCGCCGGACCGCTCGGAGGCTTGGACGCGGCGGCGGATCGTCCCGTGTCCCGGCCATTCGCAGACGAACTCGTACCCCGCATAATAGTTCGGCACGGCCATCCACAGTGCAGGGTCGTGCCAGAAATTTGCTTCTGACCCGGCGGCGCAAACCGTCGGCTGGCGACCGCTGCTCAGCAGCTTGTGGCCGATCAGTCGACCCGCAGGGTTCCGCATGACGCAGTCGGTGAACGTCCCGCCGACATCAATCCAGAACTCCGTCCCATCGTCAGCCATGTGCAAACCCTCTCGCCGCGCCCCGCAAAAACGTCAACCGCCCGGAGCCGCGGCTGCCGGTGGCGACTCAGCGCAGGAACGCCTCGTGCAACCCGCCGTCCACCGCGAGGATCTGGCCGGTGGTCTTGCTGAGCTTGTCGCTCAGGAGGAGGTACATCGCCTCGGCCTGGTCGGCGGGGGTGATGGGCGTCTTCGTCAGCGTGCGGTCGGCGTAGAATTGCGCCAGCTTGTTGCGTAGCGTGTCGTCGTCCTCGTCCTCGGCGTGAGCGATGGAATACTTCGCCAGCGAGGCGATCACGCGGTCGCGCGGGAACATCGCGCTGCCCTGCACCACGGTCGCCGGCGCCACGCCGTTGACGCGCACCAGCGGGGCGAGTTCGACGGCCAGCTCACGCACGAGGTGGTTGGCCGCCGCCTTGCTCGTGTCGTACGCCACACTGCCCTTTTTGGAAACCACTCCGTTGGCGCTCGTCGTCAGCACCAGCGCGGCCGGGAGACCCTGGTCACGCCAGGTCTTGCCGGCCTCGTCGCCGACGATGTAGGAGCCCGTCACGTTGACCGAGAACGTCAGCGCCCACTTGTCGTCGGGGATGTGCCCGGTGGTGTCGGGTGAGTAGAAAACCCCGGCCGTCACCGCGATGGCGTCGATCCCGCCGTAGCACAACGCCGCGTAGTCGAGCATCCCGCGCACCGCCGCGCGCTGGGTGATGCTCGCGCCGTAGCCCACGGCGTACCCGCAGCCCGACACCCCGCTGCCCGCCACGCCGATGCCGGGACCGACGCGCTTGCCCAGCTCCGCGGCCGTGGCGTCGGCGGACTTCTGGTCGAGGTCCACGCAGACGACGTGGGCCCCTTCCTTGAGCACGCGCCCGGCCAGTTCGCGGCCGATGCCCGAACCCGCGCCGACGACGACCACGACTTTGCGCGCCAGTTCCTTCTCCGGTGGCATGCGCTGGAGCTTGGCTTCCTCCAGCAGCCAGTACTCGATATCGAACGCCTCCTGCGTCGGCAGCGCCGTGTATTGGTCCACGGCCTCGGCCCCGCGCATCACCTCGACCGCGCACTTGTAGAACTCCGCCGTCACGCGCGACTCCGACTTGTCCTTGCCCCAGGCGATCATCCCGAGGCCGGGCAGGAGGATCACGGTCGGATTCGGGTCGCGCAGGGCGGGGGAGTCGGCGTGTTTGTGCTGCTCGTAGTAGGCAGCGTAATCGGCGCGGTAACGCTCCAGCGCCGCCGTCAGCCGGGCGCGCAGGCTCTCGTCGTTGCCCTTGTGCGGGTCCCACTCGACGTAGAGCGGCTTGATCTTGGTGCGCAGGAAGTGGTCCGGGCAACTCGTGCCCAGTTCGGCCAAGCGCGGCGCGTCGTGGCTGTTGACGAAGCGCAGCACCGTCTCGTCGGAGTCGAGCGTGGCGATCTGGCGCTTGCCGGTGGCGCGGGCGAGCTGGCCGCGCAGCCACGGCAGCAGGCGGGCGAGGGCTCCCTCGCGCGCCGTGGCGTCGTAGCGCCGGTGCGCCTCCCCGCCGAAGGTCCCCTTGCCCTTGTCGCGCCTTTCGATGAACTCCGCCGCCCGTTCGATCAGGCGCAGGCTCAACTCGTAGCATTCCTTGTCGTCGTCGGCCCAGTTGATGAGGCCGTGCTGGCCGAGGATGACGCCCCTGGCCTGCGGGTGCTGGCGGCAGAGGTCGCGCAGCTTCAAGCCCAGGTCGAAGCCCGGCCGCTGCCACGGCGTGTAGACCACCTCGTCGCCGTAGATTTCCTGCGTCAGCCGCTCGGCGTTCTCTGACGCGGCGATGGCGATGACGGCGTTCGGGTGCGTGTGGTCGACGTGCTTCGCCGGCACGAACGCGTGCAGGGGCGTGTCGATGGAGCTAGCGCGCGGGTTCAGGTTGAAGGTGCAGTGCGGGTACATCGCCACCATGCGGTCCTCGACGGCGGTTTTCGGTCCGCGCTCGGCCTCGGGCGTTTCGAGGTAGAGCGCCTCCAGGCTGAGCACGCTGTCGAGGTAGAGCGAGGCGAAGTTCTCCCGCTTGGAGGTGCGCAGGTCGCCGCCGGAACCCTTGACCCACAGCACCTCTACCTGCTGGTTCGTGAACGGGTCGGTCTCGGCGAGTTTGGACGACGTGTTGCCGCCGCCGGTGTTGGTGATGCGGCCGTCCGCGCCGAGCAGGTTGGAGCGGTAGACCAGACGGCCGACGGGATCGAGGGCGTCGGCGGCGGCATCGTCCCAGAGGGATTTGACGTGGCGGAAGTCAGAGGCGTTTGGCATGGCGGTTTTCCGGTGGCAGGCGGCGCGCAGACCGATAAATCGCAAGACCCGCGGAAAAGGACAAGCATTCGTTTCGCCGCCTCGCGGTCCGCGTTTTTGCACAAAAAACCCGCGGCTCCAGGGAGGAACCGCGGGCAAACCGGGCCGTCTTCTGCTTCAGAGAAAAATCTGTCTCAGGGCGCGCGGCGACCCGTGACGATCTGGAGCACGATGACGATCAGGGCGACCACCAGGATGAGGTGGACGAAGCCACCCAGCGTGTAGCCGCTGACCAGGCCGAGCGCGTACAGGATGATGAGGATGACAGCGAGGGTCCAAAGCATAAGGGAATACTACCTCCGGTTTTCGAGTGGGTTGGCGACGACCGGAGACATTCCAGCGTCGATTATTCCTGATATCGTCGCAAATTTGCGAAACGCGCGTGCGTTTTCACAAAGAAAAAGATTGCTCGGGCGGCATTGCCGCGGACGGCTTCAGCGACTCCCGACGCCATCGCCAAGCTGCCAGCCCCAGCCCGAGGGCAAGGTACTGGAAGGTGATGAGCAGCATGAGAAAATGCGGCCCGGTTTCGGTGTACAGGTCGCCGAAGGGCACATCCCGCCCGAAGGGGGTGAGCAGCGGCAGCCGGTGCGGGCCGTTGTTCGGGTACTCCGGGACCGCCGGCCAGAACACGGCGCGGACGGCCACCAACTGCAAGGCGGCGAGCACGGCGAACAGCCAGACGGGCCACCGGTGCCGGGCCTCCTCCAGGGCGAGGCCGATGAGCACGTAGACCACCGGCATGGTCCAGTACAGGAACCGTTCGGTGTCCGAGCCGCCGACGACGGCGAGCGTGGCAAAGGCCAGGAGGTAGACGGCCAGGTGTTGGTTGCCGGCCAGGAACGCCGCGGCCCAGCGCGGCCGCAGGAGCGCCAGCCACAGCAGCGGGCCAAACGCCATGAACCAGCTTTGCAGGTAGGCCAGCCATGACTTGGCGTAGAGGTAGTGCACCGCGGTGACGGCGAAACTGTAGAGATCGTCCCGCCGGGCGACCAGCCGCACGGCAGCCAACGCCGCCACCCCGGCCAACAGCGGGACGAACCGCAGGGGAAGGTCCCGCCAGCGTACGCGCGCTGGCTCTGCTTGCACCGGGTTATCGGCGAACGGCAACACCAGGGCGACCACCAGCACGATCTCCCGGAAACAAACGCCGACGGCCACGAGGCCGGTCACCAGCGCCACCTGCGCCGGGGTGGCTGGTGTCCGGCAGCGATCCACCGCGAGGAGGCCGGCGAAGAGGAACACCCACATCCAGGGGTCGGTGTGCGCAGGGAAGAAGTACATCCAGCGCACCGGCGCGTCCCACTGGAGCAAAAATGTGAGGCCGAGCGCCGCGCGGACCCGCCAGTCGGCGAGGTGCCGACGCAGCCAGACGACGAGGAGGACGAGGATCAACCCGTTCGCCGTGCCGTTGACGAGCCGGAAGCAGGCGAGGAAATCCCAACCGGCCACGCGGTGGGTGAGGGCCGCCAGCGCCGGAGTGCCGAGGCGGTAAACCATCGGCGCGTCACCGTGGACCCGCCCGTTGCCCGCGGCGATCTGCCGCGCCACGGAGAGATAGGTGACGCCTTCCCACCCGGCGGTGTCGCTGAAGGGGAAAGGCTTTTGCGTGGCGGCGGTGGCGAGGTTGACGAGCACGAACGCCACGGCCAGAACCGCAGCTTCCAGCGTGCGCCCGCGGCGCGCGTCGGCGCCAGGCGCGGCCGGAGCCGACACCTCGGGATGGGTGGTCATGGCAGGAGGATGCGATGACGCGGCCGCGCTTGCCGGTCGCGGCCGATCGTAGCAAAAGCCCCCGGCCGGGGTCAACCACAACGTAGGGGGAAAACTGGACGGTCTGCCGCCCGTCTACGGCGGCAGGCGCGGCGCCTGCCAGTCATACGCCCGGGCGCGGCCGTCCGCCCCGAAGTCGATGGAACCCCAGCGCACGTTCGGGCTGTCGTAGTAAAACGGCACGAAGGCCCGGCCGTAAACCTCGTTGAACTTCAGCCGGTAGTACCAGCGCTCCCCGCCGTGCCCGGCCGGGCCGCGCGTGAACGGCTCGCCGTAGTACGCGGCGGCCTGGGCCTTGGTCATGCCGAGGGTCGGACGGTCCTTCGGCGCGCTGGTGGTGCCGTTGTTGGAAGAATCCGCCGCGGCGGGACCGGCGGCCAGGCTCAGGAGGAAGACGGCGAGCAGCGGCGTTTTCATGGAAGGCAGGAGACCTAGGGATGTGTCATGGTCCGGCGTCGAACGCAACGTTCCATCGATTTGTTCCCATGCTCAAAACGATCTCGCGCTACACGCTCGGCGTCCTGTTCATCGCCGCCGGGGCCAACCACTTCCTGAACGAGCCGTTCTACGTGCGGATCATGCCGCCGTCGGTCCCCGCGCCGCGGCTGATGGTGGAACTGAGCGGCGTGTGCGAGTCCGGGCTCGGGGCGGCGCTGCTGTGGAAGCCGCTGCGCCGGTGGGCGGCCTGGGGATTGATCGCGCTGCTGGTCGCGGTGTTCCCGGCCAACGTCCACATGGCGCGGCACCCGGAGCAGTTTTCGGAGTTCCGGCCCGCGGTGCTGTGGGCCCGGCTGCCGTTCCAGGCGGTGTTCATCGCTTGGGCGTACTGGCACACCCGTCCGGGCCAGGGGTAAATAAAAACGGGGTCGGCCGCGTTCTACAGCCTGACCCCGTTCCGGTGTGACGACTTCGTGCCGTCGTTATTCGTGATGCTCGTTCTGCTTCTGGAACTGCTTGTACAGAGTAGTGGCCCCGTAGATAAAGACCGCCGGGCGCAGAGCGAAGATCGCCAGCCGCACGAGGGCGCCGACGAGCGCGCCGATGGGCAGCAGGCGCAGGACAAATCCCGCCGCCACAGCCGACAGGACAGCCTGCGTCGGGTTCGCGCGGACGTATTCTTCGCCCTGGGCGTGGTAGTCGTTCAGCTTTTCTTTGAGTTGGTCCGTTTCTGCGCTCATAAAATCGACAAGGAGTGGTTTTCCTACCAATTCGCAACGCGCCCCTGCCTTGAGCGTAGGAGACCGGCAAATCCTACAAGGCGCGGGAATGCGCGATGCGCTCCGCCTCCAGCCGCGCGAAGATTTCCTCCAGGTGCGCCCGGTCGCGGGTTTCGATGGTGCACAGCACGCTGACGGCGAACACGTCCCCGCCGGCAAAGGCGCGCTCGTGGACGATTTCCTTGATGCTGGCCCCGGTGTCGGCGATGAGCTTGGTCAGGCTCGCCAGGCCGCCGGGCCGGTCGCTGATGACGGCCGAAAACCGGCAGATGCGCCCGTCGGCGACGAGGCCCTTCTCGATGACGCGGCTCAGGACGGCGGGGTCGATGTTGCCGCCGCAAAACGGCAGCACGACGGTCTTGCCGGCGAGTTCGGGCAGCTTGCCGGCGAGGCACGCGGCGAGCCCGGCCGCGCCGGAGCCTTCGACGATGGCTTTTTCGAGTTCGACGATGCGCAGGATCGCCAGGGCGATCTCGTCCTCGGTGACGGTGACGAGCGCGTCCATGTAGTCGCGGGCGAGGGGGAAAGCGTTCGCGCCGATGTCGGGCACGGCCAGACCGTCGGCCAGCGTGGAAAGACACTGGACGGTCACGGGTGAGCCGTGCGCGACGGCGGCCGCGAACTTCGCCGCACCTTCGGGTTCCACGCCGATGACGCGCACCTCCGGCCGCAGGGTTTTGACCGCCAGCGCGACCCCGGCGAGCAGCCCCGCGCCGCCGACCGGGATGACCACGGCGTCCATGTCGGGCACCTGTTCGAGGATTTCCAGCCCCAGCGTGCCCTGGCCGGCGATGATCTCCGGGTCGTCGTAGCCGTGGATGTAGGTGTAGCCGTTTTCCTCGGCGCGGGCACGGGCGTAGCTCTTGGCTTCGAGGAAGGACGCGCCGTGGAGGATGACGTTGGCGCCGAGCCGCTGGCAGGTGTTGACCTTGACCAGCGGCGCGAAGCGCGGCATGACGACGGTCACGGGGATGCCGAGCAGCCGGCCGTGGTACGTCAGTCCGAGCGCGTGGTTGCCCGCGGAGGCCGAGATCACGCCGCGCTTCGCCTGTACGGGGGGAAGCTGCATGAGGGCGTTGCGCGCGCCGCGTTCCTTGAACGAACCCGTGCGCTGGAGGTTTTCCAGCTTGCAGAACAGCCGCATCCCCGTGACCTCCGAGAGCGGGATGGACTCCGGGCAGGGCGAGGCGTAGACCGCCCCGGCGATGCGCGCGCGGGCGGCCTGGATGTCGGCGAAGGTGACGGTACTCATCTGTGCTATCTTGGTGGTTCCAAACGACCTGCATGAGCGCAAACTCGTCCGCAACATCGCAGGAGCGTCATTGTTTCGCCGAGTTCGATCTTTGCGGCTCTCCGGGTTGTCTCGTGCGGAAAGACACACGGATTTACTACCATCCGCAAGATCCCGCCACCATCGCACGCAAGGCCGGAAGGTGTGCCGGCGTGGTCTGGATGTGCAATCCCGGCAGCGCAGGACAGACGAGTGGACCGTGTGCCTGGAGAGAACTGCTGCCCGACGCGACGCTCCGGGCTGTCTTGTTGATGTACCAGCGCGCGGTGGCGGCGAAAAGCCCGGCAACGCTGCCCGGGGCGGACGAGTACGTCCTCGTGCTGAACTGTTACTACGCGGTCAACAAGGACCACGCCACGGCCTACGCCGACTGGCTGAGGGCTGGCTGTCGTTACCAGGAGCGCATCCCCAAGAAAGCGCGCTTCATCGTGGCCGCCTGGGGAGCGGACAAGCCTCAGGGACCGATCGGGCGGTCGATCCGGGCGATCCGGCAACACCGCAAAAGGAAGGGCTCCTCGCTTTTTGTCGTGTATATTGACGCGCCGACCTTGCGGGCAAATCCGGCGCGGCTTAGCAGTCGCCTGGCGGTGATGAATTACCCCGTTCATCCCCTCAACCGTTTGTTTGCAAGCGACCCGCCAAATCTCGCGGCTGCCCTAGCACCCCACGTATGACTCTGACCCAAGCTGACATCGAGGCCAAAGGCGACGAAATCTTCGCCATCGTCGACGCCAAGAAAATCCTGCCCGACGTGCTCAATCCCGCCATCTGGTACGGGCGGATGATGGAGTGGTCGATGGGCAACGAGGCGCTCAAGGTCCAGACCCTGCGCTTCGTCGACGTGCTGCCCGCGCTGAACTCCTCCGGCAGCGTGGTCGAGCACATGCAGGAGTATTTCCGTGACCAGGAAGGAGGGCTGGCTGGGCCGCTGAAGTTCGGGCTCAACATGTCCAAGCTGACCCCCTGGCTCGTCGGGCCGACGGTCAAGAAAAGCGTCGGCAGCATGGCGCGGCAGTTCATCACCGGGCGTACGGGGGCCGAGGCGGTGCCGACCCTGCGCAAGATTCGCTCCCGCAACGTCGGCTTCACCGTGGACATCCTCGGCGAGGCGGTGGTCAGCGAACGCGAAGCGGAAGAATACTACCACCGCTACCTCGAACTCATCGAAAGCCTCGCCGCCGAGGCCAAGAGCTGGCCACACTCCGAACAACTCGAAGGCGGCACCAACGGCAGCCAGCCCATGCCGAAGGTCAACGTCTCGGTGAAGATTTCCGCGCTGTATTCGCAGATCCACCCCGCCGACCCGGAGGGAGCGGTCGCGCACCTCAAGGACCGGCTGCGGCCCCTTTTCCGGCGTGCGAAGGAACTCGGCGTCTTCATCAACCTCGACATGGAAAACTACGGGCTCAAGAACCTGACCCTCAGTTTGTTCGAGAGCCTGCTGGACGAGCCGGAGTTTCACGACTACCACGACGCCGGGCTGGTCCTGCAGGCGTATTTGCGCGATTCCAGCGCGGACCTGGAACGCCTCATCGCCTGGGCGAAGGCTCGCTCGCGGCGCATCACGGTCCGGCTCGTGAAAGGGGCGTACTGGGATTATGAAACCGTCGTGGCCCGCCAGCGCGGCTGGCCGGTGCCGGTCTACACGAAGAAGCCGCAGTCTGACGCGAACTTCGAGCGGATGTCGCGTCGCATGTTGGAGTCGCACGAGCACATCTACTCGGCGTTTGGCACGCACAACGTCCGCAGCATGGCGCACGCGATCTCCTGTGCCCAGAAGCTCGGGCTCGACCCGCACGCGTACGAGATCCAGATGCTCTACGGGATGGCCGAGCCCATCAAGAAAGCGCTGGTCCAACTCGGCCACCGCATCCGGGAGTACTGCCCCGTGGGCGAGATGCTGCCGGGCATGGCGTACCTCGTGCGCCGCCTGCTCGAGAACACTTCCAACGAGGGTTTTCTCAAAGCGAAGTTCACGACGCAGGTGGCTTCCAAGGAACTCCTGCGCGATCCCATTGACCTCGCCGGCGACCTCGACGCCCCGCCGGTCCCCGAACTCGTGCCCGAAATTGCCGCGGACAGTCCGGACCTGCTGCCGCCCGCGCTCGCCGAGGACGGCCTGAATGGCCACCACGGCGCCAACGGCCACGACCAAACCGATTCCATCATGAGCAAACCCTTCGCCAACGAGCCCCCTATCGATTTCACCTTGGAACAGAGCCGCCAGCAGATGCGCGAGGCGCTGGCGGCGGAACGGGCGGCATTTGGGAAAGATTATCCGCTGGTCATCGGCAGCGAAACGCCCACGAGCGGCCAGTGGATCGACTCGGTGAACCCCGCCAAGCCCTCGGAGACGGTCGGCCGCGTGGCCGCCGCCACCAAGGAGCAGGCCGAAGCGGCGGTGCAGGCCGCCATCGCCGCCGCGCCGGGCTGGCGGGCAACCCCGGCGGACAAGCGTGCCGCGATCCTCGACAAGATGGCGGCCCTCATGCGCGAGGAGCGTTACCGGCTCGCCGCGCTGGAAGTTTTCGAGGTCGGCAAGGCCTGGGTGGAAGCGGACGGCGATCTGGCTGAGGCCATTGATTTCTGCGAGTTCTACGCCGCCGAGATGCGGCAACTCGGCCGGCCGCAGGCGACCTTCGCCGTGCCGGGAGAGAACAGCATGCAGGAGTACATCCCGCGTGGGATCGGGCTGGTCATCGCGCCGTGGAATTTCCCGCTGGCGATTCTGGCAGGCATGACGGTCGCGGCGCTGGTCACCGGCAACACGGTTGTGATGAAGCCCGCCGAACAGTCCAGCATCGTGGCGGCACGGTTCATGGACCTCGCCCGGCGGGCGGGACTGCCCCCGGGCGTGCTGAACCTCCTGACCGGCCACGGCGAGGAGGTGGGCGAATATCTGGTGAACCACCCGAAAATTGATTTCATCGCGTTCACGGGCTCCAAAGAGGTCGGCCTGAAGATCTGGGAAGCCGGCGGGCGCACCGCCAAGGGGCAAACCCAGCTGAAAAAGGTCGTCTGCGAGATGGGCGGCAAAAACGCGCTGATCGTCGACGAGGACGCCGACCTCGACGAGGCGGTCATCGGCGCGTTGTACTCGGCGTTCGGCTACCAGGGGCAGAAATGTTCCGCGCTCTCGCGCCTGATCGTGCTGGAAGCGTGCTACGACAAATTCCTCGCGCGGTTGGTGGAAGCCACGTCCAACCTGAAGGTGCAGGCTCCCGAGGAGCCCGCCACGAACGTCGGCCCGGTTGTGGACAAAGAAGCGTACGAGCGGATCAAGCGGTACGTCGAGCTTGGCAAGTCCGAGGCGCGGCTGGCGTTTGAAGGTACCGTGCCGGAGGGTGACGGTTACTTCGTGGCCCCAACGATCTTCGCCGAAGTGCCGCCGACGGCCCGCATCGCACACGAGGAAATTTTCGGCCCGGTGCTCGCAGTGTTGAAGGCGGAAGACTTGGACGAGGCGATCCAGCTGGCGAACGACACGGAATTCGCCTTGACGGGCGGGTTGTACTCCCGCAGCCCGGCCAACATCGAGCGCGTCAAACGCGAACTGACCGTCGGCAACCTCTACATCAACCGGACGATCACCGGCGCCATCGTGGCGCGGCATCCGTTCGGCGGGTTCAAGATGTCTGGCGGCGGCACGAAGGCAGGCGGACGCGACTACCTGCTGAACTTCATGTTCCCACGTGTAGTGACGGAGAACGTCCTGCGGCGTGGGTTCGCTCCCATCGAAGAAGGGCAGGACGAGCGGAAACTCGAACCCGCCGGCGCGGTCCGAGGCTTGGCGGGGATCTAAATCATATGTTTAGCGTGTGTTGCAGAGGGGAGCATCCACCCTGCAAAAACACTCGGAGATGGCTTGTAAAAGGCATCTCCTAAAAACCGTCCTACTGCGTGTAGTGCTGGAAGTCTAATCCGTTCGGAGCGAGGTAATAGCACACTGTACCCACTACCAGGCCGTACACGATGTGACCGAGCAACTGCGCGAATCCGGTCAATGGTCCCCGGCGTTGGTAACGCTTGTCGGGGTGGTGTTCGAGGACGGCGATGGCCACGAACAACATGACGATGATGCCGTGCACCGTTCCTCCAGCCATACCGAACAAAGGCGTCAAAGGAACATGCGTAAAGCGGTAACCCCAATAGTATGCGTAACCAAAGAATATCCCGATGACGAAGTTGATGACGATCCCCGGTGCATAGGCGCTTTCCCGGTCGCCGGTGACATAGGAACCCATCGCACGCACGAGGTCTACGCGAGGCAGGCCGAGAAGGACAGGGATGTGCAGCACGAGTGCCATGGTAGCAGTGCCGAGCAGTCCGGCGAGGAAGGGAACGAAGATCGGTTGCATAGGGTCCTGGGAAATTTCTGGCGGCAGCGGGTTCTCCCGCCACAAAGGCTGTATCGCGCAGTCCCCGGGTTCCCGGACGCCTAAGAATGAAAAACCCGTGCCCGGCACCGGTTCTTGCTGTAGTCTGCCCGCGTCCGCCGTCCAACCGCTGACCCATGCCGCCGACCGCCTCACCGCCGCCTGCCACCGAGACGCCCGCCGCGGAATCGGTCACCCAGCGCGCCCTGCGCACGGCGACGCCGTTCGGCTACCGGGTACGCCGCCGCGTCCGCGCCCTGGTCAACCGCCTCCTGCGCAAGCCGCGCGGCGTGTCTGAGGGGCCGAACCTTCTGCCGCTGCTCATCCGGGTGCTCGCGTGCTTCAGCAAGCAGGACGGCAAGATCCTGGAAGAGGAGATCGACTCCAGCCTCGGCTTCCTGCGGCACGACTACCCGGAGGCGGTTTATTCGGAGTTGCGCCGCCAGTTCCGGCAGGCACTCCACGAACAGCCCGACCTCGACGCCACCGCCGCCAAGCTCAACAACCAGCTCACGCCCGACCGCAAGATCCTCTTGGGCATCCAGCTCTGGGACCTCATCGGCCGCGCCGGCCAGCAGCAGGAGCAAGTCCTGGCCTTCTACAAGTTCATGTCGGGCATCGGCATGACGGCGCAGGCCATCGACATCGTTTACCAGCTCAACTCCTCGGAAGCCACCGACGGCGGTCCGTTCCAACGCGGGCACTCGCCGCTGGAATCCCTCGTCTTCGGCTCCGACCCGGAGGCGTCCGACGTGATCTTTCGGGAACTGGCGAGCGACGACCGGCTACTCATCTACCGCTACCACGACCTGATCCTCATCAAGAATCTTTGCGCCGTGCAGGTCGTCGTGAACGGCCGGCCGCTGGCCAAGGGTTCGCTCGGGCGCATGTACGAGGGCCAGCGCGTGGTCGTCGGCGAGCGCGTGCTCGCCTACCAGGAACTCATCGCGTACTTCAACGCAAAAAAGAACGTCGCCATCCCGCAGGTTTACCTCGCCATCAACAAGGACGACGAGGTGTCCTTCGAGCGCGCCCGCACGCGCGACAGCGTGCTGGAGGTGCGCTTCGGCCTGCGCGTGCAAGTGACCGCCCTGCGGCGCGTCAACGCCCGGCTCAACGGCGTCGAACTCAAGAGCGGCACGAAGGTCGAGGCCGCGCTGGAGGACAAGATCGTCTTCCACAACGACAGCGAACTCTCCCTCGTCGAGTTGCGCCGCCGCGCCCGGGCGCTGGGCGGACGCTTCCAGCTCCTCGCCAACAAAAACGAGTACCTCGTCTCCAACAACCCGAGCAAGCTCGACGCCGACGACATCCTGCTCTCCCCTGGCACCGGCGGCGACGTGCTGCTGAAAATTTCCTGCGACTACGAACTGAAGGTTGGCACCCTCGAAGTGCTCCAGGCTACCCGCGCGATCATGGTCGGCGACCTGCCCGTGCGCCACACGATGCGCCTGGCCGACGGCGACCTGATCCGCATCGACGTGGGCCAGGTGCTGCGGTGCAACTTCTCCGAGCGCATCATCGAGGAGGAGCGCAACGTCATCCGTGTGCTGGACGTGCGCGACCTGCGGCACTCCTTCCGCAGCGGCGAGACCGCGGTGGACAACGTTTCCTTCACCGTCACGCGCGGCGAGATGGTGTGCGTGATGGGTCCGAGCGGCAGCGGCAAGAGCACGCTGCTGCGGACCCTCGCCGGGCAAAACAGTCCCAACAGCGGTGAGGTGGTCCTCAACGGCCGTGACCTCTACAAGAACCTCGACGAACTGCGCGGCTACATCTCCTACATCCCGCAGGACGACGCCTTCGACGAACTGCTGACCATCGAGGAAAACCTCACCCTCGCCGCGGCGCTGCGCTCGCCGCACCTTTCCCGCCGCGAACGCGCCCGGCGCATCGACGGCAAGCTCATCGAACTGGGCCTCAACGAACGCCGCAACAGCCGGGTGGGCAGCGCCGTGCAGAAGGCGCTTTCCGGCGGCGAGCGCAAGCGGCTCAACATCGGGCTGGACATGATCGGCGGGGCCGACATCTACCTGTTTGACGAACCCACCAGTGGGTTAAGCTCCAAGGACAGCGAGCACGTCATCGACATCGTCAAGGGCATGAGCCACAACAAGATCGTGCTCGTGACGATCCACCAGCCCTCGTCGAAAATCTTCCAGACCTTCAACAAGGTCGTGCTGCTCGACAAAGGCGGCCGGCTGGTGTTTTTCGGCACGCCGACGGAGGCGCTCAACTACTTCGCGCAGGCCGAGAACCAGCAACAGCACAACGTGGACATGGCCGGTTGCGCGTCCTGCGGCTCCACGCGGCCGGAGTACATCTTCGACGTGCTGGAAACGCCGCTGCGCGACATGAGCGGCGACATCATCTACGAGGAGAACGGCCGCGGCCAGCTCGTCGCCGCGCGGCGGTTCTCGCCGGAGTACTGGCGCGACAAGTACGAGAGCTTCCGCCTATTGCAGGACGTGCGCCAGGTGCCGCTCAAGCGCGAAACTTCCGCGCGTTCGACCGCCCCGCTCGGGCCGCACCCGGCGCGGCGGCGCTGGTGGGCGGGCGTGCGCTGGCGCGACGAGTGGACGCAGTTCCGCACGCTCTGGCACCGGGCGTTTTTCAGCAAGCTGCGCAACCGGGTCAACCTAGTCACGACGCTCGTCGAGGCGCCGCTGCTCTCCGCGCTGATTGCCATGGTGCTGCGCTACAACGAGACGGGCAAATACGATTTCGCCGGGTCCTACCACATCCCGATCTACCTGTTCCTGGCGGTGACGGTGGCGATGTTCCTCGGGCTGACCAACAGCGCCGACGACATCATCCGCGACCGCGTGGTGCTCCAGCGCGAGCGCAACCTGCGCATCCGGCTGCCCTACTACATTGCGGCCAAGATGGGGACGCTGTGCCTGTTCGCGCTGATCCAGTGCGTGCTATTTTTGCTGATCGGCGACTACATTCTCCAGATCCGGGGGATGTTCTGGATCTATCTGTGGTACACGGCGCTGACCACGTTTTGCGGCGTCGCGCTGGGCCTCTTGATCTCCTCGCTGGTGGCCGACGCCAAGACGGCGGTGAACATCGTGCCGCTCATCCTGATCCCGCAGATCATCATGGGCGGCGCGCTCATCAAGTACGAGGACATGAACCGCAACCTCGACTTCGTGTACACGGTCCGGAAGTGGATCGCCAACCACCCCGGCGACACCAAGGACGAGGGCCGCAGCAAGCTCCAGGTGCCGGTCATCTGTCAGTTCATGCCGATGCGCTGGAGCTACGAGGCGCTGGTCGTGGCGCAGGCCAAGTTCAACCCGCTCACGGGCCGGCAGGAACGCCTCCAGGCTTCCATCCAGGCGCTCGCCGACCGGGAGGAAAGCCTCCAGGGCATCGGTCTGTCGCTGACCGAAGCCGAGCGCGACCGCATGGACGGCCTCAAGGAACTCCTGGCCCGACTCTCGGGCCTGGAAGCGAGCACGGCGTCCGAGGTGGACGAGGCGCTGCACCAGATCGACGACATCGAGCAGCGCCTGCCGCTGCCGGAGGTGGACGTGCCCGACCACGGCAGCGGCGTGACGGCCGAGCAACTCTACGTCAACCAGAAAATCACGGACCTCGTCTCCAAGGCCGAGATGGAGCAGACCGACTACCGCAACGAGGAACGCAAACAGAAAGAATTGAACGTATTCTTCGGCGTGTACCGCTACGTGTTCCACCACAAGACGAGCGTTCACTTGGTCAACAGCGTGGTGCTGGTCGGCTTCTCGCTGATCCTGCTTGGCCTGCTGCACCTGAGCCTGCGCAAGGAACTCGAACGCTGAGCGAAATGACCGCGCGCCAAGCCCACATCGAACGCCGCACCGGCGAAACGCAGATCGTCCTGGACCTGACGGTTGATGGCTCCGGATGCGCGCAGGTTAGCACGGGTCTGCCGTTCTTTGACCACATGCTGACGCTGTTCGCGCGGCACAGCCTGGTGGACTTGGGGGTGCGGGCCGACGGCGACCTCGACGTGGACAGTCACCACACGGTGGAGGACGTGGGGATCGCGCTCGGGCAGGCGTTCGCGCAGGCGCTCGGCGACAAACGCGGCCTCGCCCGCTACGGACACGCGTACCTGCCGATGGACGAAGCCCTGGCGCGGGTGGTGATTGATTTCAGCGGCCGGCCCTTCCTCGAATACCGGCTGCCGGCTTCGGTGACCTCGGCGGCGGGGCTGATGGCGGGGAAGGGGTTTGCGCTGCAACTGGTGGAGGAGTTTCTGCGTGGGTTCAGCGTGCACGCGGGTTGCAACCTCCACGTGGAGATCCTCTACGGCCGCGACGCGCACCACTTTGCGGAGGCGGTGTTCAAAGGGCTGGCGAAAGCCGTGGACCAAGCGTGCCGGCTCGACGGACGCGTGACCGGCGTGCCGAGCACGAAGGGCATGCTCTGAGCAGGCCGCGCAGCGGCCATCGTCCCTAAGGTAGGGATGGCTCTCCGAGCCGTCCCAAATGTTTCCGGCGAGGCGCTAGGTGCGCACGCGGTGTCCCCAAGCCAATCTACTGACGGCTCGGAGAGCCATCCCTACCTTGGAGAACGAGCGCCTGCGGCGTCATTGGCAAACGCCTCCTGTTGGATTAATTTAGATCATCATGCAGGACCCTCTTCTCGGCCTGATCGACTACGGCAGCGGCAACCTGCGCAGCGTCGGCAAGGCGCTCTCGAAAATCGGCGCACGCGTCGAACTCCTCGCCGCGCCCGAGCGCCTCGCCGCGATGGACGCCGTCGTGCTGCCGGGCGTCGGGGCTTTCGGTGACTGCGCCGGCCAACTCCGCGCGCGTGGTCTGTGGGAACCGCTCGCCGACTGGTTGCGCGCCGACCGGCCGTTTCTCGGTGTCTGCCTGGGCTACCAACTCCTTTTCGACTCCAGCGAGGAAACGCCTGGCGTCGCCGGTTTCGGGAGGTTCGCCGGAGCGGTGCGTCGTTTCCACGCGCCCGGCTTGAAGGTGCCGCAGATCGGCTGGAACGCGTTGCGCTTCCAGCCCGCCGCGGCGCGGCTCCAGCGTGGGCTGGAGGATGGGACACACGTTTATTTCGTCCATTCCTACCATCCGGTGCCGGAGCAGCCCACCATCGTCGCGGCCACGGCGGATTACGGCGGGCCGTTTGCCGCCGCCGTCGAGCAGGGCAACACCTTCGGCGTGCAGTTCCACCCGGAGAAAAGTCAGGATGCCGGCCTGGCGATGCTCGGCAACTTCGTGGACGCGGTCCGCAAAGGTTAAATGAGAGGGTGGTGTAAAAACAACACCCCAATTGGCGCGGCGACATTTGCGCTCCGCACACGCTGTGGTAATAATCCAACAAAATGGATGTTGCCAAGCCTCTCGAAACGCTTGCTTGGTCCGTGCTGCACCGCCCCGAAGTGGTGCACGCGGGACGTTTCCCGATGCTGGAGAAAAGCCGCGGGTTCATCTACCGCGCGCCCACCGTTGCCCTGCACCAGCACGACTACGAAGGGCGCGTTCACATCGGCGCGGGTCAGTACGAACTCCGCCCCGGTGATCTGACGCTCACCCCAGCCGAGATCGAGTCGCACTACCACTTGCCGCGCGACGGCTACCACCTGTGCATCCACTTCCGGTCCGCCGACCTCGAAGTCACGCCGGAGGAACGCCACGCGCTGAACCTCCCGCTGCACCTGCGCCTGGGCACGGGGTCCAACTCCGTTCGCCAGCGCATCTGGTGGATCACCGACCTGCACCGCCGCGCGGAGCACACCGACGCCCGCAAGCGCGCGCTCGCCCTCGCGGCGGCTTCGGCGGGCATGCAGGAACTCCTGCTGACCCTCGCCCTGCTCGAACCGGAGGAACAATCGCCCGCCGAGCCGGTGTCCTCGCGCGTGGAAAAGTCGATGCTGACGCTGTTGGAACTCATCGATTTGCGCTTGAAGGAAGTGCTCGCCATCCCGGAGTTGGCCGAGGCGTCGGGTCTGAGCCAGAACTATCTCGCCCGCGCTTTTCGCCGCCGGTACGGCATGGCGGTGCCGCACTTCATCCTGCTGCGGCGCGTCGAACTCGCCCGGCACCTGCTCGCGACCAGCGCGTTGACCGTCAAGCAGGTGGCGCACGAGGTCGGCCTGCCTGACGTGCAGCACTTCAACAAGCAGTTTCGCCGCCTCGCCGGCATGAGCCCGAGCGCCTATCGCCGGCAAGAGAAGACCAAGAAAGAAGGGTAGCAATCGCGCCGGTCCCTTCTACCCTTTGGCCGATGCTTCTTTTTCCCGCCATTGACCTGATGGACGGTCAGGTCGTGCGCCTGCGCCAGGGCCAAGCCGAACAAAAAACCGTCTACTCCGACGATCCCGCCGCCCTCGCCCGCCGCTGGCAAGACGAGGGGGGCGACTGGCTGCACCTCGTTGACCTGGACGCGGCGTTCGCCGGCCGTCCCGGCGAGCGCAACCGCGAGGCGCTCCGGGCGATCCTCGCCGCCGTCACGATCCCTTGCGAACTCGGAGGCGGCCTGCGCGACGTTCGGTGCGGAGAAGGTGATCGTCGGCATCGACGCGCGCGGCGGCGAGGGCGCCGTCAAGGGCTGGACCGCCTCCAGCGGGCGCAAGGCCATCGATCTCGCCCGCGAAGCCGAAGCGGCCGGGGCGGGGGGCATCATCTACACCGACATCGCCACCGACGGGATGCTCCAGGGCCCCAACTTCGCCGAACTCGACTTCCTGCTCGGCCAACTGGATTGTCCGTTGATCGCCAGCGGCGGCGTCACCACGACCGACG
>CAXTMD010000018.1:0-22035 GCA_964245035.1 uncultured Chthoniobacterales bacterium
CGGCGGGGCCTGCGGCCATCCGCTCTCGCGCTTCTACCGTGCGGGTCACGCTGATTGGGCCGACGGCAAGCCTTCGCCGTTCCTGCCCGGCCCGGCGAAGTACCGGCTGGAACTGCGGCCGGCGGGCCGCTAGCGCAACGCCGTCTGGCTCTGGCTCTGGCTCTGCGAACCGCCGCCGGTCTGACTCTGACTTTGGCCTTGGCTCTGCTCCGACAGGTCGGAGACCTCGCAGTAAAACTCCTCGGTGGCCCGGCTGATCTCGCCCAGGCGCGTCTGCAAACGGTGGAGATATTCGTGCAGCCCCATGTGGAAGATTTCGCCGATGCGCGTGTAGTCGAGGTCGCTGCGCAGCTTGCCCGAGAGGCGTTCGGCCTCGTTGGAAAAGCGGTCTTCCGCCACGCCGCTGATGCGGTGCAGCGCGTAGTCCACCTGATGGACGCAATGCCGCAGCGCCCGCGGGAAGCAATCGTGCAGGGTCAGAAACTCGGCCACTTTCCACGGCGCGATCTGGCCGACGTAGAGCTTGCTGTAGGCTTCCAGCGCGCTGCACGAACGCAGCACGGCCATCCACTGCACGGTGTCCACGTTGCCGCCGACGCGTTCGCCGCTGGGCAGCAGGATGTGGTACTTTACATCGAGGATGCGCGAGGTGCAGTCGGCGCGTTCGAGGAACTTGCCGAGCTGGATGAAGTCCCAACCCTCGCCGTGGGTCATCGTGGCGTCGGTGATGCCGATGAATTGGAACGATCCGTAGAGGATGCGCTGGTAGAACTGGTAGGAGCTCGTGCGGAAGAGTTCGCGCGCCTCGTCCGAGCGGATGAACAGATAGAGGCTATTGAGATGCTCCCACATCTCGGAGCTGATTTGCTCGCGCACGCCGCGGGCGTTCTCGCGGGCGCGGGCGAGGCAGGAGTAGATCGAGTTCGGATTTTTTTGCTCGAAGGTGACGAACTCCACGACCGAGTCCCCGTCGGCTTCCTGGTAGAACTCATGGAAAAGTTCCTGGTCTTCGAGCGAGTTGATGATGGGAGCCCAGTGCTGGCGGACGGTGGCCTCGCTCTGGCTCTCGAAATCGAGCATGAGCTGGAGGTTGACCTCCAAGATCCGGGCGTTGTTTTCGGCCCGCTCGATGTAGCGGCTCATCCAGAAGAGGCATTCGGCGACGCGGCTTAGCATGGGAAATCAAACGTCAGAGGACTGGGCCGACGACGTCAGAGTACGTCAGCTTCCGTTTCTACAGCGGCGATGTGCAAAGGGCTGAGCACGGAAAGAGTGCCATCGTCATGATAGACACCGATCACCTTGGCCGCCGGACCCAAGTGGATGTGATCTAAGCTTTTCACGTGGTACTGCATCCCAGCACTGTTCACGATGACAAAAGGGCGGAACGGAACCTCCGCCAACAGGCGACGTATCTCATCAATCATAGAAAGCGCAATTTACCAACTTCCCTTCACTCCTCCAGCACCCAGGTATCCTTGCTCCCGCCGCCCTGCGAGGAGTTGACCACCAAGCTCCCTTTCTTCATCGCCACACGCGTCAGGCCGCCGGGGACAATCGTGATCTTTTCCCCATAAAGGATGTACGGGCGCAGGTCGATGTGCCGGCCTTCCACGCCGCCCTCGCAGTATGACGGCGAACGCGACAGCGACACCACCGGCTGCGCGATGAAGTTGCGTGGGTTGGCCACGATCTTTTCGCGGAAGCCCTCGAGCTCCTCGCGGCTCGCCTGCGTGCCGATGAGCATCCCGTAGCCGCCGCTCTCGTTGGCGCTCTTGACCACGAGTTGGTCCAGGTTTTCGAGGATGTACTTGCGATCCGGCTCCTCGCTGGACAGGTACGTCTCGACGTTAGGCAGGATCGGGTCCTCGCCGAGGTAGAACTTGATCATCCGCGGCACGAAGTAGTACATCACCTTGTCGTCGGCCACGCCCGTACCGATGGAGTTGGCGAGGCTGACCTTGCCGTGGCGATAAGCGTTGACGATGCCCGGCACGCCCAGCAGCGAATCGGGCCGGAACACCTGCGGATCGAGGAAGTCATCGTCGATGCGCCGGTAGATCACGTCCACGGGCTTGAGGCCCTTGGTCGTTTTCATAAACACGCCGTCGCCTTGCGCCACGAGGTCGCGTCCCTCGACGATCTCGATGCCCATCGAACGCGCCAGATACGAATGCTCGTAGTACGCCGAGTTGTAGACGCCCGGCGTCAACAGGGCCACGGTCGGGTCACGCCGGCCCTCGGGCGCGATGTAGCGCAGCAGATTGAGGAGATTTTGCGCGTAGTCGTCCACCGGCCGCACGCGGTACTTGCCGAACAGCCGCGGAAAAACGCGCTTCATCGCCTGCCGGTTCTCCAGCACGTACGACACCCCCGAAGGGGTGCGCCCGTTGTCCTCCAGCACGAGGTAATTGCCCTCGCGGTCGCGGATCAGGTCCGTGCCGCAGACGTGGATGTAGATGTCCCGGGGCACGTTAAAGCCCATGAACTCCTTGCGGAAATGCGTCGCGCTGAGCACGTACTCCTCGGGGATCACCTTCTCCTTGAGGATGCGCTGCTCGTGGTAAACGTCGTGCAGGAAGAGGTTCAGCGCGCGGATGCGCTGGGTCAGGCCGCGCTCCAGGAGGTCCCACTCGTCGGCCGGGATGATGCGCGGGATCAGGTCGAAGGGAAAAATCTTCTCCGTGCCCTGGCTGTTGCCGTAGACGGTGAACGTGATGCCCTGGTTCAAGAACGACTGGTCGGCGAGCAGTCGCTTGCGGCCAAACTCGTCGTGGCCCATCGCACGGAGGCGCTCAAGGAGTGTCTCGTAATGCGGACGCGCCTGGCCGGGCGCGCTGAACATTTCGTCAAAGAAATCGTCCGGCTGGTAGTTGGAGAAAAATGTTTCCACGGTGTCTGCCATCGGCCCTCGGTTTGGCAAACTCGGACGCGCGCAAGGAAGCGGGCCCAACTTCCCCGAACGTCATCCGGCGGAAGCGGACACCGATCCCAACCCGAGCCGCCCGTCCGCCGGGAAGTTGGCCAGCCTACAACGGCGGGGCGGGGCAGGTCAAGGGGGGCGGGCAAACGGGTGGGCCGCCCCCACGTGCCCGGTGCGGAGCACCGTCGGTCGTATCGGCTAGCCACGCGGACGCAGTCCGCTCACGAGACGTTCGACCACCTCGGGCAGCAAGGCGTCCAGCGGGACGCCTTTGACCCGGCCATGCTCGGCGATGCTCAGCAGTCCCTGCACCGCGGCCATCGCGCCCAACGAGAGACGCGCAGGATCCCCGGCCACGACCTCGCCGGCCGCTTGTCCCTGCGCGAAGACCGCCAGCGGCAGCGCGAACGTCTTCTCGCTGGCGGCCAGCAGTTCCGCCGGCACGCCGGGGCGGTGCTTGGCCTCGAACATCAAGGCGAACAACGCCGGATGCTTCAACGCGAAGCCTGCGTACGCGCGGGCCAGCCGGGTCAAGCGGGTGCAAAAATCTTCCCCGCGGTTCTTGGCGGCGCGGGCTGTGATCGCGCCCAGTCGCTCGAAGCCACGCAGGGCCAGAGCGTCCAGGAGGGCCTGCTTGTCCGCAAAGTGACGACGCGGGGAGGTGTGGCTGACGCCCAGGTCACGACCGAGTTCACGCAGGGTGAGGCTGCCCGCGCCGCCTGCCGCCAGCGTGCGCTCCGCCGCCTCCAGCAGCGCCTCGCGCAGGTTGCCGTGGTGGTAGGGACGGAGAGGGGCTCTCACGGTCGGCAGTCTACACGCTGTGTCGGAGGGCGCAGGATGTTTCCATTGCATACATTGTTTCCTTTGTGCACATTTACGCCATGAAATTGTCCCACCGTACCATCCTCATCACCGGCGGCACCAGCGGCATCGGCTTGGAACTGGCCCGGCAGCTTCTCGCCCGCGGCAACGCGGTCATCGTCACCGGCCGCGACCAGGCAAAGCTCGACGCGGCCCGACGGGACCTGGCCGGCGTGCATGCCATCCAGAGCAACGTGAGCGATCCCGCTGCCGTCGCGGCGCTCCACGCGCATGTCCTGGCGGAGTTCCCGGCGCTGGACACACTCATCAACAACGCCGGGATCATGCGTAACTTGGACCTCAACCAGGGCCGCGACCTTCTCGATGTGACGCGCGAGATCGAGACCAACCTGAACGGACCTGTACGCATGGTGCAGCAGTTTTTGCCGCACCTCAAAACCAAGCGGGACGCCTTGATCGTCAACGTTTCCTCGGGACTGGCGTTTGTCCCGATGCTTGCGGCGCCCGTCTACTCCGCCACCAAGGCGGCCATGCACTCCTTCAGCCAGTCGTTGCGCGGCCAACTCGCGGGCACGGGCGTGACGGTGGTCGAGTTGGCTCCGCCGGGAGTGGAGACGCCGTTGTACCGCACCGAGTTCGAGGCGGAAACCAAGGGGCAGAAAGCGATGTCTCCCGACGTGCTCGTCCGCAAAGCCATCGCCGGGATCGAAGCGGGCAAGCTGGAGGTCCGGCCTGGTCAGAGCGGTCTGCTCAAGCTTTTGGGGCGGGTCGCACCGGACTTCGCGTTTAAGCAATTGTCGAGGATGACCGCACCAAAGCCGTGAACCCGCGTGCGCAGCCTGATGCGGCCTGGTCCTCTTCCTACGCTACATCCCCAGAATGTTCTGCTCTGAACATCGTTGGTGGCTTCAAGGCGAGGTGACTTTCAAGTGCAGGAAGCGTTTGTTGGCGCTGGTGGCCGTCAGGTCACGCACGACGACGGTTTGCGTTTGGCCGTCGGCGTTGTTGGTGGTGCTCACGACCGCCGTGGTGTCGGTGCCCGAGGACCAGGTTTGCAGGTCATCGCCGGCTTCGACCGTGTAGGTGAGGTCGGTGGCCGCGAGGACTTTCGTGTAGGTCAACGTCAGGTAGTTCTGGCCGCCCACGCGGGTGGTGGAGACCTGTGGCAGGCCGGCCACCCCGCTGGTTTTCGGGTTGAGGCCGAGCGCGTACTTCAGCAGGTTGCTGATCCCGTCGCCCGCGGGCGCGGCGTTGGGGCCACTGATCGCCGGGTTCTGCAACTCGGCCGCCGTGAAGTACTGACTCTGCCAACCGGAAAACGACCCGCCGCCGGCTCCTCCCGACCCGGTGACAGTCACCGACGTGCTGCCGGAGAGCGTGCCGACCGTTCCCGTCACCGTGAACGGTCCTCCCGCCGTGACCGCGTTGAACAGGCCGGCGGAGCCAATCGTGTTCCCGCTGCCGCCCAACGTCCAGGCAGCCGTGCTCGCCGCGCCCCCTTCGGAGTTGGCGTCCAGGGCGTAAGCTTGGAACTGCACGGACTTGCCGACGGGCACGCTCACGTTGGCCGGACTGATCTGCACCGACGTGGGCGTGATCCCGGCGGCAGTGGCGTAGCCGTTCACTTGGATCTCGTAGATCGAGAACCCGTTGGTCGAACCGCTGGGCCGCGTCAAAAGTCCCAGCTTCAGGTAACGTCCCGTCGCGTTGGTGAGCGCGACCGTGTCCGGGGCGTTGCTGGTCTTCGTCAGCGGACCGGCCACCACCGTCCAGGACTGGGATTGGGTCAGGTCCGTGGCGACCTCCACGTCGTAGGTCTTGGCGTACGCGTTCTCCCAGAGGATGTAGACGCTGGAGAGGTCGTAGGTCTTGCCGAGGTCGATGTAGATCGACTGGTTGTCCAGCCCATGCGTGCTTTCCCAGCGCGTGGTCGTCTTGCCGTCGGTGACGTTGGTGGCCACGTTGGTGCCGACCGTGGTCGAACCCGTCGCCTTGCAGCCGAGCGCGACGTTGGTCAGCGGCGCGTGGGCGGCCACCAGCACGCTGGCGCTGACCCCGCCGACCGTGGCCGTGACGTAGCCGGTGCCGACCGTTGTGGGACTGTAGAGTCCGCCGCTGCTGATCGTGCCGGTGCTGCCCGACAACTTCCAGGTAACCGTGCCCAGCGCGTAGTTGTTGCCGTACTGGTCGCTGCCCGCCACGCTGTACTGCTGCGTGGTGCCGGTGACCACCCGCGTGAACCCGGGCGTGATGGCAAGCCCGCTCAGCGCCGACGCGGCCCCCACGCGGAACGTGTAGCTTTGCGCGTAGCCGCCGACGCTGGCGGTCACCGTCACGGGATAGGCGTTGGTCGTGGCGGTGAACAGGCCGTTGGCGTCCACCGTGCCGCCCGCACTGGCGGTCCACTGCACGTTGCTCAACGGGAAGGTCGCCCCGTACTGATCGTAACCCGTCAGGTTGAATTGCAGCGTCTGCCCCGGCGGGATGACCGGTGCCGTGCTGGCGGGCGTCAGCACGGTTTTGGCGAGCGCTTCGTCCAGGTGCGAGTCGATGGTGGCCCCCGCCGGCACCGGGAAGGTGCCAACGACTGACCCGTTCAGGTACACGGTGGCGTTTTGCTGCTGCGCGCCCGGGTTGTAGACCACGTAGCTGTACTTACCCGTGGATGGATTGTAGTACACGGCGCTCGTTGGGATGCTGGTATAGGCGTTGTCCACCTGCTGGCCGACCTGGCGCAGGGCGTGGATCAGGTAGTAGTCCGTCAAGCCCGTGCCGCCCTGGGTGACGTTCTCGCCCGCCGCGTAGTACTTATCGAACTCGGCCGCCGCCGTGTCGGGGTCAAAGAGCGCCTGGTAGCTCAGCAGATAGGGCGAGAGACCGTTGTCGACGATGTCGGGCTCCGTGCGACCGTAGTTGCCTTGAAAGTACCAGTCCGTGGTGTTCTGGTCGGGCGCGGCGTTGCCGGCCGGCACGTCGTGGTTGGGGCTGTAGATCTTCGAGTTATACTTGACCCACACCAGGTTATTGTTGGCCTTGGTGTAGGCCGTCGAGGCGTCCCAGGTCACGCAGGCGTTGGCCCACGCTTCGCGCTCGTTCCACATCGTGTTCCAGGTGTTCTGGAGCTGCTGGGTGGTCTGGTAGCGGGTCAGGTAGCCAAGGTAGTGGCTCGAAGGCACGTACTGGATGCCGTACACCCAGGCCGGATCGGCCGAGAAAAACGTCGCGTAGCTGGTGTGTCCGCCCCACACCTGCCCGGCGATGCCCTTGGTGTAGGTGCTCGGCCGGTTGGCGGTGGCGATGTCCTGCCAGTATTCGTTGGTCGAGGCGCTCTCCATCGCGAAGCCCATCGCCCCGGCGTCGCGCATCTGCTGGTCGCCGAGCACGCTGCCGAGCAGGAACATGCCCGTCCAGCTTTGCACCGCCTCCGAACTGCTCTCCTGGTTTTCGCCCGTGCTGCCGGAGAGTCCCCCCGCGTTGCAGTGGCCCTCCCACACGTCGAACATGCGGAAGAATGGCTCGCTCGTGTCGGTGCGGTCGTAGTTATTGTAGCTCTTGACGACCGCCGTGGCCATCGGTGCATAGTTGTTGACGAACTGCGGGTTGTACATGCCCAGGAGCGCGAGCGAGCGGATGAAGTAGCCGTAGTGGAAGTGCAGGTCGTTGAAGGTCTGCGTGCCGTAGCTCGGGTTGTAGCCGACGAGCGCGTGCCAGTCGTCGTAACGCGCGAAGAAACCGAAGCTGCCGCCCGCGTTGCTTTCCTCGCCGGGCGTGTAGGTGAACCAGTTGGCCAGCGAGGTTTCCAGCGAGGATTTCAGCCGGTTGAGCGTCGTCGTGTCGCCGAACTCCGCGGCCTCGCTCATGATCTGCGCGGCCACGCCGAGCGACTTGCCGGCGTTGTAGGTGTCGCCGCCGATCAGCGCGCCGGGGTTGAAGGCGCTCAAATAGCTCTGCATGCGCGCGGGTTGGAAGTCGTTGGCCGCGCCCGTGGACACCGGGGCGGGCAGGACGGGAGCGATGCCGTGGAAGGGGAAGTTGATGGCGAAACGGTTGCCGGCCGCGCACTTCATGGTGCCTGTGGCCGTCAGGTAGTTGTCGCCGGTGAACGCCAGGTTATTACCCGTGGTGCGGTAGTGGTGCGGCAGCCAACCCTGGAGGGTGTTGAGGTTGCTGCCCTTGAGCGGAGAAGTCGTGATGTTCCAGTTCGTCGCCACGTACCCGTCGGCTGGCTGGTAGGTCCAGGTGAGTCGGGTGTCCGTCGGACGCGCGTAGGCGTACTGCGCGAACTCCGCGAGGTTGGAAGTGGCCGGCAGGTAGCCGATGACCAGGTAGTTGTTCGCGCCCGCGAGTTGGGGTTCCACGGAGCCGTCGGCGTTGACCATCACCGTCGTGTTGTCGGGCAGGAACACGCCGAAGGCGCGCCCCTGGTAGTTGAAAGCGAACGCGCTCGCCGCGAACGATCCACCGGCGGTGCTGATGGTGTTGCCGTTCGCATCGAGCAGGGTCACGCCAGTCAGACCTTCGATCTTGGGCTTGACGCCGCCCTTCCAGGTCGACCAGGTGAAAGGCACGCCACGCACCATCGTCACGTCGGCGGCCAGGCCGTTGCCGTCGGCCAGCTCGAAGTCCACGTTCCAGTCGCCCCAGCCGGTGACCACCGATTTCTGCGCAAACAGGTCGGTGCCGTAGCGCGTGGCCGGCGCGTTCGAGTCGCTCTGCACGAGTTCGTCGCACGCCATGAAACCGTAAGACGCGCTCGACTTGTCCACGAGTTCAAAGGTGAGCGTCTGGCCGGCGTACGGCGACAGATCCCAGGTCACCCAGGAGAGGGTAGTGTTCTGCGCGCCGGTGGCCGTGTAGAGCACGTTGCCGCTGGCGTCCTTCAGATCCGCGTAAAGCGTGGTAAACGTCGTGTCCTTGCCGCCGCCCAGCAGGAAGTTGAGGTAGTGCTTCTGCGCGGTGAAGGTGCCCGCGAGCACGCCGGCGTAGTCGTTGCCCGAGAGCGTCGCCGAGCCGTTCTGGGTGTCCACCCAGCCGGTGCCGAGCGTGCCGCTGACCGTGTGCTTCCAGCCGGCACGCGAGGGGGCGGTGAACACCTTGGGAAAACCGGCGACAGGCGTGATCGTCCACCCGGCCGGCAGTCCGTTCTCGAAGTCGGCCACCAGGATGTCGTCGGGCGGCACGGCGTAGCCGCGGTCGCCGTGGACCTGCAAGGCCGGGCCGGGATCGACGGCGGCGTTGGTCGGGTTGTTCGTCCAGGCGTTGGGATAATAGAGGTCGAACCCGTACGCCCGCGGCACCAGCATGCCGGGGTAGAACCACATCTGGCCGCCGTAGAGGCCGCTCAGGTTGTCGGTGGGTTTGCCCTGCGAGAGTGTGTGTTCAAAGACGCCGGCCGCCGTCTCGTACTGGGCCGAGCGGTTGCCCGCCAGCAGGTCGCTCCACCAGCGGTTCGTCGGCAAGGGGGAGCCGGCCAGCGAGGGGTCCAGCTTGACCAGGCCAAAGAGCGAGTTGCTGCCGGTGACTTCCGCCGCCGTCAACCCGTAGTAGCCGTCCACCTCCTGTTCGGCCGCGGGCACGGAACTGGCGTACGAACCCAACCCGCCGGGCGACACCGCCGTCTGCGCCTGCCCATGCCGAGGCAGCAGCGCGGTCAGGACGATGAACCAGCAGAGGACGCGGGAGAAGCACCCGCGCCAGAAAGCAGGGGACGTGGCGGTGTGTTGAACAGGCAAGTACATGCGGCAAGACAGGAATATTTGGCAGAAGGTGATGGAGAACGCAGCAAAAACCGGGCGAAAGGAGTCCGCCGCGGACGGGAAGTTTTTGGTGGGTGGCGGAGAGGCAGTCACGGCGAACCGCCGCCGCTCCGCCGCACTTCCCTCCCGGCAGGCAGGGGAGGGAAGCGTCGGGTCATCGTTTAACGGGCGATCCGTTGCAAGCGGCGCTTCAGCCCGAGCAGGGCCACCAGTCCACCCACCGCCAGCGCGAACGTCGGCGCGGGTTCCGGCACGGCGTTGGTGAGGGGCTGGCTCGTGTAGAAGGCGCTGGCATCCCCACCGAGCCAGGCCAGCGGGCTCTGGGCGTAGTCGTCGAACGACATGGCCACGACGCTGGGCGGTGTCTGCGGCGCGACCCAGGTCCAGAGGCTGTCGGACACCGCGTTGAAGGCGGTGGAGTTAGCCAAGGTGGTGCCGTTGAAAAACTCGATGGCCAGCGGCGTGCCCGCGCTGGGCAGGTTGTTGCCGATGGATGAACCCGCCGCGGTCGAGAAGTTCAACTGCATCGCAAAGGTGCCACCGCCGTTCGCCGCGCCCGGATCGTCGCCGATCGTGGTGGACGTGTAGGTGTCCGTGCTGCCCGCGCCCGAGAGCGGGACGAACGTGCCGTTGCCGAAGAGATTGCTGGCCGTCGCGTTCTGGAAATAACCCAGCCGCAGTACGTCGCCGTCGCCCGCCGTCGTGGCGTTGCCGGCCGAGAGCACCGTCGTCAGCAGTTTGTTCGAGTACAAGGAGTCTTTTCCGTTCGTCGTGCCGGAGTTGAAGTAGACCGTCGTTTGCTGCGCGAACGCGCCGTGCGCGCAAGCCAGCAGACCGGCGGCCAAGGAGAAGCAAAGTGTGCGTTTTTTCATGGGATGTCAGTAGAAGCGGACAGGATGTTAGTTTTGGTCAGAGTTCGAGGTGGGTGCCGGAGGCCGTCGCGGCGCTGCGGCCCGGGGGACGGGCGTTGGTCGAGGAACCGCTGCTGCCGCCGGCGCTGTACGGCAGTGTTTCCACGAACGTGGCGTTGCTGGCCGCCGACGCGCTCTGGCGCACGACGAACATCGCCGTGCCGGCCGGGACGGTTTCCGTGGTCTCGATGTTCTGGAGGCTGGAGGCGCTGCGCCAGTGGGTGCCGTTGTAGAAGCACACGTCCCAGGCGTTCTTGGCGGCGTTCCACACGTAGAGGTTATCGGCGCTGGCGACCGTGGTGCCCGACTGCCAGCCCGGGAGGTTCTGGAGCGCCAGACCGGCCAGGGTGGTGTCCACCGGGAACCGGTTGGCCACGTAGACCGACCCGGTCCCGGGGATGTCGGTGCGCTCTGTGGTGGACGGCGTCGTGCCCAGGAAGGTGAGCGTCAGCGGGTTCGCGGTGTCCCGGTGTACGATGTAGATACCCTCCTCCGGGTAGAGCATGACGTTGTCCTGGTTTTGCAGCGAGGCGGCGCTGCGCCAGTGGCTGCCGTTGTTGAAGTAGACGGACCATGCCTTCTTCGTCACGTCCCACAGGTACACGTCGTCGGCGGTGCCGACGGCGCTGCCCGTCAGGAAAGGTCCGCCGTTGAGCCCGAACAGGCTGCCGAGCGTGTTGGCCGGCAGGATCTCGAAGGTGTCGCCGTTGCTCAGCAGGGTGCGCAGGTCGTACGTCTGCGTGTCGGTGGCGCCTTGCGGGCTGACGGTCAGTTGCGTGGCCGTGTTGGCGGTGATCGGAAAGCACCGGCCGACGTTGGCCCCGCTCTTGATGCGGGCGAAGAACGGCGTCGTGGTGAACTGGTTGGTCGTCCAGGCCGCCGCCGAACTCGAAAACGCGGTCGAACCGTCCACGGAGGTGATCGCCCCGGCGTACACGGCGGCGTTGTAGAGCGGCAGCGACAGCGTCGCATTGGTGGGTCCGTTGCCCGAGGCCGCCGCGACGGTTTGCGTCAGGTAGCCGACCGGCACCGTCGTGGCGGTGGCAGTCGAGGATTGGGCCTGGCTGGTGGCCGTGCCCAGCAACAGTCCGCCGAGGGCGAACAGGGCGTTTCTCTTTGTGTGTTTGTGTCTTGGTTTCATGGAAGCGTCCGCAACGCTTAACAGGTGGGCGGCAGCTCCGATATACGGCCATCGCCGTAGAAGTGGCCAAACCGAAGCGTCCACCAGTGGTCTTTCGCCGGACAAGTTCAGGGGAACAGCGACCAGCGAAGTGCTCTGCAACCCAATGGAGGTTAGACGCAAATCTGCCCACTCTTTCTGGTGTGGCGCCGGCCGCGTTCCTGGCGTGCGCCAGATTCGCTCGTGGGATGCCGCCGGAAACGCACAAGGGCAGGGCTCCGGTTAGGACCCAACTAATGCCGATTCCAACATGGTCGAGTCGTGCTGGCGCACGCGTGCCCTTCTTCTCTGTCCTCCTGCGCCTCGTTGCACTCGCCTCAAGAGGGGACAGCCAAAGAAAGCCTGTCCATGAGGGTTCAACTATCTTGAAAGACGGTGTGTAGAAAAGGCGATGCTTGTGTGCCGTCCCCTCACTGCGCGAACCTGATTGATCGCCCAACGGGCATGAACTCGCACCCTGTGGGCTTGGGCCGTGGGCCGCACCGGGTCGCGGGAGAGTTGAGCCGTGTCGGTGCGACCTTGCGCGCTTCTCCCTTTCCGTCATCCTTCGGCTCGCAAAGCTCGCCTCAGGATGACAGACCAACAGCGACGGCATACGCTGTCACAGGACCCATGCATCTTGGAACCTAATAGGAGTTCCACCGCCGCGTAGCCGATGTTTACGGTCCGGTTACCTGCAAGCGCATGAACCGGGCCGATGAGGCATCGGTGGGTTGGGTGTCCTGCACGGTGATGGTGTCAAGCGCGCCGGCACCGCTAAAGGTCGCCAGCGTGGTCCACGTGCCATTGAGCGTGCTTGTCGCTTGCACCGTGTACGTCACGTCCGTGACTGCGCCGGTGAAGGTCAGCGTCAGGTACTGCTTGCCGTTGACCGTTTCCTTTTGCACCACAGGCAGGCTGTTCGCACCGGTCGTGTAGTAGTTGACCGTCGGGTTCATGCCCAAGGCGTACTTCAACAAGTTGTTGATGCCATCATGCGCCGGGTTCGCCGCGTCGGACGCGCCGTTGGTGTCCGTCGGGTTCAAACCCGCCGGGCCGAAGTACTGGTAGCGCCAGCCCTGGATGCCCGGGGGCACGTCCGGCGTGCCCGCCGCGGGCGCGCTGAAAGGCGAAGTGCCTGCCGACGTGGTTACGGCGATCTCGTAGTAATACGTCACACCCGCCGCGAGGTTGGGGTCGCTGTCGGTGAAGGTCGTTGCCGGTGCGTTCACCGTGCCGACCGTCGCGTAGCTGCCGCCCTGGCTGGTGCTGCGCTGGAGTGTGTACTTCTGCGCGCCCGATACAGCGTTCCAGTTCAGGGCGATCTGCCCCGCGCTGCTACCCGCCTTGGCGGCCAAGCCGGTCGGCGCGACGACCCCAGAGGCGGCCGGGAGCTGACCCATCACCGCAAACTCCCACAGCGAGTAGCCGTAGATCCCCGCGCGCAACGTGCCGTTCATCCGCACGTACTGCGCCTGCGCGGTTGCCGTGTAGGTGAGCGCGCCGTACGCCGTGTTGCCCGTGATGGGCGGCACGTAGTTCGTCCAACTGCCGTCGGCACCGGTGTTGCTGATCTCGACGGTGTAGTTCTTACCGACCGCGCCCTGCTGCCAGTTCAAGACGACCGCGTGAATGGTGTAGACCGCCCCGAGGTTCACGTAGATCCACTCCGTGTCGTCGTGCGGGCTTTCCCAGCGCGTGGCGGTCGAGCCGTCCACGGCGTAGCTGGACAGGTTGCCGGCGATGGCTGGATTCAAGGTCACCACCGGCTTGTTCAAAGCCAGGTTGACGTCCGACCCGGCCGCGCTGACGGCGATGTTCAGCGTGACGGCATTACTTGTGCCGCCGTCGTTGTAAGCGGTGATGGTCAGCGTCGTCGTGCCGGTGGCGTTCGGGATGCCCGAGAGCGTCCCGTTGACGGTGTCGAGCTGTAACCAGGCCGGCAGCGTCGTGCCCGACGCTGCGGTGAAGGTGTAACCCGTCGGCGTATTGGTCGCGCTGTACTGACAGGAGAACGCTGCGCCCACGGTGCCGACCGCGTTGATCGGACCGCTGAGCACGGGCTTGACGACGGCCGGGCCGATGTTGAGCACGAGCGTTTGCTGGTCGAACCCGTAGGAGTTGATGGCCTTGAGCACGACGGACGCGTTGGTGGCGGTCGCCGTCGGCGTGCCGCTGATCACGTTGCCGTTGAGCTGCAGCGGCGCGGGCAACCCGGTGACGGAGTAGCTCGTCGCGCTGGGGCTGGCCGTGATGGTGTAGCTGAACGCCGTGTTCACGTGCCCGCTGGCCGTCAGCGGCGAGGTGATGACCGGAGCGTTCGGGTTGCGGACGACCGAGATCGTCACGTTGGCCGTGGCGGTGCCACCGGCGTTGGACGCGCTCACGACGACCGGGACGTTGCCCAGGGTGTCGGGTGTACCGTAGAGCACGCCGGTGCTTGTGTTGATCTTCAACCAGGCCGGCAGGGTGCCGCCGCTCGGCGCGCTGACACCAAAGAGGGTTGGCGAGCCGTTGGCGGTGATCGCGTAGATGCCGGTGGTGGCGGTGTACGCCGTGCCGAGGTAAGCCGAAGCCGTGGCTGGGCTGTTGATCGACGGCGGCGTGCCGGTGGGCGTGACCGTGTAGGACAGGTTCGCCACGGGGCCGGTGCCGCCGGGGTTCGTCGCCGAGAGCGGGATCGTGTAGGTCCCGGGGTACTTCGGCGTGCCGGTAATCTTGCCCGTTGTCGTGTTGAACGCGAGGCCGAGGTTGGCGGGCAAAGTCGCCGTGAAGGTCAGCGGCGTGTACTGCGTGGGGTTCGCGGTAGCCGTGTAAGTGTCCGCCGCCGTGATGGCAGAACCGGCCGGGATCATGGTACCTGATGGCGGGTAGGTCAGCGTGCTGGTGATCGTCGGTGCCGGCGGCGGGTTGGCGATGTTGAAGGCCAGCACCGCCGAGCCGGTCCCCGCGCCGTTGATGGCGGTGATCGTCGCCGCGAACGTGCCGCCCGCCGTGGGCGTGCCGGAAATCACGCCGCTCACGCCGTTGACTGTCAGGCCCGGAGGCAGGCCCTGCGCGGCGTAGCCGGTCACGGTGCCGCTGGCGGTGATCGCGTAAGGCGTGATCGCGTAGCCGCCCTGGCCCGAAACCGGCGACAGGCTGCTGGTGATGACCGGCGGCTGGGTGTCGGCCGTGCTGGCGAGTACGCCGTTGACCTTCAGCTCGGTAATGCCCGCCCAGTTGCCGCCGGTGGTGGCGCTGATCGTCACGCGCACCTGCGACACGTTCGCGGAGTTCTGGATCAGCGGGGCTGGCACGCGGTACTCGTACTCTCCGGGGGTCACGTTGGCGCTCTGGTCGAGCGACTTGTACCAGGTGTTGCCGTCCGGACTGACCTCCACCAAGTATTTGTACGGGTTCTTGGTCCCGTTGGGGAAGTTGATGTCGTAGCCGCCGACGTTCACCGGCTTGGGCAGGGTCAGCGTCAACACCTGCGGCAGGCTGCCGCTCGACGCGTTCCAGTGCGTGGTCACGTCGCCGTCGATGGCGTTGCTGTACTTGTAGGTGGTGGTGTTCTGCTCGCTGGTGGCCGTGATGGCGTCGTTCGGGTTCTGGAGTTGTTCCTCCGCCGAGACGATGAACACCAGGTACATGTTGCTCTTGCCATCGAAGCCCGGCGCGTCGTTCTGGTAGTTGTTGGACGCCAGGAACACCGGCGCGTAGGGCGCTTCCAGCACGCTCTTGTAGATGTTCATCGTGCGGCCGTTGAGCGTCACCGTCTCGGCCTGCTTGGTCCACTGGTAGCCGGAGTTGCCGTCGTTGTTCGGGATGCCGTCGGCCGCGTCGAGCATCAGGTACAGGTAGGAATAGCGCGACGTGTTGAACTGGTATTGGTCGGTGGCCGGCGCGGCGTTGTTGTCCGCCAGGAACGGCTGGATGTACTCGCCGCCGATCAGGTAACCCGGCAACGTACTAGGCAGGGTGATCGTGTTGGAATCGACGTACGCCTTGTCGCCGGGCTGCGCGTTTTCCACGAGCACGGCTTGATTCTGGTGGGTGCCCGAGTAAGCAAGGCCCTGCACGTTGGACGCGGGGGCGGGTTGCGGGGCGTTGGAAGGCGGCGGCGGCGCGGCACCTTCCGCCACCGGCGTCGGCTCGGTGCCGAGTGCGACGGTGTACTTCTGCGGCGCGGTGGCGGTCAGGCCGTTGGTCACGGGGAACACCGTCGACGCGACCGACGCGAGGTTGGAGGTCAGGTTGATCGTCTTGCCCGCGGCGTTGACGAACGTGCCGGTGGCGCTGAGCGTGAAGGTGCCCGCCGTGCGCGTGGAGCGGGCGAACACCCGGTTGATGCCCGCCTCGATGTTGAGCCCGTAGGTCGTGAGATGATTGATGTTGGTCGAGTAGCGGACCCCCGTGTTGAAGCCGCCCAGGAACGTGCCCGTCGCCGGGGCGCTGGCGGTGAAAGTCACCTTGTCCTCGTAGGTCGGGCAGCGCTGGCCGTTGGCGTCGATGACCTCGGCGTCGAACATGACGATGTCCGCCCCGTCCGCCAGCCAGCCCTGCGGGCCGGTGATGGGCGTGATCCGGATGGACGCCGGGTCGCCTGCCGTCTTGAGCGACGGATGAAGCGCATCGGTCAGGCTCGTCTGGACCACGGGGGCGGAGGACCCGTCATTATAGCCCTGCGCCTGGATGTAGCCGGGCTGGAAGGCGACGTTGTTGAAGGCGAAGACGTACTTGTTGACCTGGTCGCTGCCGGGCGAGAGGATTTGCGAGGGGAAGAAGTTGTTTGACCCGAAGCCGTAGTCCTTGATCAGGTTGCCGCTCGCGTCGTAGGTCTGGAGCTTCACCTGGGAGGTGTTGCTGACCACGTACACGGTCTTGACCGTGCCGGCCGGGTAGTTCCAGTGGCCGGCGACGTAGATGTCGGGCACGCCGAGCACGTCGTTCTGCGCCACGCGCATGCCGTAAAAAGTTTCCTTGGGCAGGCGCGCGCCGTCCACCGCGCCGCTGACCCGCGCCACGTCCACGTCCTTCAGGCGGCCGTCGGTCACGGAGTCAGCCCAGATGATCTTGGCTCCGCCGACCGTCACCCCGCTCGCGGCGCTGGTGGCCGCGGGCTGCTCGAAGACGCTGTTTTCATAGCGGCCGAAGTACTTGGCCGTGTTCTCGATCATCAACTCCTCCGAGTTCATGAGTCGGTAGTAACCGTTCGCGTAGTCTGTGCTCCCGTCAGAGTTGGTGCCGTTGGGGATCAGCGCGAGGTAGTCGTTGATGCCCGCGCCCGCGTCCCAGTTAATGCCGCTGCCGCCGGCCGGGACGGTGGTATCCAGCGGGTCGTCGCCGGCCGTCTGCTCGTAGTACAGGTTGGAGATGTAGCCGAACCCGCCCACGAGGTACTTGTGCGTCGTGTCGCCGAAGGTGGCGACGCTGCCCTGCACCGGTGTCGGGTCGGGGTTCTTGCCGTCCCAGAACGGGTTGAGCATCGGCGTATAGTTGTCCCACACGCGCCGCGGGCATTCACCGCGCGCGTACTCGGCATCCCAGATCGGGCGGTTGGCGTCGCGCACGTTGCTCTCGATGGGCGAGGAATATTGCCGCTGGGCCGCGTCGGCCCCCGTGCCGGCGGCGCGGGTGCCGATGAGCCGCGTGTTGTCGCGGTAGTCGCGGCCGGGGGTGATGTCGACGTTGCCCGGGTCAAACTGCGCGGTGACGTCCATCATGTTCTGCATGTGGGTGGCGCTCAGGTCGCCGTTGTTGCCCTCCCAGAAGTACACGCTCGGATTGTTACGAAAGTAGACGCACACGTCGCGCATGTCGGCGACCTTCTGGGTCCAGTTGATCGCGACCGTTTCGTCGTTCTCGGTGGCGGTGGCGGGGCAGACCATGACCACACCGAGTTTGTCGGCGGCGTCGACCTGGATCTTGCGCGGCGCGCTGTGCATCGGGCGCACGAAGTTGCCGCCGCTCTGCTTGATGAGGTTGAAATCGTACTCGACCATCCAGTCCGGCGGGATGCCGACGGCCGGCCACTCCATCGTCGTGCGCGGCGCGTAGCCGTTCAGATAGATCGGGTGGCCGTTGAGTTCTAGGCCGATGGTCGAGCCGAACTTCCACTTGTGGACGCCCAGCGGGATCTTGTTCACGTCCACAACCGTGCCGCCGACCTTGAGGACGGTGTACACCTGATACAGGTACGGGTAGGTCGTGTCCCAGAGGTGCACGCCGGTCAGGCTCGCCGCCGACGTGAAGGTGGCTTTCGTGCCCGCCTTGACGGTCTGCGCGGCGGTCGTGACCGTCGTGCCGACCTGGTTGCCGCCCGCGTCCACGAGGACCGTGTCCATCGTGGCGGTCTTGTCGACGGTGTAGTCGTTCTTGACCTCGGAGGTGACGGTGAGGTCGGCGGTGCGGTTGAGCGTGTCGACGTTGGCGGTGTAGGCGTAGGTGCCCACCGTGCCCAGGTTGCGGTAGAGCGGCAGCGTCTGGTAAAGCGGATCGGCGACGTGCAGGACCGCGTCGCGCTGGAGGCCTCCGAAGTTCAGGTTGAAGGGCTGACCGTAAGGCAGCGAGACGCCGTACTCCTGGGTGACGTAGTTAAAATCATTGGTGACCCACACGGCGATCAGGTTGTCCTGGCCGGCCGGGTTCAGGTAAGGGGTGAGATCCACACCGCACGGACCGATGCCGTTTTCGTGGTAGCCGCAGTTGAGGGTCTCGGCGGGAAGGGTGGTGTCGCCGTTGATGCCGGTGATCGCGGGCAACTGGATCGTGTTGGCGGTGGTGGTGCCGGGCAGGTAGGCCACGTCCTGGCCGTTGACGTAGAAGTGCGCGCAGCGGCTGATCCCCGAGAACTCGGCGATCACCTTGCGGCCCGCGTAGGAGGCGTCGAGCGTGAAGTGCTTGCGGTACCAGCCCACGCCGTAGTACGCCCCGCTCGTGCCGAGCACCGGGTCGGCCGCCGGTGCCTGGCCCCAGGCCGCATCAGGATAATCGCCGGCCGGCTGCCGGTTGTCCTGGGCGTTGGTGGCGATCCACTCGCGGTAGCGGTCGAGATCGTTCCAGGTGTGCGGCAGGCTGACGGCGGTCCACTTCGAATCGTCGAAGCCGACGGCCTGCGGGGTCGTCGGCCCGGCTGGCGTGCCTTTGTAGAACTTCCAGTCGTAGTTGAAGTTCAGGTCGACGCGGTTGCTCGACGGCGCGGTGTAGGCGGTCTGCGCACGGGCTTGGGCGAAAAGGCCGCACGCGGCAAAAAACGCGAGAACCGACGGGAGGCGGAGGATGCGATGGACGATGTTCACGTGGATGGATGCTGGACGAGGAGCAGAAACGACGCCCCGTTGATAGCCGCGGCGGGCGGCGGCCACCATACGTCCATCGCCGTACCTTGCCAGCCTTCAGGAAAAAGGAGAAGAGCCGGGTGCCCGCCGACGTGTCCGACAACGACGTTGCAACCGCCCGGGCGTTCACTATGCTCTCCCCCGTGAGGGGCATCCCCGGCACATTGCAGGAGGGGGGCGCTCCTTTCCACACGACGCATTGGAGCGTGGTGCTCCTGGCCGCGCAGGGAGCGTCGCCCGAGGAGGCACAGGAAGCGTTGGCGGACTTTTGCCGCGCCTACTGGCCGCCGCTCTACGCGTTTTTGCGCCGGCAGGGTCATGCCTCCAGCGACGCGCAGGATCTCACCCAGGCGTTTTTCGCGCACCTGCTCGAACAAAACACCCTCCAGCGCGTCCAGCGCGAAAAGGGCCGCCTGCGCACCTTCCTGCTGGGTTCCCTGCAACATTTCCTGGCCAACGAGCACGACCGTGCCCGTGCGCTCAAGCGCGGCGGCGGCCGGCAGATCGTGTCCATGGACGGCGTGCTGGCGGAGGTGGAATCGGCGCTGCTCACGGCCTCCGAGTTCGATGAAAGCGGGTACTACGACCAGACGTGGGCGGCCCTGCTGGTCAGCCGCGCTTGGCGGCGGCTGCACGAGGAGTACGACGCCGCCGGCAAAGCGCGGACCTTGGAGGAACTGAGGCCTTTTCTGGTCGGCGGCTCCCAGGCTCCCGGCAGCCAGGAACAGGTAGCCGCGCGGCTGGGCTGGCCGGTGGCCACGCTACGCACCTCGCTACTGCGGCTGCGGCAGCGTTACCGCAAGGCCCTGCGGGCCGAGATCGCGCTCACCGTCGCCGAGCCAGCGGAAGTCGAGGACGAGCTGCGCTACCTGTACCGCCTGCTGACTTCATAAATTTTTCGGTAGACAGTTTACTTTGCTGGGGTGGTTTGTCCCCGAGGAAACAAGAAGCTGCCTGGCGCGGCGAATTAGGCCGGTGGGTTTGCGCCGGGGTGCCTTCCGGGTATTGAATACGTAAACTACTCAGAGAAAGTATTTTGCGTAAGAAGATTATCCGCGTCTTCCCCCGGGCGGGAGCTTCGTCGACACCGGTTAGCAAAAAAAGTGCAACGTTTCGGGAATAACGGCCCGGGGAATCTTGAAATATGGGTAGGCCGCGTGCGTTCCGGCGGCCCAGCTCACCTCATCATCCTCTATGTATAACCTTGCCCCGCTGTTCGCCGCCGTGAAAACCCTGCGCCCCACCGTGCAGGTGATTCACGACGCCCCGGCTGCCTTGCCCGACCTGCTTGATCTGCTGAGCCGCGCGGGTTGCGTGGTCGTGCTGGCAGACAGCCCCGCCATGGCAGCGTCGCAGTGGTCCCGCTGCCAGCCCGACCTCGTCGTGCTCGACGTGGCGATCCCCGGGCGCGCCGGGGTCGAGGCCTGCCGCCGTCTCAAGGCGGCGCCAGCTCTGGCGGACGTGCCGATCCTGGCCATGACCGAGGCGGACGATACGGCCACCCGGCTCGCAGCCCTCGCCGCCGGGGCGGTCGACTGCCTCTCCCGACCCCTGCGCGTAGAGGAGGCTCTCGTCAAAATGCGCTTGCAGATCGAACTCCGGCAAGCGCGCCGTGACCTTCAGACCCGGGGCCGCCTGCACCGCAGCGTCCGCACGCAGCTCGAACAAGGCATGGCGCAGGCGGTGTTCGTCGTCGACCCGGAGGGGCGCATCGTTTTCTGCACCCGCAGCGCCCACAACCTGCTCGCGCGCCACCTGGACGACTTCGATCCCGCCGTGACCCTGCTGCCCGGCCGGACCGGCGGAGAGGCGTTCCCCTGGCTGTCGTCCTGCCGCGCGGGGCTGCGCGCCCGCCGTTTCGGCGAAGAGGGTTCCCTATCGGACGAAAGCGGCCTGGAAGTCCTGCTCCTCGAAGAGGCGCGCGATCCCAGCGCGGTGCTCCTGCGCGAACTGAAGCTGACCCGGCAGGAGGCGAAGGTGCTCTACTGGGTCCGGCAGGGCAAAACGTCGCCGGAGATCGCCATCATCCTCGACGCCGCCCTGCGCACCGTCAAAAAGCACCTCGAACACATCTTCGAGAAGCTCGGCGTGGAGACCCGCACGGCGGCGGCCCTGCTGGCCAGCGAGGTTTTGCAACGCCACGGCGTCGACTAAAAGAGACCGGCGGGGGCCGAACCGCGTCCACCCATCGGCCGGCTGGTGTCCTCGGCATTCCCCGAGTAGACTCCCGCCCGTCTCCAGAGCGGCATGGCCAGCAACCCAGACAACGACCCGAGCTTCCCAACCCGCGCCACGGACGGGGCCGCGCCCGCGCCGCTCTGCACGTCCTGCCGCCAGCCGCTGAACCGGACCGGCCTCGGCGGGGAGTGTCTGCGCTGCTCGGTGGGGATGGCGTTGTTCGGCGAGGACGAGCCGCCGGTCTCCGGTGCCGACGGGCTGGGGGAGGGGCGACACCGGCTGCGCTACGGTCACTTCGAGGTGGTCGTCGGCGAGGATGGCCGCCCGGTGGAACTCGGCTCGGGCGGCATGGCCATCACCTACCGGGCCTACGACACCGTGCTGCGCTCGGCGGTGGCGCTGAAGGTCATCAACGAGACCGTTCTGGAGCACCCGAGCGCACAGGCGCGCTTCCTGCGCGAGGCGCGTGCGGCGGCCCAACTCAACCACCCCAACGTGGCCAGCGTCACCTTTTACGGCGAGCAGGACGGCGAGTGCTACTACGTTATGGAACTGGTCGAGGGCGAGACGCTCGAAGCGCGCGTGCGCCTCGCGGGGCCATTGTCCGCGATGGCGGCGCTGGAGGTCAGCATCCAGGTGGCCCGCGCATTGACGGCGGCCGAGGCGTGCGGACTGGTGCACCGCGACCTGAAGCCGTCCAACGTGATGCTCGCCGCGCCGCGGGAGGACGACGGCGGCAGCGGGACGATCTTCGTCAAGGTCATCGATTGGGGCCTGGCCAAAGGGGTGGACGCCGACACGGCGTTCGGCGCGGACCAGACGCGGCACGGTTTTGTGGGCACGCCGGCGTTTGCCAGTCCGGAGCAGTTCGGCCCGGCGGCGGAGCGGCGGATCGACATGCGCTCGGACATTTATTCGCTGGGCGTCACGCTCTGGTATCTGCTGTGCGGACGGACGCCCTTCG
>CAXTMD010000019.1:0-21464 GCA_964245035.1 uncultured Chthoniobacterales bacterium
CATGCCCGCAGCGTAGCAAAACCATCCGCCACCTGCCTACACCCTATAAAGTTTAATGATTGCGACCTTTTCTGATTGGTGAATTTGTATTTCTTTCATGACAAATTAAATAAAATGCGAAGTGAATATAAAATAATGCATTTCGTACTCTATATAGAGACCAAATGAATACAGTTACAGACTTCGATCAAAGCGTGACATCCTGAATAGTTAATTATATAATGATTAGAAAACCCTTTAAATAAAATACTCATTCCGTAAGACTGAATGAGTTTCGATGGAATAAGAAGCTACTATTAAGCATATTTTCCAGTCATTATATAGTGGTAATCAAAAACTTCTTGGGACGCAATCGGATGATGGATTGGCGTTTATCTCTTCACTTTTGATAGGGTTCAGCTATTCCTCACGCTTACGAACACATACATTCTCTCGCTCTATATAGAGTACGAAATGCATTATTTTATAATCGTTTTGCACTATTTTGACGTTCACTTCGGCTCGAATTACTTCTCTACGCCCTTTACGCCATCGTGCAACGGAAGTATTTGGGACACTCTGGATGCGCAATGAACACCTCGTTCCTAACCAATTGCTGTAGGTATTTGCCTATTGTCTGCGGACTGTACGGCAACTCCAACGCCAGTTCCTTGGCCGACATCTTCTTGTAAATGATACCCTGACCCACTTTGTCGAACGGCTTAGCTCGGTAGGCCGATAGAAGCACCGCGTTGACCAAGCCATAGTTCTTCGCCTCGAACGCATTGATCGTCATTAGATCATCGTTGGACAACGGTGCAAGCACATGGAACGAATGCGATAAAGGGTACTCGTACCAAGCGTCGTTGTACAAATCTTCAGGATTTTCAGGCTCAAGGTGGTGATTTCGTGCCAATCGGGCGGCAGCGTCATAGATCATGCTCCGATGCTCGAAGCAGCCGAGAGCATCAAAAATCCACTGACCATTGTAGCTGGGCGTATATTGCTTTCCACGACGCTCGTAGCACGAGGGCGTCACGACTTGAATCCTCTGAAGTTGTCGGTGGATGATCGCGTCGCTCACCTCGTTGCTGCGGGCGAACGAGAGCGAGAACGAAACAGTGGTCGAACCTAATCTTGCCTTTTCCCGTCGCCGCCTTGTCTCAACAGCCAGTTGGTACACGTCTGGCGTGAAATGAATACGCTCGCGTTCGTCCTCACTCTCAGTCTTAGACGCACCAGGCACCTTGACGACCGCACGAGGAGGAAGGACGATGTGTATCCCTAGTGCACCTGTAGCACCGCCGAAATCTTCGACTCGTAATTCTGAACCAACATCGCTCGATTGCTGGTTATTCTCGAAATTTCTATCCTGCATGTTTTGTTATCCCGATGTGCTCAGGACGGCCGAACATCTTTGACCGACCTGAGCGAATGAAAATCGTGCATCAAATATTCTTCCTTATCTATCTACACTCATCAGAGGAACCGCTCGTTATTGACCGCCTGAGAGATGCTCGACCGTTTTTCCGATGTTATGCGAGAGGATGACGAAGGTGACCGGAACGAAACTTGTGTTGTGCCGGCCGATTACCTCGGTACGCGAGTTCAGTCTTCTGCGCTGGTCACCTCGTCGCCCAAGCGTTCGGCCGCTTGGTAGATGTCGTCCAAGCTGATTTCTACCGTCTCGCCTTTATTGTTGATGGCGATGGCGTAGCCAACCAGATAACGAAGTTTCTCGGCACCGGTTTCCATCAACACGGCCACCGATTTGTTTTGGAGATGTTGCGCCAGTTCTTTTTCGATGCACACCACCTTGCTGCCCCCGTCCTCATCGGAAACGAAGTGAGGCCAGCCGCCACTATCCGAATTGTCATCGGGGCAGATGCCAAAACGCTTTTCGCCCTCGGTGTTTTGCTCCCACACTTCTAGACCCCGTAGTTTCGCCCAAGCCTGGAAGGCGGTTTCGTCTTTGACCTTGAAGTAATTTGACCGCGCTGATCCATAGTAGTTTGCCATAGTAAAGTTGGTTTCCTTGTCTTGTTCGGCTCGCGGACTTTCCCCTCGTTGAGCCTTTCGTTGTTTGTTGAGGTGTGCCAACCGCCGTGTTTGCACGACAAGTGGCTTTGGGGCCGATGCTTCCAAGTCAATGGACGAGCATGGCCGAAGCGAGACTGCTCTCTGTTGCCGATCCTAGGCGGACGGCAGCTACACGTCGGAGGGTTGTGACATCCCGCATCCCGAGGCATCCCACAGGCGCACTTATGCCTCCGTCGATCTTCAACCCAGAAAGATCACTGCTCACCGCTTGGTTGTTTTCGAATTCACTACGCTGCATGCTTTACTATCCCGACGTGCTCGGGCGGCTGAATATCTTTGGCCGACCCGAGCTGATTAAAACCTAACACCAAGCTTCCCTAATTTTTTATCTATGATTCCGGCAAGTGAATAACCTTCGACCTCCGCAAGATAGTACCATCAACAAACGTCGTCAAGTTGCTACTTCACAAGATAAGTTGCCATCATACCGGTTCCAGCGAACAGATCGCCAACTATAAATGGTCACGAACCCGCCGGTGGCCTCGAAGCGGACAACTCGGTGACCGTCACGTTGTCGGCTGCCAGGGTGAAGTGGATGGCCAAATCGGGCTTCAGATCGGCCAATGTCGCCGGATTTCCGTACACCTTTACCACGGTGGTAGGCGTCAGTTTATACGTCTTGGCTTCCGTGGACATGCTGTTGCGCGGTTCCACGGTGATGGTCATGGCGGTGGAGTCGACGGACTTAATGGCGATGTACACCGCTTTGGGCGGGATCTTCGGCGCGGGAGGTGCGGCGTGGATGCTGGTGGTTCCGAGCACCAGAACGACGGCCAAGCATCGGAGGATCGCTTTCATGGGAACCAGGGCGCTACTTTTCATGCGTCGGGAAAACCGTGAACGAGTGGCGCACCGAGTGGGCAGCTTTGGAATAATGGATGTGGCCCAGGAAGGCCAAGGCGGCTAGCAAGGGCAAGACGTGGCTGATTTTGGGCGACATGATGCTCATGCTAAAGCATGGAATGAGCCGCGGCGAAGTTCCCAACCAAACATTTACGTCGCGCACTTCTCGGCGGCAGCCATGTCGCAGGAGAAATTGTAGCCGCAGCGTGGGTAATCCAAGGAGGGTGCTGGCGGAACGGGACTGGATTTCTGGGCAGCGAGACCGGGATCAGCCGGACGCGTCAGGGGATGCACCGCGTTTGCCATAGCGGGAAAAGAAAAAGGACAGGAGGCGAACCTCCCACCCTTCATGTATCTCGTCTAACGATCTCGGCAGCCGGTACTACTTGTCCTTCTACTTCGACGGCTTCACCGGCGCGGCCGCGGGTGGCTCCTCCTCACTGGCGTCGGCGTTCTCCTCGCCGCTGGCTGGGTCCTCCTGATTGTCGGCAGGTAAGGAGGGACCCTCCTCTTGAGCCAGTTTGCTCCAGTCGACGGTTGGCGCTTCCGCTTGAGCGGCCGCCAACTTCTTCTCCAACTGCGCGGGAGTAAGTAAGCCCGTCAGCAGCTCTCCCGTCGTGCTGTCCAGCGTACAGCCCGCCACCTTGAGGATGGCCTTGATGACGTTCATCCGGTACTCGGACTTCGGATAGAAGATCATCTTCAACTCGTCACGCTGCTGAGGGGTGATAGTGATCGGCTTGCCGTCGTCATTGAACAGCTTGGCGATGGTTGCCAAAGCGATGTTCGCCGCCTCTTTTTGCGTGAGTTTGTTCCCGTTAGCCCGTGCCGCCTTGAGGGCGGTGGCGAAGGCGGCGAGAACGTTGGATTGATTACGGTTGGTCTTCATACGATTCTGCTTTCTGCTGTGGCGCACACCCAATCTTTCTGAGGGAGCGAGTGCGTCGGCCTCGGTGGAAGCGCCCATCTTCTGACCGAAGCGCCAGAAGGTGGGCCGCTTTTTCTCGGTTCCCGCAGTGGCGGTAGCCGAAGAAATCTGTTGCTAGCTCCTTCCGACCTCCTTGCGCTCGAATCTGTCGAGGGCAGCGCGGACACGTTGGTAGTCGAAGCGAACCGTTTTTGCTCCCCATTTATGGAAGGGGATCATGCGCTTACGCATGAGTTCATCCACCATCCGAGTGGACGGCAGGTTAAGCCGCTGACGAAGCTCTTCTTTCGTCAACAGGTCTTTGGGTTGATCGCTCGCTTGCATGTGGAGGTGCAGTGAGCATGGCCGGAATAACAGATGCGTCGATGCTTGAAGACACTGAAGACGCATCTACAGAGGAGGCCGCATACACGACATCTGGACGTGCGATATTTATCCCTACAAGTCGGATTTATTCCTTTTGATGGAGGAACTCTCGAACGGTTTGTTTATCCGTTCGAAGTTTAACGATGGCACCCGTGATGCGGCGATTCCCTTTATCATCAGCATCCCAACTGAATGGAGGGTGCTTTTTCTTCATATCCCTCAACGCCGCGTCAAATTGCCCCCTTGCGTTGTAAGGCTTTTCTAGCGGAAACGCGATTTCACAAAATGCCTTCGCTTCGAACCACTCGTCATACTTCAGTAGCGACAACGCTAGGACGCCACATATCTTAGATCTGCTCAATCGAAGTGGCTGACCGTCGACTGCAATATCAATATTTTTTGCATTGCCACTGATCACTACAACGACAGGTGACGTCGCTGCGCCGACCTGTTCGACGATTGAACCAACGCTCAAAAGATTTTGATGAATATCAAGCAAAACGTCGATCGAAGGAGGATCAAAGTATTCCTTGTTATGAGCATAATAATCTTTGAGATCATATTCACCATAAGGTTTTCTACTCGCTTCCAGCAGGTCTATTGCCTTTTTGAGGACTGCCGAATACCCGTAAGTACTCACTGAAGCTCTGATTATAATCAACGACCTATATGTGCTGACAAAGCTGGTTATTGATTTTACCAGTGATCGAGATACGGGCAACATCTCTGCACGAGTGTGGTGAATGACATCTAGCAACTCGCAGCATTCGGCAGGGATGTAGTCGTCAAATGGCAGGTACACGGCTTCACCTCTTTGGTGAATGTACTCCGGCGAAGATTTCTCGTCTGCTTTGACTAGACTGTACGCGGAAGAATTTATGTTTTTTCTAAATTTTAGGTCTCCTCGATTTCTGGCGAATTGAGAAAGCGCGTCTTTCGCCGCCCGCGCATCTCCTTCGTCATAAAATCGGAGAGTAACGAACCAAACTTTACTTTTTGCCTCAAGTTGCTTGAGCAACGCTAAAGTTGTGGCAGCCGTGTCTTTGACTTCAGGCTGTAAATTCAGCATATACCGATCACTGGTGTTCATGATGGTTCACTCCCCCAGCATTTTTGATCTAACGTGAACATTGTGACTTTTCGTTTTCTATCTTGCTAGGCGCAGTAAGTCGAAAAGGCACTAACGACCAGAATTTTTCAGCGTCCTTTCGCAGCACGGCTTTATGATAATGCTCCCACAGTACCTTGGAGCTATAATGGCCGAGGTTCATCAGCAGTCGATCAATATCGCCGTGTTTGGCCAGCCAGTTTGACGCATACGTATGGCGCATCACATCCTGAACCCAATCTTTGAACCCGGCTTTTAAGCGGAGGGCACGCAGACGTTTCCTGAGGTTTTGCTTGGGAGTGACGAGGCCCGTTGGGGTTCCGAATTGGGCGGTGTACCAGTGCATCCACGTTGCCAAGGCAGGTTCGATGTCCACGACACGCCGCCGCCTGGTTTTGGTTACATTCGCTGGCAAAACAACGTGGCGCTCATCCAATTGGACGTGTTCCCATCGCAACCGTTGCAGTTCCTCAGGCCGGATTCCCGCGAACATCCCGAACAGATTGTACGGCAACAGCGCAGGATCGTGGCGGCGTGTTACCACCAGCAGTTTTGCCGTCTCCCTGTTGGTGAGCACCTCCACCTCCCCGTGACGCTCGCTCGCAAAATCCAGCGCAGCCACGGGGTTCTTCGTGGCCCACTGCTTTTTGACGGCGTAGTTGAACGCCGCCCGCAGCACGCGAAGAAGAAGATTGCGGTTAGTTTCGGACAAACCTCTCAGTGCGGCGTCAATGTCCTTGGCTTCTATGTCCGAAACTTTCCTTTTGGCATGAGCCACAAGCTTCGTAAACGCCTGACGAATTTGCCGTGAGTATGCGGCGCTCCTTGTCTTTTTGGAACCAGTGAATTCCTTTTCCAACTGCTGGAAGGTGATGCTGGCCGCACGGGCCTTTTCCCGTGCCAGGAACTGCTCAACGATCTCCACCAATCGTTGTGGCGACACGTCGCCGAGCAGGCGAAAGGCTGATGCGGCCGCTTCGCGTTGGCTAGCAGTCAGACCGTTCTCGAAGACACCAAAGTTCTGGATGCGGGTTTTCTGTTGGTCGGCGAAAGTCTGAGCTTCAACCCTCGTGCTGAAGAACCGACGTTCACGCTTGCCGGACTCGCTCAACCCGGCGGGAATGTTGATCCGCCATGGGTACTGCGACACCCCTGTTTTGACCGGCGTGAACTTGGCCTCTTTTGCCATGAAGCACTGTTGCCTTTTACTGCCCTCACAACAAGCAATTTTGCGGTTTCACCCGTCTTCATGGGTGAGCATCCTCAGAGGAGAAAGCCACTTACCTAGGGAACTACAGCTCATTCGTAATCAGCAGGTCATGGGTTCGAATCCCATTGTTAGCATTCTCCATGCGAGATGTTTACAAAGTGATCGCACGCGACCACTCGGCGGAGTTCACGCGCGGCGTGAAGTTGGGCATGCCCCACGTCGTAGAGGTCGCCGACCTCTGACACCCGCTCAAAAACGCCCGCGGAATGTTCACGCATTGGCTCTTTGGTGTGAACGCGCCTCGGTGGCAGCTTGCCCGCCGCACTCTGAGGTACATGCCCGCGCCTTCCGACGCGCGAGAACCGAGCAGATGACCTTGGCCGGCAGCCGGGCACGCGCGCTGGCCGCTACGTGGAGGTACGCCGCCGTCACGCGGCCGGGAAGTTGCTGCGCCATCAAGGAAGTCACGAGCTTGACGCGGACCACCGTGTGCCGCTTGCCCGGGCCGAGCACTTGCCTGGAGCGCGCTGTGCGCGCCGGGCTCCAACTAGCTCTCCGCCTTCGATCCCTCGGCTGGCAGAACAGCTGGCTTCATGCTCTGCCGACAGTCCAACATGGAAGCGGACCAGGTAGCTGCTAGCAAGGTGATCAGACATGCCGACAAGTCAGCCCCAAGGAAATCCTTCGCGTATGGGAACAAGCTAGCGTATGCGTGGGCGGTTCGTTGCCTTTGGCGCTCTCGGGCTTTGAATCCATGCAAGTGGGACCGAACCAGCCGCCCCGCGTGGGTGCGGCTGCCTTTACACAAGCATCGGCAAATCTTTGCAGCCATCCCAGCTTTTCTCCCCATGACTCTCTTCGGCATCCGCTTCATCGGCCTCAACTCGACCAACCTCCAGAAACTTCTCATCAGCTTGGCGCTCATCGGCATCGTGTTGTTGGTGCGCTGGGCGTTGCGCGCCCTGGCACACGCGCTGGCAAGCAATGGTCGTCACGAGCGGCTGGTGTTCTGGGTCAGGCAAGGCAGCAGTCTTTTCTGCACCGCGTTGCTGCTGCTCGGATTGATGTCGGTGTGGTTCGACAATCCCGAGCGGTTGACCACCGCCATCGGCTTGGTCACGGCGGGTCTGGCGTTCGCGCTGCAAAACGTGGTCACTTCCGTGGCGGGGTATTTCGTGATCCTGCGCGGCAACAACTTCAGCGTGGGCGACCGCATCACGATGGGCGGCGTGCGCGGGGATGTGATCGCGCTGGGTTTTATCCAGACCACCATCATGGAGATGGGCCAGCCGCCGGCGGTGAGTTCCTCCGACCCGGCGGTCTGGGTGAAAAGCCGTCAGTACACGGGCCGCGTGGTCACCGTCACCAACGGGGCCATCTTCAAGAACCCCGTCTACAACTACACGCGCGACTTCCCCTACATCTGGGAGGAGATGACCATTCCCATCACCTACACGGCCAACCGGGTACGCGCCGAGGAGATCCTGCTCGAAGCGGCGGGCAAGCACGCGCTCAAACGTGCCGACGTGACCGAGGCGGAGATCGACATGATGCAACGCCGCTATTTCATCACGGTCGACGACATGGCGCCCAAGGTTTACTACCGCATCACCGACAACTGGCTGGAGTTGACGATGCGCTTCCTCTACAACGTGCGCGGCGTGCGCGACCTGAAAGACGCCATGAGCCGCGACATCCTGACGGCCTTCGACGCGGCGGGCATCGGCATCGCCTCGGCCACCTACGACGTGGTCGGCTTCCCCGCGCTTCGCTTCGAGAATGCGCCTCCGGCAAGCGGCGGAGTCCAGGTGGTCCCCGCGAAGTCGTGAGTTGAGCAGCGATGAAACTTCGCCTGATCAAGCTGCGCGACCGGCTCGCGGATTCGTTCTGGTTCGTGCCCGCCGCCATGGCCGTGCTGGCGGTCGGCCTGGCGCTGGGCAGCGTGGCGTTTGATCACGCCGTTGGCACCGGGTGGATCGAGAACCTCGGCTGGGTGTTCGCGGGCGGAGCGGATGGCGCGCGCAGCGTGCTCTCGGCGATCTCCAGTTCGGTGATGACGGTGGTCTCCATCGTCTTTTCGCTGACCATCGCCACGCTCTCCCAAACGTCCTCGCACTATGGGCCGCGCGTCCTGCGCAACTTCACCAGTGACCGGCGCGTGCAGTTCACGATGGGCACGTTCATCGCCACGTTCGTGTACTGCCTACTGGTCCTGCGCACGGTGCGATCCGTGCAGGAATCCACGTTCGTGCCGTACCTCTCGGTGACAGTCGGCGTCACGCTGGCGTTGGCATCGTTGGGGGTCCTGATCTTCTTCATCCACTACGTTTCCCAGAGCATCCAGGCCGAGAACCTCATCGCGGGGGTGGGCGAGGATTTCCACAAAATGCTCGAAACGTTCTTTCCCGAGGAACTCGGCGAAGACCGCGAGCGCCAAAGTCCGCCGGACGCTTCGTACTGGCGGGATACGCGGAGAGTGGATGCCCTAGAAAGCGGCTACCTGCAACGCGTGGACGAAAAGACTTTGATGGAACTGGCCACGCGGCACGATCTGCAACTCCGGCTCGTCAAACGCCCAGGTGAATTCGTTGGGAGAGGTACTCCTTATCTGCATGTGCTGCCATCCGGGGCGGAGGACGGTGAAATCGCCGACGCCCTGCGCGAGTGTTTCAGCCTGGGCAACTATCGCACCCGGCATCAGGACGCGCTGTTTTCCCTCCAACAGCTCGTCGAGATCGCCGCGCATGCGCTCTCGCCCGGCATCAACGAGCCGTTCACGGCGCTGACCTGCATCGACTGGCTGGGCAGCGGACTGCGCGGGGTGATCCGCCGCGACCTGCCCGCTCCGGACCGCTACGACACCAACGGCAAACTGCGCGTGCTGGTGCCCGCCGTGACCTTCGAGGAGTTCGCGCGGGCGGCCTTCGACCAGATCCGCGTCTACGGCGCGAGCAACCCCGATGTCGTCGTGCGCCTGCTCAACGCCATCGCCAGCCTTGCCCCGGACATCCGCCGCGCCGACGACCGGGCAGTGTTGCGGCACCACGTGAGGCTCATCGGCGCGGACGCGGCCGACCAACTCAAGAACGAACACGACCGCGCGCGGGCTGCCGAGCATCTCAAGACCACGCTCGCGACGCTCTAGTGCGGCGGCTTCAAAAACGCCAGCTTCGGGTCAGGTAATCCGTGAAGGTCAGCAGGAACAACAGGAAGAGCCAGACCAACCCCGCACCGGCAAAGACGCGCACGACTCCTTTGGTGTAGCGCACCTCCATGAACACCAGCACGATCAGGATCGTTTTGGCGACCGAGATGCCGAAGGCCAGGAGATCATGCACTCCCGCGCTTAAAGGCAGCTTTGCTCCGATGGCGGTCAGCACCAGCAGGACGATCAGGCTGACGTAGATGAGGAAGAGGGTGCGCCGCTCTGGGCTGGCTTGGGCAGACATGGGTGAAGAATCTTGGCTCAGGCACTGATGAGATAAAGCATGGGATAAAGGAAGACCCACACCACGTCGACGAAGTGCCAGTAGAGTCCGACAACCCTCACGGGGGTATGGTATTCCTCTGAGAAATCCTGGCGGCGCGCCCGCAGGTAGAGGTAGGTCAAAGCACTCAGGCCGATGGTCATGTGGATGGCGTGCAGCCCCGTCATGGCGAAGTACAAAAACAGAAACATCTTCGTGGCGTCGGCGTGCGCAAAGTCGGCAGGGTTGAAGTTGACCGTCGGCACAAGATGCTCGTGGTAATCCAAGTAATACTCGCTCAGCTTCAGGCCGAGGAACCCGGCACCGAAAACGAACGTCAGCACAAGAAAACGACGCAGCTTCTTGCTGTCGCCGTCCTCAATGGAGTGGATGGCCAGAGCCATGAACAGGCTGCTGGTGAGCAGGATGAGCGTGTTGACCGTGCCGATCCAGAAGTAGAGGTGCTGGCTGCCTTCGACGAAGCCCGGACGATAGCTCATCCGGTAAACGGCGTAGGCCAGGAACAGGCCGCCGAAGAACAGGATCTCCGTGGACAGAAACGTCCAGATGCCCAGCGAGGCCGCTTCCTCCTGCTGCTGGCGCGTCTCGAACTGCTCGGGGATCGTGCTGGCGGCGTGTTCAGGCATCGGCGTTGACGGAGGCTTTGATCGGGAACGGGTAATTGTACGCCTGTTTGGTCACGACCGGAACCTTTTCGAAATTGGTGCGGATGGGTGGCGAGGCGGCTTCGTTCCACTCCAGTCCGCTGGCATTCCATGGGTTCTGCGGCGCGGGTTTGCCGAAGAAGAACGACCAGCCCAGATAACACAGCGGCAATACGTAGCCGACCGCCAGCACGGAAGCCCCAGCGGTCGAGAGCACGTGGAAGACCTGCCACTCGGCCGGGTAACTCGGATAACGTCGTGGCATGCCCAGGCCGCCGAGGACGAACTGCGGCAGGAAGGTCAGGTTGAAGCCGATGAAGATGACCGCCGCCGAGAACTGCGCGAGCTTTTCGTTGTACATGCGCCCGCTGATCTTCGGCCACCAGAAATGGATGCCGCCGAGGTACGCCATGACCATGCCGCCGACCATAATGTAGTGGAAGTGCGCGATAACGAAGTAAGTGGCGTGGACGTGCATGTCCACCGCGAGCGTCGCCAGGAACAGGCCGCTCAGGCCGCCAATGGTAAATAGCCCGATGAAGCCTAGGGCGTAGAGCATCGGCGTGTTAAAGTAGATGCGCCCCTTGTAGAGCGTCGCTGTCCAGTTGAACACCTTGATGGCCGAGGGCACGGACACCAGGAAGCTCAGGATAGAGAACACCATCCCGGCGTAGATCGACTGGCTAGACACAAACATATGGTGCCCCCAGACGATGAAGCCCAGGATGGCGATAGCCAACACGCAATACGCCATGAACCGGTAGCCGAACACCGACTTGCGCGAGAAACAGGTAATCATCTCGCTGACCACGCCCATGCCCGGCAGCACCATGATGTACACCGCCGGATGCGAGTAGAACCAGAACATGTGCTGGAAGAGCAGCGGGTCCCCGCCCATGCGCGGGTCGAACACCCCGATCCCAAAAATGCGCTCCAGGGCGAGCAGCCCCATCGTCACCGCCAGGACCGGGGTGGCCAAGACCATGATGAGGCTCGTCGCGTAGATGCCCCAACAAAAGAGCGGCAGCCGGAACCAGTGCATGCCCGGCGCGCGCATCGTGTGCAGAGTGACGATGAAGTTGAGCGCCGTGAAGATCGAGGAGAAACCGACGACGAAGATGCCGGAGGCCATCGCGAGGACGTGGCCGTTCGCGTACGTCGAACTGTACGGCGTGTAGAACGTCCAGCCCGTGTCCACGCCGCCCGAAATCGTCGCGTAGAGGGTGAAGATGCCGCCCAGGACAAAGATGTACCAGCTCAACAAATTCAGGCGCGGGAACGCCACGTCCCGCGCGCCGATCATCAGCGGCAAGAGGAAGTTTCCCAGCACGCTCGGGATCGACGGGATGAGGAAAAACCACACCATCACTACCCCATGCAGGGTAAACAGCCGGTTGTAGCTCTCGGAGGTCACGAGATTGCCCTGCGGCGTCATCAACTGGAGGCGCATCATCACCGCCGCCCAGCCGCCGATGAAGAAGAACACCGTGATCGAGAGCAGGTAGAGGATGCCGATGCGCTTGTGGTCGTGCGTGAGGAGCCACGACCGGAGGCCGTACCCGTCATTGAGATAATCGGGTTTGCGCAACGGAGATGCCGCCATGGGGGGCGCGGCGACCGGAGCGCGGTCGAGAAGGGTGGCGGCGGGGCTCATGGCGAGGAAGGGATGGGCTGGCTTTGCACGGCGGCGGCCGGCGGCGCGGGTGAAAGGCTCTTGATGTAGGCGACGAGGGCGATCACGTCCTGCTCGCTCATCTGCCCCTCGTAAGAGGGCATGATGTTCTTGTAGCCCGCGACGATCTGCGAGGACGGCTTGAGGATGGAGTCGTGCAGGTACTGGTCGTCGGCGGTCACGAACGTGCCGCCCTCCAGCGGCACGGGATGGCCGTAGATGCCGCTCAGGCTCGGAGCATGCACGCTGGAGTTCGCCCCGTGGCAGCCGCTGCAACCGAACTGCCGGAACAGCTTTGCGCCGGTCTGCGAGAGGCTCTCCTGGCCCGTGCCGCTCTGCTCGCCCAGCCACGTCTCGTAGTCCTCGGGCCGCATCGCGTAGACGAACCCACCCATCTCGCCGTGCTTGGTGCCGCAGTACTCGTTGCAGAAGATCCGGTACTTGCCCGGCTTGGTCGCGGTGAACCACTGCGTCGAGTACTTACCCGGCATCGCGTTGCGCTGGATGCGCAGGGCCGGCACGTAGTAATTGTGGATCACGTCCGTGGCGGTCATGATCAGTTGGATAGGCTGGCCAACGGGCACGTGCAGGTCGCCGATCTCGTGGCGACCGTTTTCGTGCTTCACGTCCCAGTACCATTGCAGGCCGACGATGTAGATGGCCAACGCATCTGGCGGCGGCTTGCTGGCACGCGCGAACACCCCCGCTCCCCACACGAAAAGGCCGATGAAGATGAGGATGGGGATACCCGTCCAGGTCACTTCCAGGTATGTCGGGCTCAGTCGGGTGTGCGTGCGATCCGCATCCGACGTGTGCCGGTAGCGGATCAGAAAGATCGTGATGGCGACAAATAGCCCCACCGTCATCACCGCACTGATCGCCAGCAGTCCCCAGAAGATGGCGTCTACCTGCGGGGCGATGCTGCTGGCCGACTCGGGCAGCACTTGAAGGGCGGCGAGAGAGAAGTTCATGGGACGAGCGGATGCGTTTCGGCCAACCGGCGCTGCCGAGCGTCACGGCGCAGATGGACCGCGATGTATCCGCCGAGCGCGGCCACCGTGCCCAGACACAGAGTTTTGAGCACGAGCGAGATGAGCCAGCCGTACTTGCCCGTCATCGGGTTCCAGTGGTAGCAGAGCAGCAGCAGCGCCTGCACCTTGCTGCCCACGGTGCCGCCGGAAGCTTCCAGAAGTGATTGGCGCAACGTGGCGGGATCAAACTCCAACCCATAGAAGTATTTGGACAGCACACCGTCAGGCGTGGCGATCATCAGGCCGCTGGGATGCGCGAACTGCTGGCTCGGTGGATCGTAGAAATAGTGGAAGCCGACCGCGTCGGCCAACGCCCGGATCTCCGGTTCGCGTCCGGTGAGGAAATGCCAGCCCGCACCCGTCTTCGAGCGGCCGAAGCTGCGGATGTACTCGGCGCGTTTCTTCGCGGCGAGCTGCCAGGTTTCGTTGGGATCGATGCTCACGAAGACCACGTCGAAATCCGTGCCCGGATCGAGCCGGAGGTCTTGCAGGCTGCGCACCAGCGCGCCGGTGACCACGTCGCACATCAGCCAGCAGTGGTTGTAACCCATTTGCAGGATGATGGGCCGCTGCCCGAAGTACCGGCGCAACGAGACACTCTGCCCGGTTTCGTCGGTGAACGCGAGGTCGAGGGGAATTTGCTCCCCGAGCCGCTGCTCCAGGTCCGCCCGGGCGGGCAAGCCTTGCACTGAACCCGCTTCCGCGGGGGAGCTCGGCGCTCCGGCGCGGAGTCCGCCCGCGGCGAGCAGCAGAACCGCGACGGCCAACACGGTTTGCCGCCAGCCCGGCACCCCGCGGCGGCGGCTAGTGGGGATCGAATTTCGTGGCATCGGCGTTGGGTTCCAGTTCCATCAGAGGCAGTTTTTCCTGGTCGGGCGGCGGGAAGTCCGGGGTCTGCCCGGCGCGCGCGGGCAACCCGTCGCGGGCCACGAGGGTCATCGCGCGAGCGATGGGCACGCGGGTCACCCCGTGGGCTTGGTCCGTCCAGCCGTAGCCGTCGAGCCGCTCGTGCGCCAACCGGTCCATGATTTCCCAGTCCTTGGCGATGCTCGTTTTCTGCTGCGGAGCGTACTGGAAACTCTCCTGCACGGGCCTGACCGGGATGGCATCGGTGTCGGTGTACATGCGCTTGTACATCACCCCCAACGACGCCATGGCCGTGAAGATCACGGCGAACAGGCCCAGCACGAAAAACCCGATGGTCTTCGCACTGGCGTCGGAGACCTCGTGTCCGTCCGCCTGGGATTCGGCGCTGGAAGCATCCAGGTCCGGCGCGGGGGCAAGCGGAGTCCGGTGCTTCACCGGTACGAAAAGCGACCAGACGAACGCGAACAGGAACACGGGGGCGGACAGCAGGAGCCTAAGCATCGGCGGGTTCCTCCTTCGTGGCGGCGGGCAAGTGACCGAGGAAAATGAAGAGCCACGCTGCATCCAGGGCGAGCGGCAGGATCATGTCTAGCGGGTGAAAGCCAATCCCCCCCGGGCGGAAAGTCGGGAGCACGAGCCAGTACATGTACATGGCCTGCCCGAGCACCACCCCACCCGCCAAGGCGGCGAGGAAGCGGGTACGGCGCTTGGTGAATTTCGACAACAAGAGCAGCACCGGGAGAAACAACTGCGCCACAGCCAGCACGATGAGCAAACCGTGCCAGCCGCCTGCGTTGCGGTGGAGATACCACGCGGCCTCCCGTGGCAGGTTGCCTGACCAGACGATGAGGAACTGGCTGTAGGCGACGTAGGCCCAGAACATCAGCGCGCCAAGCAGCAGATTGCCCAAGTCCTTCCATACGCCGGGACTGGCCGTCTCCACCGCGCCGGAAGGCAGCGCGAGGATCGTCGCCGCAATGCAAAACGCCAGCGCAGCGAGGGCCTGACTCGCCATGAAGGTCACCGGGAAAGCGGTCGAGGACCACCCCGGCTCCAGCGATACCACCCAATCCACGCTCAACAGGTAGACCGTGACGACGTACAGGATCATGCCGACCGGACCAATCCATGATGCCGTTCGATCCGGCCTGGAGAGACGGACGAGGCCCAGCAGCAAGACCACATAGACCCCCGCCCGTAGAATGAACGCAGCCGGAGCGAAGTAGGTGGCATGCTTGGCCAGTAGAGCGCGCGCGTGTTCATCGAGCGTGTCAGGAGCGGCCCAAGGGAAAAGGGATTTGAGCCCGAACAACAGCGGCACGCAAAAGAGCAGCGTCCAAGGCACCATCCGTTGCCCCGCCGACAGCACCGGAGCCAGGACACGGCCCCACGCGCCGCCGGTCATCCGATGGATGAAGCCGAGCAGCAGGCACCCCAGGGCGGGTTGGAGGCAGGCCAGCGCGGCAAAAAGATACGCGCGGAAGAATTCCGTCCGGTCGAGCCAACCCATGACGGCGGCCACGATGGCTGCGCCGACGGCAACGACGCCGCAGATTTTGCGCAGGCCGCTCCCCTGCGCGCTCACTGCCAAAGCCGGATGTGCAATCGCTGTGGGCATACGTCAGGGAGTTTGCCCCTTCTGCAAACCTGCCATGGCATCGGGCGGCACGTCGGCAGCCGTCGCATGCTGGCTGCGCTGGAGCGCGCGGATGTAGGCCACGATGGCCCAGCGGTCGTTCACGTCCACGATCGATTTGTAAGGGTACATCGCGCCGTAGCCGTTGGCGATCACGTCGTACAGGTGTCCGACCGGCGCCGCCAGCAGGCGCGGCTCGTGGTAGGAAGGCGGCGAGGGAAAGCCACGCCGCACGACGATCCCCTGCCCGTAGCCGTCCGCCCCGTGGCAGTTCGCGCAGATCGCCATGAATTGTACCCGTCCTCGGGCAAGCACCGCTTCGTTCACCGGCCAGGGCATCTGCGTGGCGAGCGTGCCGTCGGGATTGCGACCGGCGAAAAGGAGCGTGTCGACGCGCAAATCTTCATAGGCGATGCTGTGGGCGGGCGGTTGGCGCGAGGATTGTCCATCGGAGAAAAACTTACTCTCCGTCAGAGGCTTGATCTTCGTGCCACTCTTAAGGTTGTCGCAGCCTGTCAACGCAAGGCACGCCAGACCGAGCACGACGAGAAAATGGCGGGACGCAACGTTCATTTCTCGACGGTTTGGATGGAGATCGGCCCGAGCGTGCGCAGGAAGAAGGCGGTCTGACGTGCGTCGAACTGCTTGTCGCCGGATTCGATGCACAGGAAGAACCCATCCCGGCTGGCGCGTCGGAAATCGGGATGATTGAACACCGGATGGTAGACCAGGGGCAGTCCCAGCGTGAAGAACAACGCGCCTAATCCGCCGAGCACCGCGCAGACGATGATCAACTCGAACGTGGCCGGAATGAAAGCCGGCCAGGCGTTGAGCGGACGCCCGCCGATGTTCATCGGGTAGGCGTACAGGTTGGCAAAATATTGCATGGCCAGCCCCGCCGCCGCGCCTGCCAGGCCCCCGGCGAACATGAACAGCGGGACGTGCGAGGGCGGCAGTTCCAGCGCGTCGGCCAACTCCTCCGCCGGGAACGGCGCGTATGCCTCCACCCTCCGGTAACCGGCCCCGCGCGTGCGCCGGGTGGCCGCGACGAGCGACTCGACGGTGGAAAACTCCGCCATGATCCCGTGGATCTGATGGGGTTCCGGCGTGCCGTCCTCGGTCATGGTTTGCCCTCCTGGTGGATCAGGCTGCGGACCTCGGACATCGAGACGATGGGCAGCAGGCGCAGGAACAAGAAGAGCAGCGTCCCGAACAGTCCGAACGTGCCGATGAACGTGGACCAGTCCCAGATCGTCGTGTGATAGGTGCCCCAGGAAGAAGTCAGGTAATCGCGGTGCAGACTGCCAACGATGTTCAGGAACCGCTCGGCCCACATGCCCACGTTGACCAGTCCCGCGATGATGAACAGCAGGAAGGGACTACGCCGCACGAAGCCGAACCACAGCGGCTGGATCGCCGTCGCCGTGCAAGCCATGGAAACATAGAAAGCCGTCGAGTACGTGCCGAGTACCTGATTAGTCATCTGGTACTGGTCGTAGAGGTCGCCGCTGTACCAGGCCATGAAGTATTCGCTGCAATGACCGAAAAGCACGAACATTCCCATCGTCAGCAGCAGCTTGGCGATGTTGTTGATGTGGTTCTCGGTGATGAGGTGTTGCAGGCCGTAGATCCAGCGGATCGGCAGGATCAAGGTTAGTACCATGCCGAAGCCGGAAAAGATCGCGCCCACCACGAAGAACGGCGGGAAGATCGTCGAGTGCCATCCCGGCACGATGGTATAAGCGAAGTCCAGGCCCACGATGCTGTGCACCGAGATGACCAGCGGCGCGCAGAGCGCGGCGATCACCCTGGTGGTCGTCTCGTAGTGGTGCCAGTGGGCCGCCGAGTTGCGCCAGCCGAAGCACGCCACGCCATAGAGGCGGCGCAGCCACTTGTTGTCGGTGGAATCCCGCATCGTCGCCAGATCGGGGATCATGCCCAGGAACCAGAATAGCACCGAAATTGTGCCGTAGATCGACACGGCGAAGAAGTCCCACACCAGCGGGCTCACGAACTGCGGCCACATGCCCAGCGTGTTCGGGTAGGGCGCGAGAAAAAACGCGTACTGCGGCCGGCCCAGGTGCAGCAGAGGGAACAACCCCGCGCATGCCAGCGCGAAGAGCGTCATCGCTTCCGTGAAGCGGTTCACCGAGTTGCGCCACTTCTGGTGGAAGAGCAGCAGCACCGCCGAGATGAACGTGCCGCCCTGCGCGATCTCGATCCACCACACGTAGTTGATGATCGCCGTGCCCCAGGCCACCGGCATGTTGATGCCCCAGATGCCCACGCCCTTGTAGAACAGCCAGAACAGCGACGCGCCGAGTACCGACAGCAACCCGCCCGCCATCATGAAGCCGATCCACCAACTCCAGCCGCGCCGCTTGGGCAGCACGATGCCGGTGATCGTCCGGGTAACGGTGCCGTAGGTCTCGTGCGGCGAGATGACGGGCGTGTCGTTCGTCATGCGCCCTCCTTCGCGTCGTGCGGGTTGCGGACCCGCGCGAGGTAGGTCGTGCGCGGTTGCGTGTTGAGGTCGGCCAGGAGGCCGTAGTTCACTGGCTCGCGCTTGCGCCGGGAGACGAGGCTCTGCGGGTCGAGGATGTTCCCAAAGGTGATCGCCTCCGCCGGGCATACCTGCTGGCAGGCGGTCTTGATCTCGCCGTCGCGGATCGTGCGGTTTTCGAGATCGGCGTTGATGCGCGCTTCGTTGATGCGCTGCACGCAGTAGGTGCACTTCTCCATCACGCCGCGTCGGCGCACGGTGACGTTCGGATTCTGCCGCTGGCTGAAGGACGAGTCCTCCGGCGGCGAGTATTCCAAGAAGTTGAAGCGGCGCACCTTGTACGGGCAGTTGTTCGAGCAATACCGCGTGCCGATGCAGCGGTTATAAACCATCGTGTTCAGCCCTTCGTCGTTGTGGACCGTCGCGGCGACGGGACAAACGACCTCGCACGGCGCTTTCTCGCAGTGCATGCACATCACCGGCTGCTGGTAGATGGCGGGGTCGTCTGCCGACCCCTCGAAGTATCGGTCCACGCGAATCCAGTGCATCTCGCGTCCGGCGTTGACCTGCTCCTTGCCGACGACGGGAATGTTGTTCTCCGACTGGCAGGCGACGACGCAGGCGTTGCAACCGGTGCAGGTGCTCAAATCGACCGACAAGCCCCACGCGTAGGTCTTCGATCCGAGCGGCGCGTCTTTCGGCAACAGGCTCGGCTGATCCCGGGTCTCCGGCTGCGCGAAACCGGGCTGCGCACGGAACTCCGCCACACTCGCCACGCGCACGCTGTCGCGGCCTTCCATGGAAAAATGGTGCTGCGTGGTGGCAAGTTCGTAGGTGCCGCCCGTCTTGCGGATCGTCAGCCCGGGAGCCAGCCAGCGTTGCGCGACCGTCTGGAGCTTGTAGGCGTTGAAGCCGACGTTCGTGGCGAGATGCCCGGCGTGCTCACGCCCGTAGCCGAGGTGAACCGTCACGCAGCGATCCGCCTGTCCGGGCAGGATCATCACCGGCGCTTCGACGGCGCGATCCTCCACGCGCAACTCCACCACATCGCCGGTATTCAACCCGAGCCGTTCCGCCATCGCTGGACCGACGAACGCCGCGTTGTCCCAGGTAAGTTTCGTCAGCGGCTTGGGCAACTCTTGCAACCAGCCGTTGTTCGCCCAGCGTCCGTCACCCACGCAGGGGTCGGGCCGGATCAACAGATAGTCCGTCTCCGCCACTGGCACGGCCGTAGCGGCATCCATCGGCGTGCCCGCCGGGGCCTCGGGCATCGCAGGCGCACTCGCCTTCACCACGCCGTCATGCACCGACTGCTGCCAGAACGTCTCGAAGTCATCGCCTTGCCCCGCCTGCCACGTCGCACGGACGATCTCGTAACCGCCCGGCTGGAAATCTTCCGTCAGCATCGCCAGCACCTCGTGCGCGGACCGGCCCGTGTAGAGCGGATCGATCACCGGCTGGATGATCGTCGGCGTGCCGTCGCTGGCGAGAATGTCACTCCAGGCTTCGAGGAAATGCGTCTCCGGCAGATGCCAGCGGCAGCGTTGCGAGGTCTCGTCCTGGTAGAGCGAGAGATGAACGGTGAAACTCGCCTTGGCCATCCGCTCGCCGAACCGCAGGTCCGACGGTGCATTGTAGGCCGGGTTGCCGCCGAGGATGAACAGGTGCTTGACCCGGCCCGCGTCGAGGTCGCCCGCGAGCACGGCGAGATTACCCGACGGCACGGCCCGCACCTCCGGCGACTCGCCGATGTTCGCCGCGAGCTGGTGAATCTCCGGCGGTTCGGCGTCGCCCACCAACACCCGCACCGAGCCACGATGCTTCGCCAGGTCCGCCGCCAGCTTCCCGGCGAACGCCTCCTCGCGGGCGTCGAGTTGCCCCCCGATGTAGCCGGCGACCCGGCGCAACACCGCCGCCACGCGGTCCGGCGGCGCGGCGAGCCGCTCGTCGGCCATCGTGCCGGTGATTGTTGGCGTCGCTTCGAGCACGTACAGGCGGTTCGGCTGAACCTGACCGTCCTGCACCCGGCGGCGCGCGGCGAATTGCCGCATGTAGCGCGGACTGCCAGGCTGATCCAAAAGAAAGTCGCTGCCTACCGAGACGATCAGGTCCGCTGCCCCCGCGTCGAAATCCCGCGCGGTTGCCAACTCGTCTCCCGCACCCGGCGACCAGCCGTAGAACCGCGCCTTGGGAAACTTCCTGGCCAGTTCGCCCAACTGCCGCGCCAACGTTGGCGACGTGCTCGGCTCCGTCAGCACCGCCAGCCCCTCGCCCTGCACCTCGCCTGCCGTCTTGAGGACGGTGAGCAGTTCGCTCTCGAACTTATTCCACGTCGAAATGTGCCCGCCGAAGACCGGGGCCTGCGAACGGTCCGGGTCCCACAACCCGAGCACCGCCGCCTGCGTGACCGCGTCCGTGGCTCCCAGGCTGTCGGGATGCGCCGGGTTGCCCTCGATCTTGATCGGACGGCCCATCTCCGTCTCGACCAGGATGCCGCGTCCGTAGCCGTTCAGCGGCATGGCCGTGGCGTACCGCAGCCCCTTGCCGGGAATGATCTGCTCGGGCTGGTCCACGTAGGGCACGATCTTCTCGCGCGAACGGGGGCTGCACCCCGCGAACCCTGCCAGCGCGAGCGATGCACCCACCATCGTCAAAAACTGCCGCCGCCCCACGCCTTCCTTGCTGTCCCCTTCCTCGGGCCACTCGGACGCGCCGACGGGAAACTCCCGCTCCAGGCACGCGCGGAACTCCGGCGTGTTGCCCAGTTCTTCGAGGCTGCGCCAGAGCCGAGGACCGCTCTGGCCCGCCAAGCGTGCGCGGAACTGTTCGATATCGGGGTTCATCAGTGATGGCAGACCGAGCAGTTCGTCAGGTGTTGCACGTCCAGTTGATGCACCTTCGCCAGTTCCGCGCCGACGCGTTCCTGATCGGCGGCGGGCTTCCAGTCCATGCTGTAGATCTGCGAGAGAGGGCGCTGCGACTTCTCCGGCTCGCGGTGGCATTGCAGGCACCATTGCATGAAGAGCGTGTTGCTTTTCCACGTCAGCGGCATCTCGTTGACCTGCCCGTGGCACGTCGTGCAGCCGACG
>CAXTMD010000020.1:0-6675 GCA_964245035.1 uncultured Chthoniobacterales bacterium
ACGTTTGAGGGGCGTATGCCGCAAGGCATGGGGGTTCAAGTCCCCCCCCGAGCACTTCTTTTCTAAGCTGCTTACGCGGCTCTATCTGCCTCGTCGACAGATTGCCGACAATCTCGGTCGACGCTTAGTTCCGCACGAATGCCCGGACGAGTTACCGGGGGAAGGTTTACCTGGTCCAACCAGCCCTTGGGAAAGCAGGCGAAGGGATGACCGTTCTCGTACGCCGGTCGGGCACGGGCAGCCAGTAGCACGCGCCGCAGCGCCTCCGGCCGGAGCTTGCCGACAGCGGGGTTTTCTTCGGCTGCACGCCGCTTTTTTCGCATCCTTTGGCGGGAAGGTACGGAAACAAGGTCAGCGGGGCCGCGTCGGTCCTGCCTCATTCATCCATCCAGCGATCCTGCCATGCAAAGTGCCTCCCTCCGTTGTTGTCCGTCCACTCTCCTGCCGCTTGCCCTGTTGCTCGCCAGCAGCGCCCTCGCCTCCGCCCAGACGGTGATCAACTCGCTGCCCTACACGGTCACCTCCCCTGGCTTGTACGTGCTCAACCAGAACCTGAGCAGCAACCAGACCACTGGCAACCTGATCACCGTCGCCACCTCCAACGTGACCATCGACCTGCAAGGCCATTTCCTCTCTGGCCCGGTAGGCAACACCACGCAGGACACCCTCGGCATCTTCGCTTACAACCAAAACAACCTCACGATCCAAAACGGCACGATTGCCCACTGCTCCCAAGGCATCTATCTGACCGGCAGCGGCGACAGCGGCATCAACGTCGACCACCGCCTGAGCAACCTGCGGGTGGCCCGCTGCAACAACGAAGGCATCTCCGTGATCAGGGCACCTGCGGCGCGCATCACCAACTGCCAGGTGTCGAACATCGGAGGCTCCAGCAGCGGCGCGGCCCTCGGCATCGAGCTCGGAGGGCTCGGGGCGACCGTGACCGACACCACCGTGGCCGTGGTGACCGGGTATGGCATCTACCTCGAGACGGGAGCCATCGCGCGCGTCAACCAGGTCGCCGCGTGCACAACCGGCATCAACGGGGGCTTGTGCCAAGACAACTTGGCGACCGGCTGCACCACGGCCTTCCACGCGATCACCGACGGCGGCGGCAACGACTCCAACTAAACGCGCGGGCGAAAGACCTGCCACGCCACGGCTTCACGCCGTTGCGCGCGTCGCGGTCGTGCGGGTACAGACCCGTGCCACCGGGTCACGCCGCCGTGGCGGATCACGCCACCCACCGGTGGCACGGCTGGCGACTGGGCTGCATTCCTCTTGCCCATCGCTTGCGGACGTAGTACAAAGCGCCTGTTTTCGCCCCCGGGGATGAAAACGACGCTCATCAACGACGAGGAAGGCCAGCGCGCCGCCGAGTTGCCCAAAGACCGCATCGTCCTCGGCGCCTCGGCGGAGGTTTCCATCCCGTTGCGCAGCCTGGCCGCCGGTCTCTTGCCCGAGCACGCCGTCATTTCCTGGAACCAGCCGCGTTTGAGTTGGATCCTCAGTCGGGCGGCCAACCAGGCGTCGGTCGCTGTGAACGGCCACCCGCTGGCACCCGACGGTTCGTTTCCGCTCAACCAACTCGACACGGTCGAGTTGCCTGGTGTCACCCTGCAATTCTACCGCGAACCCGACCCGCCGGTCTGCCGCGGCCAAGCCGTCTCGGAATATTTTTTGGACAACGTTCCCGTGGTGCTCGGTCGCGGCGAGGCGGCCGGGGACGACGCCGCGGCGTTCCGCCTGGAACTCGACCCCGAAGACTCCGCGGTCTCGAAGGTCCACGCCGTCATCGAGAAGGAAGGTTCCCATTTCCTGCTGGTCGACAAAAGCCGCGCCGGCACGGAGTTGAACGGGAAGTTTTTCAGCCGGGAACGGCTGGTCTACGGCGACCGCTTTCGCATCGGCAGTTACTTTTTCGAGTTCACCGGACAATCGGTCGTCCGGGTCGACCAGGCCAGCCTCGGGCGCGTCACCGCGCAGAACCTCGTCGTCGAAGTGGAGAAGGACGGCCGCCCGTTGCGCATCCTCCAGAGCGTCAACCTCGAGATCAGCCGCGGGGAGTTTGTCGGCATCCTCGGCGGCAGCGGCCAGGGCAAATCGACCCTGCTCAACGCGCTGTGCGGCGTCAACCCCGCCAGTTCGGGCGAGGTCCTCATCAGCGGGGTTCCGCTGACCAGCCGCGAGCAGGTCAGCGCGGCCGGCGTTGGCTTCGTGCCGCAGGACGACATCGTCCACCTGGAGCTGACCGTGGCGGAGGCCATCGCCTACAGCGCACGGTTGCGGCTGGCCCTGCCGTCCGCGCAGATCGACGCGCTCGTGGACCGCGTCATCGAACGGCTCGCGCTCGCGGAGCACCGCGGCAAGCGGGTGTCTCGCCTCTCGGGCGGCCAGCGCAAGCGCGTGAGCGTCGCCATCGAACTGCTCGCCAAGCCGTCGGTGCTTTTCCTCGACGAACCATCTTCCGGCCTCGACCCTGCCACCGAGGCCGGCCTCATGACGCTGCTCCAGTCGCTGCGCCTGACCAACCTGACGGTGGTGTGCACCACCCACGTCCTGCAAAAGGCGTACCTGTTTGACCGACTAGTCTTCATCCACGGCGGGCGGCTGGTGTTCATCGGGACGGCCGACGAGGCGCGGCACCATTTCCTCGCGCGCGGCTCCGCGGACACGCAGGGGTTCGACCGGGCACCGTTGGAAAAGGTCTACGGCCTGCTCGCCGACCCGTCCAAGACGGCCGAGGAATGGGAACGGGAGTTTCTCGACTCCCCGCAGGGGCAACGCGCGCTGTCGAGCGTGCCGCCCGCCCTGGACTTCGACGCGCCGACCGCCCCACCGCGCCGGCCACGCGTCTCCTACCTGCGGACCCTGCGCGTCCTGCTGGCCCGCCAGTGGACCGTGCTGCTGGCCGACCCGCTGAACCTCGTTTTTCTGTTCGCGCAGGCGCTCGCCATCGGCGCGATGGTCGGTTGGGTGAGTGAAAACGCCGGGCTGCGGATGTTCCTGTGCGTGGTGGCCACGTTGTGGTTCGGGTGCAGCAACGGCGCGCAGCAGATCGTGGGCGAGCTGCCGATCTTCCGGCGCGAACGCGTCTGTGGCCTCGGCCTCAACGTGTATCTCCAGAGCAAGCTGGTCTTTCTCTCGACGCTGACGGCTGCCCAGGCGGTTTTGTTGTTCGGGACGATCTTTGCCACCGCCCACCTGTTCCAGCGAAACGATTTCGACCGATCCCTGTTCGCTTCCCGGCTGGAGGAACGCTACGCCGCCATGTCTCCCGCCAGCCAGGCGGCGGCCGACGACACGGGTGGCTTCGAGGCCGTCACGGGCGCAGACGATTCCTCGGCCGCGAAAGCCGCGCCGGCCGAGCCGGCCGCCGCGCCGAAGCCCGGCCCGGTGGTCACCCGCGTGACCTCCTCGCTGGCAAGCTTTTTTTACCTGACCGACAACATCCTCGACTCCGGCGGGCGCGAGGAAAAACTCGACGATGGGACGCCGATCCGGGACGCCGACGGCAAACCGCGGATGATCGCCGGCCTGGGTTTGTTCAACGTGGTTGCCACCACGCTGGGCCTCAAGCTCGCGGCCGTGCTCGCCGCCGCGCTGGTCGGGGTGGCGTTGGGGCTGGCCATTTCGGCGCTGGTGCGCACCTCCACGCAGGCGGTGATGTGGGTGCCGCTCATCCTGATCCCGCAGATCCTTTTCGGCGGCTTCGTGATCGCCGTGCCGGAGATGTCCGCGGCCGTGTACCGCTTCAGCCACCTGGTGCCGAGCTTTTCCGCGCAGCGGATCATGGACGTTTCCAACGTCTACGGCCAAGCGACGCCGTTCCTGACCAACCGGACCAAGATCCCGCTTTTCCTGACGGCCGACGGCGGCAAGGAAAAGGTCGAGTGGGAGGAAGCCGGCCGCAAACGCTCGCAGGAATACGACAAGCTGGCGCGCTTCAACACGTCCTGGCAAAACTTGCTCGTGGACCCGGGGCGCGCGGGCCAGCACAAACAGGACACCACGCGCGTCGGCGGCGGCGACGGCAGCTCTCGCGTCGAGATCCGCGACACCACCGCCAGCCGCTACGATGTCCGCTACACGACGGGAACCGTGTTCCGCTTCCTGCTGCCAGCGCAAACCGCTCTGCTGACGCTCGCCGCCTGGGCGGCGCTTTGCTACCTAGTCATCCTCGTCGGCCTGCAAGCGAAGCAGACCGGCCGGTGAACGGCGGGCTTTTTGCACGCGATGCGCTTGGATCCACCCTCTGGTCAGGCCACGCAGTGGCCGGTCGTCATCGACAGGTAGGGACGGCTCTCCGAGCCGTCCGTAGAGTGGATTGGGGACCGTGCCTGTGGACCGACGCGGTCAGCCAGAGAAATCTACGGACGGCTCGGAGAGCCGTCCCTACCTGTCGGTTTGGATGCCGCTGCGCGGCAGGACGAGCCACGCGCGACGCGCTTCACGGCCTGGGCGACGGCTTCTGGGCCGGCCGGGGGTTGCCCCACTCGATGATCCGCGTCTCGGTGGCCGCCTGCCCGGGGACGATCTGTGGGGTGGACGGCCGGACCGTCGGCACGGGCGAGGGCTCGCCGGCGGTACGGCTCGGACCGGGGTCAGGCGGATGGTTGTCGGCCAGCGCGCCGGTGATCTCGGCGGAGGTGGGAAACGTCCACTTGCCGGCGGCGTCGGCGCTCACCGGGAACTCCAGCCGGTAGGAGCGTCCGCCGTCCGACCGGAGCGCGAGCGCGATCCTGGAATGGTACGGAGATTCGTCCGAAGGCATCACGACCGGGTACTGCGTGCAGTTTTCCAGCGCATAGCCGCGCAACTCGCCGCCGACCTGTTTTTGCACCGCCTGGCAGGCGGCGGCGTAGCCGGCTTCGACCTGCTCCCGGGGCAATAACTGCACCGCAGGGCGCGCCGCCACCGCGGCACGGGCGGACTTCAGTTCGGCCTTCGTCTGTTCCAGCGCGGCTTGCGCCTGCTGGAGTTGGCGCTCTTTCTCCTGCTTCTCTGCTTGGAGGCGGTTCACCCGCTCCTGCAAGCCAGGGTCGTCGGAGCAGCCGATCAGCAAAGACGCGGTGACGGCGGCAACGGCGGCGCGCCGCCGCACGAGACGGGAAAGAAACATGGACAACAACGGGGTCGGGGTCAGCCCTCGGGAGTTTCGCTGTGCTTCTCCTCGCCGCGTCGGCCGACGAGCACCGCGTAGGCGCCCAATCCATCGGCGCGGGCAATGTTGACGTACACCTGCACCGTGCCGTTGTAGCTGGCGCGGAACATCACGCCGGCGTGCCGCAGCCCGCGGCGATCGCTCAAGATCAGGTTGCCGACCTCGTCGTACACGTAGATGCCCGCGCGCTCGACGGCGCGGTCCAGGCCGCACAGAAACACGTAGTCGAGCCCTTTGCTGACCGGCACCAGGAAGCGCACGGTGTAGCCGCTGCCGCCGACGCCGCTGTTGTTGGTCGGCGACATCAGGAAGCCGCGGGCGGCGTAGCCCACGGCCAGGCGGTAGGCGTCGTCTTCTGCCTTGACGGGGTCCGCTTGCGCGGCCGGCAGCACGCAACCCAGGAGAGCCACGGCGAGCAGCGCGGCGGAAGCTTTGAAAGGGAACATCATGGTCGTTTGGCGGCGGCCAGGGTTGTGGTCACCACATCGGTCGCGAGGGCTTTCACGCGGTCCACCTTTTCGGCCGGGATCACTCCGTCGGTCTTGATGTCGATGATCCCGCGGATTTCCTGGAGCGACGCCAACATGGCCCCGACCACCGGCGAGCGCTTGGCCTCGTCGGGCAAAGCCTTGAGCCTGGCCGTCAGCGCGTCCACGAGCAGAGGCTCGCGCAGGAGGTTGGAGTTCTCGGCCGAATAGTGGTCCTTGACCGCGCCGGCGACGTAGCGCGCGCCCTGCAACCAGCCGGCGACCGTGACGAGCGTGCCCGTGGTCTTGTTTTCGCCGCGGTCAAAGGTCTTGAGGATGTCCTGCTGCAAGAAACCGAGGTCCATGAACACCTTCAGCCAGTCGCCCGAATTGGCCGACGTGCGGATTTTCTTGGCGCGGGCGAGTTCGGCCTCGCCGACGCCGAGCTTCCCGGCCATCGCCTCGATGTCGGACGCACAGCGGTTGAGCAGTTCGGCGTCGTGGGCCTTGACGGCCATCACCCCGTCGGAGATGCGGAAGCCGAGCAGCGCGGGCAGCGCCACCTTCACCTCGGCGATCTCGTCCACGTCCACGTCCACGCGGGTCTGCGCGAAAGCCTGCTTCCAATCGACGCCGCTTTTGCCGAGCGCCCGGTCGAGCGCGATGAACTTGTCGTAAGGAGTCGGGATCCCGATGCCGCCGTCCACCGCGGATTTCGGGTCAAAGGGTGGCGGTTCGTTGCCCTTGGCCTTCTCGGTGCTGGGCGCCTCGTCCTGCGCGGCGATAGGCGCGGCGGCAAACCGCAGCGACAGGAGGGCCGCCGCGGCGAGGAGGCCGAGTTTGCGGGGGGTGATGCGCATGGGATTGGGCAGAGTCTCGGCGGCAAGTGCCCGTCAATCAACGGGTCGCATCACGATTTCACCGGGGCGGTCGCTGAGTTGCGGCGGCCGGTCCCTGAGCCTGGCCTCGATTTCCGCGCGCATCACCGGGTCGTTCGGCACCGCCTCGCGGCCGCCCGTCATGAGCAGTTCGCCGGACGGCGCG
>CAXTMD010000020.1:6685-11336 GCA_964245035.1 uncultured Chthoniobacterales bacterium
TCGAACAGTTCGTCGTACCGGTGCACCCGCGCGTCGCGGTGGCCCGCGTAACGGAGATGCGCCCGCAGGATGCCGTCGGCGTCCAACCGGATGTCGGCGAGAGGCACGTTGTCGACCGACCGGCCGCCGGGCCTGCCACCCTCCTGGGACTGCTCGTCCGCGTGGCCCTCGCCGAGACCGGGCCGCAGCACCACCGTGCGGACCACGTGCGTGCCGCCGTCGTCGAACTGCCCCCGGAAACGCCCCGCGAACGAGGCCGGCACGTCCACCTCGACGCGTTCCCCTGTCCGCGCGGTGACCGTGCCGGGCAGCGGCGCGATGCGCGCGTCTTCCTGTTGGCCGGGTCCGAGCAGGCGGTAATCGTAGACGCCGGTGGGCAGTTCAAGCTTGGCCGGCGAGCTGATGTTCCTGAGCTGATAGGTCTGGTCGGCCGGCCCCTTGACGTTTTCTCCCGGCAGCGCGCCGGTGAAGGAAAACGTGATGAACGCATAGTCCGTCTCGCGCGACCGGAGCACCACGTAGACGGCCGCCATCTCACGCTCCAGCGTCGGCGGCAGCTGTCCGTTTTCACCGGCGGTGGCGGCCAGGGAAACGCGTTTGTAGCCGGGCACCTGCACGGTCAGCGTGCCGGCGCGGTCCAGCGGGAAGGACAAGTCGTCGCCGCGTCGCTTGGGGGTCACCGGTTGCCCGCCGAGTTCGTAGCTGGCCCCGGCCAGCCGGGGGTCGCCGAGCAGCACGAAGGCCGGCAGTGACGGGGTGGCCGTTGGCGCGACGGTCGGCTCCGGCGTGGAGACCGTCGCGGTCGGCGTCGGCGTCGGCGCGGACGCGGACGAAGGCGAGGGCGAGATCTGCGCGGTCCGTTCGTCGGGCGAGGGTTTGGGCAGGCGCAGCCAAAACACGACGCCGGCCAGCACGGCCGCTGCCGCGACGATCCCCACCGCGGCTGGCAGGAAAGGAGACCGTCTCTGTGGCAGGCCGACGGGCACGATCTCGGGGGACGGACGCACGACCGTGGCCACCGCCGGGCGCACGGTTGTTGCCACCGCCGGACGCACGGTTGTTGCCGCCGCCGGACGCACGGTCGTGGCCGCGGCCGGTTCGTGGTCGCTGATCCCCTCGGTCCGCTGCAACGCCTGGAGCACGCCCGCGCAGGTCCCGTCGCCAGCTGCCTCGTCGACGATGCAGCCGCTCAGGACCCGGTTGCCCTCCTCCGAAAGCGCGGGCGTCGGGATGTACGATGCGCGGTTCACCCGGGCGGAGAACTTGACCTGCATGCCGGCGACCAGGCGGTAGAGCAAGCTGCCAAACTCCACCCGCGGGCTGCCGACGGCCTGGGCGCTGAGGGTGACCGAGAGGTCGCGCACGGCCTCGTCTTCGAGCAGGATCGGGATCAACCGGACCTGAAACGGCGGCCATTGTCGCAAATTGGTCTCCGGCGACGCGTCGCCGCCGGAGGCCACAAGAAACACCTCGTCAGGCGCCAACCGCAACCCGCGCAGCCCGGCCGACGCGGCGAAATCGACCGCCGCACCAATGTTCCGCAGCAACCCCAGCGCCTCTGCGAACGGGATCGAACCCCGCGCCTTGACGACGTTTTGCAACGGGACCCCGCCACTCCACTCCCGCACCAGGACCTCGGCGTCGTCGAACGCCTCCAGCCCTTGCACCCGGCAGATGCCCTCGTGGACGACCTCCGCCGCCTGCGTGGCGGCGCGGCGCAGTTCGTCGGTGCGGGTGGGGTCGGCGCGCAGGGCGTCGTCGAGCACCGTGAGCGAGAGCGGCGCCGAGTCCCCCACCCGGCTCGCTCGGTAGAGGTTGCCGAGTGAACTGCGCCCGACCTTCTCCGCGACCCGGTACTTGTCCGCCAGCCTGCCGAGCCGCGGCGCGGTGTCAAAAGCCAGCGTGGCCCCCGGGTCTTCGTCCACCGTCCCGGGCGGCGCGGGCGGCGCCGACGCCGGATCATCGGCCAGGATGGCCTGCAAGGCGTCGGTCGCGCTGGCGAAGCGGTTCGCCTTGTCCTTTTCCAGCAGCTTTTGCAGGACGAACCGCAGCTTGGCCGGCAGGGCCACCGGCAACTGCGTCTGGTAGGGTTCGGCGCTCAGCCGCTTGGCCATGACCACGGCGGTCGAACCGGAGTCCGGCGCGCTGCCCTTGAGCAGAAACCACAGGGTCATGCCCAGGGAAAAAAGGTCGCTGCGCGCGTCCAGGGTTTCCTCCATGACCTGCTCGGGGCTGGCGAAGAGTGGCGTGAAGAAACTCTGGCCGTCGAGCGTGAGCGCCGTCATGCGCTCCTGATCCTGCGCGAGAGGTTTGACCAGGCCGAAGTCCACGAGCTTGAGCCGCAGGGCGTCGCTGCGGTCGGCGAGCATGACGTTGGCCGGCTTCACGTCGCGGTGCAGGAAGCCGCGGCGGTGCGAGCATTCCAGCGCCTCGGCGAGTTGCTGGGCGAGCAGGAGCACGGTCCGCGGGTCGAGCGGCCCGGTGCGCCGGACGAGTTCTTCGAGGCTGCCGCCCTCGCAGTACTCCATGGCGTAGTACAGCGTGCCGTGGGCTTCGCCGAAGTCGATGATCTGCGCGATGTGGGGATGGTGCAAACCGTGGACCACCCGGGCCTCGCGCAGGAAGCGCTCCTTGGCGTTTTTGTCGTGCGCGAATTGTTCGCTGATGACCTTCAGGGCGACGATCTGGTCGAGAAAAACGTGCCGGGCCTTGTAGGTTTTGCCGAACGAGCCGCCGCCGAGCAGTTCGGGGGAGCCGTCCGCGCGCGCGGACACCTCGAAGTTGCCGTAGCGAAAAGCCGCGTGGTCCCCACTCATTTTGCCAATCGTACTTACACCAGCGAACGTTTTTGAGGGCAAGGACAAATCTGTCCCGCGCCCGGCCGGCCCCGTGCTAAAATGCGTTGAGTCTCGCGCCGAGTCGTGATTATGGTCGCCACCGCCCACATGAAGTCCCAGATCGAACCCGGTGAACTGATGCAGCGCATCCGCCGGGAAGCCCGCCGCCACGAAAACCTTGCCTTCCCGGCCGACGCCACCTCTCCCGACGCGGACGCCGCCCCGATGCCGCCCGTCCCCGTGCTGGCGGTGGCCCAGTCCGGTGGGTTCTCCTGCGAGAGCCTGATGGCCCAGGTCGGCAACATGATCGACCGCGCCCGGGACAAGAGCACCGTGCGCAAGGACGTGCCGCGCTGGCTGCGCCCGCTCTTTCGCAACCAGGGCGGCTACAACGACATCGTCCTAGAGGCGCTGACCCGCCTGCGCGAGACCAACCGCCACCTGCTGGCCGAAAACATCCAGCTGCGCCTGCACGTCGAGCGGCAGACCGAATGGATGCAGGCGGCGGCGCGCCACTTCGCGCGCGCCGACAAGCACCTGCGCGACCTTGAGGAGGAAACCGGGTTGTACCAAGGGGCACAAGGCCGGGAAGTGTAAGAATTCTTTAGCGGGCCGCCGGCCCGCGCTACCTTTGCCGACACGCCTCCCGGGGCGTCCCCATGCACATCATCATCGCCACCACGCAGGTTCCTTTCATTCATGGGGGGGCGGAGATCCACGCCCGCAACCTGCTCGAAGCCCTGCGCCTGGCCGGCCACAGCGCGGAGATCGTGGCCATCCCCTTCAAGTGGTATCCCCCCGAGCGCATGCTCGACGCGATGCTCGCCTGCCGGCTGCTCGACCTGAGCGAGTCCAACGGCCGCAAGATCGACCGGGTCATCGGGCTGAAGTTCCCGGCGTACCTCATCCCGCATCCGGCCAAGGTGCTCTGGATTTTGCACCAGCACCGGCAGGCGTACGAGCAGTGGGACCACCCGCTCAGCGACATGGTTTATTACGGGAACGGCCGCGAGGTCCGCGACGCCATCCGGCTGGCCGACACGCGCCTCATCCCGGAGGCGAAGGCCGTTTTCACCAACTCGGAGAACGTCTCACGCCGACTCAAGCACTACTGCGGGCTGGGTTCGACCCCGCTCTACCATCCCCCGAGCAACCCCGACGCGTTCTACTGCGAAAACGCGGAGCCGTATTTCTTTTTCCCGAGCCGCATCAACGCCGCGAAAAGGCAGCTCCTCGCCGTGCAGGCACTCGCGCTGGCGGGCGGCAACACCCGGCTGGTCTTCTGCGGCGAGAGCGAGGACGACGCGTACTATGCCAAGATCCAGCGCGAGATCGAGGACGCGGGGCTCCAGCGCCGGGTGCGCTTCCACGGCCGCGTCACCGAAAAGGAAAAGCTCAGCCTGTACGCCAACTGCCTGGGCGTCATCTACCCGCCCGTGGACGAAGATTACGGCTACGTGACGCTCGAGGCGATGCTTTCCTCCAAGCCGGTCATCACCTGCACGGATTCCGGCGGCCCGCTGGAGTTCATCCGCAACGGCTACGACGGCCACGTCACCCGGCCGGAGCCGGCGGCGCTCTCGGAAGCGATGGCGCGGCTGGCGGAGGACCCGGCGCGGGCGGCGGCGCTCGGCCGGGCGGGGCGCGAGGAGTACCTGCGCAAGGGCATCACCTGGGAAAACGTCGTGGAAAAGCTGCTGGCCTGACCCGATGAAGATCGCGTGGTTTTCCCCCCGGGTGCCCGAGCATTCGGAAATCGCCAAGAACACCGAACGGCTCGAAGTCGAACTGACCCGGCAGTTCGACGTGAACGT
>CAXTMD010000020.1:11346-12447 GCA_964245035.1 uncultured Chthoniobacterales bacterium
CTACGAGTCAGCGACGGATCGGCTCTATGAGACCCCGCTCGGGCACGTGCCGACCGAACTGCTGATTGCGCTCAACGCGGTGGACGTGCCGGTCTACAACCTGGGCAACAACCCCGCCTTCTTCGCCAAGACCTGGTTCCTCAACCAGTACAAGCCGGGGATCGTCATCCTGCACGACCTCAAGCTGCACCATTTCTTCGAGGGCATTTACCGCGAGCGGCTGCACGACGAGCCGCGCTACCTCGCCTTCATGGAAGAATATTACGGCCAGCCGGGCGTGACGGCCGGCAAGCTGTACTGGAAGCAGCACCTTTTCATCGACTTCATGGCCGACAACTTCCCCATGACGGCCTGGGGCGTGCGCAATGCCCTGGCGGTGGTGGTCCACACGCAGCCGACCCTCGACGCGGTGGAAAAGGAAACCGGGCTGCCGGCGGTGCTAAGCACCCTGCCCTTCAACGCGCATCCGCTGGTGCGTCGCGAGATCATCCCCGCGGCGGCCAGCGATGCCCCGGCGGTCGAGCCACGGGTGCGGGTGGCGATCTTTGGATATCTGAACGTGAACCGCCGGGTGATCGAGTTTTTCCACGCGCTGGCCGACATGGAGGAGCGCGCCCGCTTCGAGGTGCACATGTTCGGCACGCTGCTGCAACGCTACGAGGACGACGTGAAGCGCGACGTGGCCGCGCTCGGATTGCGCGAGCAGGTCACCTTCCACGGGTACGTGACCGAGGAGGCACTCGACACGGGACTGGCCGGATGCGATCTGGCGGTCAACCTGCGCTATCCGACGATGGGCGAGGCGTCCGCCAGCCAACTGCGCATCTGGAACCACGCCCTGCCCAGCCTCGTCACGCAGGTGGACGGCTACGCCGCGCTGTCGGAGGAAGCCGTCAGCTTCGTGCGTCCCGAGCACGAGCGGGAGGACATCCAGAGCCACCTGCGCGATTACCTGAACCGTCCCGAGTGGCACCGCCGCAAGGGCGAGCGGGGGCGCGAAATCCTGCTCGAACAACACCAGTCCTCCACCTATGTCGAGCGTTTGGTGAAGTTGTGCGAACACCTCCCGGCGTTGCGTTCACGTCACAACCGGTTGCACGC
>CAXTMD010000020.1:12547-20811 GCA_964245035.1 uncultured Chthoniobacterales bacterium
CGCCGCCGGCGCTTGCTCACGTGTTTCCCGCAGAATCCTTTAACTCCGCCGCCGCCTCCTCCAGGCCGATGGTCGGCTCGTAGCCGAAGTCGCGCGCCGCCGCCGCGCTCGTGCCGGCGATGTCGTAGCGGAACTTGGCGGCGGCATGCAGCGTGGGTTGCAGACGGTCAAACTTCGCGAGCAGGCCATCCGCCACGTCGAGCGCCTGGCAGACGGCCGTCGGGATGTACAACGGCCGGTAACGCCGCCCGAGCGCAGCGGCAATGGCCCCGTAGATCTGGTCCACGGTGTAGCCGCCGGCGGCGTCGCCGATCCAGTACCATTTGCCGTACGTCGACGGGTTGCCTTCCGCCCGGAAGAACGCCTGCACGATGTTGTCCACGTGGGAAATGCTGCGCAGGTTTTTCCCCGTGCCGAACACCGGCTGCCGCGGCCAGAAAAACGAACGCACGAAACCGAGTTGGCGCGGCGGCGCGAACGGCCCGAAAAACCAGAAACCCCGCAGCGCCGTCGCGTCGATGAGGCCGGCACGCGTTTTCTCGAAGAGGTATTCCTCCGCCTGCCATTTGCTGCGGCCGTAGTTCTTGTACGGGCGGGCCGGGGTGTGCTCGTCAAACACCCGTTGCTCGGGCGTGCCGTGGCCGCAGACCGAATCCGTGCTCATGTGGACGATCCGCCGCACGCCGCGGGCGATGCAGGCGTCCACGAGGGTGCGGGTGCCCTGGGCGTTGACCTTGTAGAGTGTGCTCACGCGGGTCGGGTAGATTGCTCCGGCGAGATGGAACACGGTCGAAACGCCCTCGAGCGCCGCTTCGAGCGCCGGCCGGTCGTTGATGTCCGCATAGGCGGTCTCGAAGCTCTCCGGCAGCGCCAGCATCCCCTGCGTCGAAGGGTGCTGGAGCAGCCGCACCCGGCGCGGCCCGTAGCGGTATCCGTCGCGGTCGCCGTGCAGCAGCGCGTCGATCATCCGGTTGCCCAGCCAGCCCGGCGCGCCGGTGATCAGGAGCACGCCCGCCGCCGGGTCCGCGGGCGGGGTCGCCGGCTGCCCGGCGGATTTCAGGTTGAGTTCGTACGTTCCCGCCTGCCGCTGCCGCGCGAGCCCGACCGCCTCAGACAGCGTGTCCTCCAACGGCCGGACCCGGTAGCCAAGTTCGCGTTCCGCCCGCCCGGAGTCGTACCAACTGTAGCGGTCGACGACGGCGGCGACGTACTCCGGATCGACCGGCGGCGGTTTGCCGATCAGGCCAAACGCAGCCTTGGCGGCGTTTGCCAGGGCCAGCATGACCGCTTTGGGCAGGCGCCAGGACGGCGGTTCGCGGTGGGCGAGGCGGGCCAGCGCCGCGTAGAAGTCAGCGAAAGTCACGTTGATCCCGCCGAGTACGTAGCGGCCCTGCGGCGATCCTGTCTCGAACGCGGCCACATGCGCGGCGGCCACGTCCTCGACGTGCGCGATGGACACCCCCCCGCCGAAGTCGAAGCGCTGGCCCCGGGCGACGTAGTCGAGGATCAGCCGGTGCGGCGGCGTGCAGCGCGGATCGTCCGGGCCGACCACCCACGAGGGATAAACGACCCGGATGTCCGCGCCGGCGCGCGCTTGCTCGCGGCAGAACCGCTCCGCGCCCGATTTCCCCTCGACGTACGGGCTTTCGGCCGTCGCCGTCAGGCCGTTTTCGTCGACGAGCACGTGCGGGTCGGCGCTGCGGCCGAGCACCACGACCGAACTGGTGTAAACAACGGTGGGTACCCCGGCGTCGAGCGCCGTCTGGATAAGCCGCTCGGTCAGCCCCACGGTGCTCGCCAGCACCGCCGCACGCTGGTCCCGGGCCGTGGTGTTCGTGGCGGCCAGGTGAAAGAATCCCGCCGCGCCGCCAAACACCGCCGCCACGGCGGCCGTTTGCCCGAAATCGACGACGTGCACCGACGCGCCACCCGCCACCAGCCGGCCGGTGAGCACGTTTTCGCGGCGCAGCAGCAGGTGAACCTCGTACCCCTTGGCGAGCAAGGTCTTGGCGACGTGGTATCCGATGTGCCCGGACGCGCCGCTGACAACCACCTTCGACCGTGGCATACCTACAGGCTGACCGGATGCAGCGTCAAACGCTTGCGGAAGTAGTACAGCAGAGTGCTCAGGGCGTTCTTGATGGCCTTCTGCGACACGCTTTTGGAAGGCGCGGTGTAGTGGATCGGGATTTCGGCGAAACGGTGCTTGCGCAGCAGGTAGCGCATCTCCGTCTGGTAAAAGTGCGCCCGGGACAGGAAGGGATAGTTGATGATCTGCTCGACGACGTTGCGATGGAATCCCTGGAAGCCACTCGTCATGTCGAACATCTTGGTGCCGAGCAGCCAGTTGCTCAGGATCGTGCCCGTGCGCGAGAGCGCTCGGCGGTTCAGCGGCGAGGTGCCCATCGAACCGCCGTTGGTGAAGCGGCTGCCGAAGGCACATTCGTTGCCTTCATTGAGTACGCGCAGGAACATGGGGATCGCGCGCGGATCGTGGCTCAGGCCGGCGTCCATTTCGATGATGAGTTCGTGGCCGGCTTCGTAGGCCACGCGCAGCCCCTTCAGGTACGCGTCCACCACGTTGCGGTTCTCAGGAGCCCCCACTGTCACAAACCGGGAGTCGGCGGCCGAGAGCCGCTGGCTGAGTTCCAGGGTGTTGTCCTTGGTGGCCTTGTCGATGACGAAGTAAAATTTTCCATTGCCGATGCGATCCAGCACGGTCTTCAGCACGCCGATGAACTTGTCGAAGTCCTCAGCCTCGTTGGCCATCGGCACGATGGCGGCCCAGTCATTGTAGAGAACCATAGAAGCAGGCAGAGGTCACTATCGGACCCACCACAGTTTGTATAGCAGAATCGCGCTTTGGCAAATGCCCGCATGTGACTTCGTGGTTCTCCCGAGGGCGAATTCGCGCCGCCCGGCATCCGGGTTCCCCGTCCGGGCCGAAACGTCGCGTGGTCGCCCGGTTCCCGACGAACGGGCCGGGGCGGCAGAAACCAACCATGTTGCCACCCACCGATCCACCACCGGCCGCTTCTCCCGCCGCCGCGACCCGCGTCCTGCTGGTGGACGACCACGAAGACACGAACCGTTCAATGGCGCTCCTCCTCGGGCGGCGCGGCTACAAGGTTCAATCGGCGACCAGCCTGGCCGCGGCGGAGGTCCTCTGGCGGACAGAGGAGTTCGACGTGCTGGTGTGCGACCGGAACCTGCCCGACGGCAGCGGTCTGGAACTGCTCGCCCGGCTGGCCGACCGGCCGCCGCGGCTCGGGGCCATCATCGTGAGCGGCTACAACACCGACGAGGACATCGACCGCAGCCTGGCCGCCGGGTACCAGGCGCACCTCGGCAAGCCCGTCGAGTTTGGACTACTCGACGCCGCGATCAAGCGGCTCGGGTCCCGGTAGACCAAGGCGACGCTCAGGCCGGCAGCCCGACCAGGGTCGCGTGGAACTCCTCCAGTTCCGGCACGCCAGCGGCCACTTCCCGCAACGACGCCAGCGCCGCCGGCACGTGGGTCAGGAAGGCGTCCTTACCCTTGACGAGCCCAAGATAGCCGTAAGCGCCAAGCGCCTGCATCAGCCGCTGCACGGCGCACAGACGGTAGATTTCCTCGAACTCCGCCCGCGTCTCCCCGAGGTCCGTGCGGCGGCCGAGCGAGAGGTAATAATCCAGCAACTCGCCGCGTTCGTCGGCGGTCAGGCGCACGTAGGGATCGTACAGCAGCGAGGCGAGATCGTAGTGCGCCAAGCCCGGCCGCAACCCTTGGAAGTCGATGAGGTGGGCGTGCTCCTCGTGGACCAGGATGTTCTGCGACTGAAAATCCCGGTGCACGAGCACGCGCGGCCACGCGGCGAGTTTGTCGGCGATGCGCTCCCAGACCGGCGACGCCGCCAAGTCTGCCACCTTCGCCGGGTCGTGCAGGCCCTCGAAATAGCGTCCGAGACAGTTCTCGAAGAAGTACCGCTGCTCCCAGCGGTACAGCGCCGCGTTGAACTCGATCTGCAACGTGAACGGGAACCGCGCCAACCCCTGCCAGCCGCGGTCGTGCAGCCGCCAGACTTCCTCCAACGCCGACTGGTAGTAGGCCCGGCGCACCTCCCAGGCGTCTTCCCGGTAGCTCCACAGGTCACGCTCGCCCAAGTCTTCCATCCAGATCAGGCCCTCGGACTCGTCGTGGAAGTAGATCTTGGGGGCGCGCACCCCGAGGGCGTCAAACACCTCGGCGATCCGCACGTAGTGGCGGTTCTCCTCGCGCTGGTCGTTGTACTTGACCAGGATGAGTGATTGGTGCGCCAGCCGGACGCGGTAGAACCGGCGCTCCGAGCCGCCCTTCTCGATGGGAACGATGTCTACCGCGTCGTCGGAGGGGGTGGCGAACCGGACGCGGGTTTGCCGGATGAGCAAGTCTTGGGAGAACAAAGCGGATGTGGTGGAAAACGGAGTGGAAGGCAGGCGTCAGAACACGTGGTCCTCGAACGCGCCACCGGCGAACTGGGAAGCGCGGACGATACAGTTTTTCAACCGTGCCCGGGAAGCGATTTCTGCTCCACGCCAAAGAATTGTGTCTTCCAGGGATACCCCCTCCCCCACCCGCGCACCCGGGCCCAGCACGCAAGCGCCGCGCAGTTCGGCGTCGGCAGCTACCTGGGCGGACGGATGGACCCACTCGCGCCAGCCGGGATCGGGCGCGCCGTAGCGCGGGAACGAACGGTCCGCGTGCAATTCGCGGTGGGCGCGGAGGTATTCCTCCCGCGTGCCGAGGTCACGCCACTGGCCGGCATCGGCGAGCGCCCCACCGATCCGTTCGCCGCGACGGATCATCTCCAGAAACAGCGGGATCACCGACACGGGCTCGCCGGGCGGAATCCGCTCCAGGAACGATCGTTCGACCAGGTAGCCGCAACTCAGCGCGTACCGGGACGGCGCGTCGGTGCCTAGCCGGTTGCGGATGTCGAGCAGCCGCCCGCTCGCCGGGTCCCAGGCGACGTGCTTCGGTCCGTCGACCGAACGCAGGACGAGCGTGACCTCGTTACCCGCGGCGCGGTGCTGCGCGAGGGCAGGAGCCAGCGGCAGGTCGGTCAGGATGTCGCCGTTGTAGACCATCAGTGTTTCGCCCCCGGCCTCGAGCAGGTCGGCGATGTTCTTGATCCCTCCGGCGCTGTCGAGCAGCACGGGTTCGTGACGGAAGCGCAAAGGTCGGCCCCGGTACTCGGCCGTGGGGAAAAGCTCGGCGTACGCTCTGGCGCAGTGGTGCGTGTTGACGATGAACTCCTCCACGCCCAGATCGGCGATCAGATGGTCGAACGCAAACGTGACCAACGGTTTGAGCCCGATGGGGATCAGCGGCTTGGGCAGGTGTTCGGTCAGGGGCCGCAGGCGCGTGCCCAGGCCCGCCGCCAGGACAAACGCCCGCTTGATCGTCGGCGCGGACAGGGGCATGGCCGGTCAATCGTAGTCGGTGGGCAGATCCGGCTGTAGACGGTGCTCGAAGAACCGGTCGAGTTGCGCGGCGGTCACCCGGCCGGTGGAAAGCGGCGGGATTTCGCCCCGGGCGAAGAACGCCACGCCGTCCGTCTCGGTCGTGCCGCCGGCCGCCGCCTCACCACCCGTGATCTCGCACAGAAAAAACATCTTGTAGACGTGGTACAGCATCGCGGGGTGTCCGTGCAGACGGCGGTCGTAGACGGCGAGCAGCTTCGTCGCCCGGGTCTGGAAGCCGGCTTCCTCGAAAATTTCGCGTTCCACGTTTTTCGCCGGGGACACGCCCACGTCCGCCCAACCGCCGGGCAGGGTCCATTTGCCGTCCGAACGCTCGCGCACCAGCAGCATCCGACCCGCCGGGTCGAACATCACGCCGCGCACGTCGATCTTCGGCGTGGCGTAACCGGTTTCTTGGGCAAAGGCTTCCTCCAGTGCTGCGGTCTCGGAGGAGTTCCCCGCCGCCATCTCGGCGGCGATGCGCCGGAGAGCCTCGTAGCGTTCGATGTCGTACGGGTCGCTGGCGTACGTCAGGCCGGTCTGCGCCAGGGCTTGCAAGCGTCGCACCCAGTCGAACCGGGAAGGAAAAGCGGCCATGTCGTCGCGTTCAGCGCAGGAAGCGAACAAGGTTTTCCTCTTCCCAGCGGCGGGCGCGACGGTAGTGGTAAAACTCGCGTTCGCGCCGGTAAAACTCCTCCGTGTGCACCCGGCGCCGGCCGGTGGCGCCGAACTCGTCGGGCACGACCGAGTGCAGCATCTCGTGGTAGATCACGTACTCCAAGAACCACGCCGGCACGAACGCCGCGTCCAGGCGCGGGTGGATGCGGATGATGCGGTCCTCCTCTTGGATGGTGCCGAAAACGAAATATTCCTTCGGCGCGAGCCGGCGGCGGCGGCCCCATTCGATGGTGTAGCCGCGCAACGGGGTGCGCCGGAAGTACTGCGTGTTGAGCCGGTCGAAGATCGCCTTGAGGTCGAAGTAACGCCCCTCGTGGTTGAACGGCAGCATGCGTTGCAACGCCGCCGTAGGATGAGCAATTTTACGCTTTGATCTGGCCATGTCAGACGGTGGATTCGCGGCGTGAAAAACCTGCGCGGAACCCAGTCTATAAGCGCCCTGCCGAACTGACAAGCCTCCGAAGAAAAACGTTCTTAAATTACTAAAGGATAGATGTTTGCCGAGAAAAACAGCCGGGACGGGCCGCTCACGAAAGGTCCCGGTCCGTGAAGTGGCCCGGCGGGGTCTGCGTGCGGCCGACCATGCGCTCGACGTACTTGGCCAGCAGGTCGAACTCCAGGTTCACCAGATCGCCGGCCTGCGCGGCGCTCAGGTTGGTCTGCTCGCGGGTGTGCGGGATGATCCACACCGTCAGGCTCTCGGAGCTGATGCCGGCCACGGTCAGGCTGATGCCGTTGATGCAGACCGAGCCCTTCATCACCACCAGATGGGAGTATTCCTCCGCCAACGCCACGTCGAGGCGGTAGTCGTCCCCCTTTTTCTCTAGGCCGACGATGGCGGCCGTGCAGTCGATGTGCCCTTGGACGAAGTGCCCACCGAGCCGGCCGTCGGCGGGCAGGGCACGCTCCAGGTTGACCAGCGTGCTGGGCCGCAGCTTGTGGAGGTTGGTGCGGTCGAGCGTTTCCTGGAGGAGGTCGAAAGTGATGAACTCTCCCCGGTGCGCGGCCACCGTCAGGCAGCAACCGTTGACCGCCACGCTGTCGCCGCGGTGCAGGGAGCGGCAGATCTCAGGGGCGGAGATCTGGATTTGCAGGCCGCTCTGGCTGCTGCGCCGCAGCCACATGACGCGCCCGATTTCTTCGACGAGGCCGGTGAACATGGGACCCACACATACGCCCACAAAATGCGCTGGGGCCAGAAAAATGGCGGTTCGTCCGCCGGAAAACGTCCCGTCCAGGCCAGGCCGGGGTTGCCGAACCCAGGGGTTTTGGGCTTTATTGTGACATGGAAAAAGTTGTCATCGTCGGCACCGGCTGCGCGGGCCTGACCGCCGCCGTGTACGCCGCGCGCGGCGGGCTGAACCCCGTCGTGCTCGAGGGCCGCCAGCCCGGCGGCCAACTCTCGACCACGACCCTGGTGGAGAACTTCCCCGGCTTTCCCGAAGGCATCGACGGCCCCGAACTCATCACCCGCATGAAGGGCCAAGCCGAGAACTTCGGCGCGCGCTTCCGCTACGCCGAACTGACCGGCTTCGAGCAAAAAGACGGGTTCCTCTCCCTCCAACTCGACGACGAGGAAACCCTCGACACCCGCACCTTGATCGTCGCCAGCGGGGCCGCGGCGCGTTGGCTGGGGCTGCCGCGCGAGCAGGCGCTCATCGGCCACGGCCTGACCTCGTGCGCGACGTGCGACGGAGCTTTTTACCGCAACGTGCCGGTGTGTGTGGTCGGCGGCGGAGACTCCGCTGCGGAGGAAGCGCTTTTCTTGACCCGTTTTGCCTCGAAGGTCTACCTGATTCATCGCCGCGACACGTTGCGCGCCTCCAAGATCATGACGGCGCGCGTGCTGGAACACCCCAAGATCGAGCCGATCTGGAACACGGTCGTCGCCGAGTACCTCACCGACGCCGACGGCGAGATGCGCGCCGTGCGGCTGCGGGACGTGGACGCGGGGGCCGAGCGTGAACTGCCGGTAAAGTGCGTGTTCGTCGCCATCGGCCACGAGCCGAACACCCAGCCCCTCGCCGGCCAGCTTCCGGTCGACGCGGAAGGCTACCTGCTCAAAACCCGCGGCACGGCGACGGCGGTGCCGGGGGTGTTCGCGG
>CAXTMD010000021.1:0-20307 GCA_964245035.1 uncultured Chthoniobacterales bacterium
CGGCGCGAGACCCTGGCCGCCCCGGCCGCCAGCACCAAGGCCGCTACCAGGAGTCGGCCAGCCCCCACCCGCGCCCACGCGCTGCCCGCCAGAGCGCGGCTGGAAGGCAGCTCCTCATGCGCCGGCCGGCCAAAGCGGACCCAAGTACGGGCACGGGGCAGCGCGGCGGCTGGCCGCTCAATCTTCGGGGATGCGGGATAAGCCGTGGGAAGCGCGGCGGACGACATGGGGAGAGGCTCAGGGCCGCCGGCGCGCGGGGCCTTCTGGAAACGGGAACGTTTGGACATGCAAGCAGGAGGAAAGGAGGGGGGATAGAAGGAAGGAAGCGCAGCCAGGTGGCACGAGGAGCGCGCCCTCTGTTTCTGGCTGGAGGATGGTGGAAGGGCCACACAGGAGGCAAGCGCAAAGACGGCGCGAGCCATCCGCCGTGACGGTGCCATGGACAAGACGCCCTTCTCCCTAGAGCCTGTCATGAACTTAAGGTTAGCGTCTTGAACAAGTTGCTGAGTGAAAGGCTCGTAAAAGCAAGCCAGTGCAGCCCGGCGAGGGTACTTGGCAGCCGTTCGTAGTCACGCGAGAGTCGTCGGAACCTGGCCAGCCAGGCGAAGGAGCGTTCGACCACCCAGCGTCGGGGCAGGAGCACGAAGCCGCGCTTGGCCTCGACCAGTTTGACGACCTCCAACTGGATGCCGTGCGCCTCGGCTGCGGCGGCGGGCTTTTCGCCGGTGTAGCCTTGATCGACGTAGGCCAAGTCCACGCTTCTTTGTGTCGCTTCCTGCACCTGCCGAGCGAGTTCGCCGACTTGGGCGCGTTCCTGTGCGTTGGCGGGTGTGACCAGCGGCGCCAGCAGGTGGCCCAAGGTGTCCACCGCCACATGGACCTTGCTGCCTTTTTTGCGTTTGTAGCCGTCGTAACCGGCTCGGGCGCCGCTCTCCGGACTGCTTTGCAAGGTGCGGCCATCCAGGATCGCGGCCGTGGGTCGTGGGTTGCGTTCCTGCAACCGGCGCAGCATCTCGCGCAGGTCGTGCACCAGGCTCTCAAAGCAGCTTGCTGCCATCCATCTTTTCGCCTGCTGCTCCACCACCTGCCACGGCGGAAAGTCACCGGGCAACATCCGCCACGGACAACCCGCTTTGACCATCCAACGCACCGCGTCGAACACGTCCCGCAGGGAGTGCACACGCTGCCCGGCATCTTCTCGCAGCAGGGTCAAATAAGACACGACGAACTCCCACTCCTCGTCGCTCACGTCACTCGGATACACTTTGCGGCTCACGCCGCCCAGTTTACCTCATGCCAAGTTCATGACAGGCTCTAGCTAAACGGCAAAAAAGCGGGCGCGTTTCAGCCGAGCCGCCCTTAGCCTTGCTTTTCCCTGATCGTTGCTGGCAAGAGACCACTGGTTCGCTTGCCAAAAAACGGTGGTTTCGCAGGGCGGTTTTCGTCGGGTACTAATCCTTTCAGTGTTGCGCGCCGCTTCAACAATTTCATGTCCGCTCGGAAAACCGAACTTGGCCAAACCTGCACGGGCGCGACGCTCGTGAGAAATCATGCAAGGTTTCTCGCTAACACCATGAGCCAACCCGATAACCTGCCTGCAAACTTCAACCGCCGCGGCTTTCTCCGGTTGGCAAGCGCCCTGGGAGTTGCCAGCATCGCCGCCGTTCCTGCCGAACGGCTGGCGGCTGGTGAGCCTACCTCGAACAACCCCGCCACGGCCACCCCCACGCCGACTCCGGCCAGCACCATGCGCTTGCCCAACATCCCGCCCGACCAAGTGTCCGCCGAGCAGCGCCCGCTCTTCGACAAGCTGCACGCCGGCATCGACGCGCACCTGCAAGGCTTCGTGACGCAAAAGCCCGACGGCACGCTCATCGGCCCCTTCAACGCGCTGTTGCACTTCCCGAAACTCGGCACGCCCGCCTGGGACCTCTTCCTGGCACTGGCCGGTGGCTCGGTCCTGCCCAAGCCAGTACGCGAAGTGGTCATCCTCACCACCGGCGCACGTTACGGCTCCCTGTACGAACTTTACTCGCACGAAGCCCTAGCTTCGAAGGTGGGTTTGTCGGCCGCCAAGATCCGCACCCTCGCTGCCGGGGAACGTCCGGCGGACCTGAGCGAGCAAGAAGGGATCGGCTACGACGTAGCCGCGGTGTTGTACCGCGGCCACCAGGTGCCCAACACCACCTACCAGGCCGCCGCCGCAGCCTTCGGTGTGCAGGGCGTCGCCGAGATCGCCTACCTGGTGGGTTGTTACGCCTTGATCGGCAGCTTGCTTAACACCTTCGACGTGAACCTGCCGGGCACCGAGATCGGGTGAGCCCCGGGTAGGCCGCTCCAGCCGAGGTTTATCATCCCTTCATGTGCTCGGGACGCGGCACATCGGCGTTCACGTCCACGATGGCATCAATGACCGCCGGCCCCGGCGCGCGCAAGGCTGCCGCGATGGCCGGGCCGACTTCCTCCGGCGTGGCGCAACGAAACCCTTGGGCACCCACGGTCCTTGCGTACGCAGCGAAGTCGATGGTGCCCAACTCGCAGCCGAACACCCCGAAGCCCGCCTCCTTTTGCTCGAAGGTGACCTCGCCTAGGCTGCTGTTGTTGAGGATGAGCACCTTGATGGGCAGCTTGTGCAACACGGCCGTGGACAGCTCGGCCATGAGCATGGCAAAGCCGCCGTCCCCGGCGACAGCTACGGTTTGCCGATCTGGGAAGGTCGCCTGGCAGGACACGGCGTAGGGCAACGCGGGTGACATCGTCACGAGCATGCCCGGGCTGATGAGTCGCTGGCCCGCCTTCAGTCGCAGATGTCTAGCGGCGAGGCGCGAGTTGACCCCGCAGTCCAAGGTCACCACGGCATCGTCGGCGAGCGCATCGCTGAGTGCGCGCACCACGGTCTGCGGCTGCAGCAGCGCCCCGGGGGCCGGCGTCTCGATGCGTTCGAGCGTATTGTGCCAGTCCCGCATGAGGGTTTGCGCCCCGGTGAGGAAGGCGCGGTCGGTCTGACGATGCAGCAGCGGCAACAGCCCGCGCAAGGTCGCCCGCACGTCGCCGATGAGGCCGAGTTCCACGGGGTAGCGCAGGCCCAGGCGGTCGGGATTGATGTCCACCTGCACGCCGCGCGCCTGTCCGGGCTTGGGATAGTAGTCCACCCACGGCATCGTGGAGCCGAGGATCAGCACCGTGTCGCAGTTCTGCATGATCCAGCTCGATGGCCAGGTGCCCAGGTGACCGATGCCGCCCGTGCTAAAAGGTGAATCGTCCGCGTTGACGTTGCGGCCCAGCAGCGCCTTGGCGATGGGTGCGCCCAGGATGTCGGCGAGTTGCTCTAGCTCGGTTTTGGCGTCCAGCGCCCCTTGGCCGGCGAGGATGGCGACTTTCCGGCCGGCGTTGAGCAGGTCGGCCGCCACCTGGAGTTGCTCCTGCGCGGGAGCCTCAGTGCGCGGCAGCCACGCGGCGGAGGTGCGCAGCCCGTGGTTCTCCATGGATGGCTTGTCGGCGGAGAGTTTCATGGTCTGCACGTCCTTGGAGACGGCCAGGTGCGCCACGCCGCGGTTGCCCAAGGCAGCGCGGCAAGCCCGGTTGCCGACGATGGCGGCGTGCACCGGACCGGTCACCGTCACGTTGTAGAGCGCCACCGATTGCATGAGCGCCGGGGTGTCCACCGCCTGGTAGAAGCGCGTACCCTGGAGGTCGTGGAAGGTCAGCCCGGTGATGGCGACCACCGGCGCGCCGTCGAAGGCGGCGTCGTAGAGGCCGTTGAGCAGGTGGATGGCCCCGGGGCCGGTCGTGCTCACGCACACACCCAGCTTGCCGGTGAGCTTGGCGTGGGCTGAGGCCATGAACGCCGCTGCCTCCTCGTGGCGGGTGCCGATGTAGTGCAGCTTGTCCTGACGCTTGCGGATGGCTTCGATGACGCCCGCGATCCCGTCACCCACGATGCCGAAGACGTGCGTGGCTCCCCAGGCAATCAGCGTCTCGACGAGGATGTCGGCCGTGGTCTGGTCGGCGGCAGGCTCAGGCAGCGGCGGGTTGGCGGGAGCGGTGGCTTCACCCGTCCAGCCTTGCGGGCTGCCGCTGGCCGGCGGCTCCGCGCCCGAAGCTGCCGTCGCCCGGAGGGCAGTGCCTACCAGCGTGCTGCCACTCATCTTCAGAAAGCCGCGCCGGTCGAGGGGTAATGCTGGTTCGCTCATCCCAGCTTGGATGGCCTCCGCCTGCCATCCGTTCAGTCAGGGGAAACGCGCCGGTTGGTTCACGGTCGGCAAGTCCTTGAGCTGGACGATCATCAGCACGGAAGGCTCGCTGCCCACCGTGCCCGAGAGGTGTCCCTGGTGCCCCTGAGCATCCGGCCTGGTGCTAAGGTCTTCACCGAAGGAAATTTCGCCTGGCCCCATCTCCACGCGCTTGCCGTCCATCGTCTCCACGAACCAGCGGCCGGAAAGCGGGATGATCCACTGCGGGTGCGGGTTCTCGTGCCATCCCCCCTCCCAGCCGGGCGGCTTGACGGCGATGACAATCGTCGCCCCCTCGGCCTTGAGCTTGTCCAACCACTGCGGCGAGGAAGGCGGCTCGATGCTCTGGAGCTTGAACGCGCCGAGTTTCTCCAGCGTCTGGTGGCTGATGCCCTTGTCATCGGTCCAGACGTGCCAGTAGCCAATCTTCGGTGGCGTGGGGTCTTCGGCGCGCGCCAACGGCCATCCAGACAAGAAGACCGCGACAGCCATCCCCAAGCGCCCAGCGCCCGTGACGATCGGCCGAGAGAGCATGGAACAGCGAGCGGTTCGGCTCATGGTATTCCTTCCACCGTTGCCGAGCGGTTGGCAATGCCCGTCATGACCCAGCATGCCGTGTGCGACCCGGCGGGCCTCTCGAATCGGTGCACGATTCTTGATGGCCCCGTTGACGATGGACTTGCCACTCGGTCAGCACAAGCTGCCCACGCCAAAAAGCGGTGGTCTCCGACACCAGCAGAGTGCTTCTGAGTCGTCGTCTCGCCAACGGAGGTTTTTAACACGCTAAGGCTGTGTGCCGACACCGGGTTTGTCGCACTAGTACCACACTGAGGGAGACTAGAAATCCAGGATGGCCTTCGACGGCGGCTCGGAAAGGGTGACCGCAGGGTTCTCCGCGACCAAGACTTTCTCCAAGGTGAACACAAGCTGTCCCTTTGCATCAGCCTTGATCGTCTTCGGCCCGACCTTGCTGGCGACCGTCAACGTCTGCCCACCTCCGGCGAAGAACTCGAAGGTCAGCGACTTGATCGCCGGAGCCACGAACGACAGCAGCCCGGCCTGCTCCTTGACCTGAGCGTTGCCGGCGTCAAAGAGCGCGGCGAGCTGCTGGTAGGAGTACGTGGCTCCTTTCGGCAGCACGGCCGCTAGCCCGCCGCCCAGGTTCAGCGTACCCTTGGGCTGGTTGGTGACCACGGACGGGTTCTCCTTGAGCAGTTCCGCGCTCAGCGGAAAGCCGTGGATCTCGCCATCTGGATCGACCGCGAGCTTCTGCGCGCCGCCCTTGGCCTGGATGGTGAAGGTCACGTCACCCGGCTTCACCGCACCGTCTTTAGGCACCACTACGATCACCGCGCGCACCTCCGTGCTTTTGACGGTAGCGGCTTTCTGAAAAGCCTCGTAGAGCTTTTGGTAAGGGAGCACGGCTTTGTCCTGTGCGGCGCAGGAGAACACTCCTGCGAAACAGAACAGGGCAACGAGGGGCGTTTTCACGCCTGCGGTGGACAGGCACACCCTGTCCACCGTTCAATTGCTTAAGCTACAATGAAACACCAAGAGCGGGCAGTCAGATAACCCCACCCATGCCCGGATGGTCGATCCAAGTTCAGGGATGCCCGCGTGCGAACGCCTCAGCTCTTTCCACGTCCTGGTTGTAGGAGCGGGTCATGTAACAGGGCTTGAAGAAGTCGTCGTGCAGGCTGTCCGTGGCCCAGGGGGTGGCGGGAGGATGCACGAGGCTGGCCTTGTACTCGCCGGCGTTGAGGTCGGTGTGGGGATCAAACGCCACGCCGGGAGAATAGGATCGGCCCAAGAGCAGGCAGGGCACCGCCCACAGCCGATGATCCCAGAGGGTGCTGTTGTCTTTGTTCAAGAGGTCGTAGGCGGCCTTCTTGGCTTCGATCTGCTCGCCGACGGCTTGCTCGGCGGCTGCTTGGGCGGTGTTGCGGCGAAAAACGAAGCTGCCGGCAGGGATGTCCGCATCGTTCGTCGTGCCCGCCTGCGGTTGCACTAGCCTTGTCCGCCCAGCCACGACTTGTTGCTGGTCCTGCCGCGCCTGCTCGACCGCTTGCTGCCGGGCCTGCGCCTGCGCGGCCTGGTACGCCGCCGCCTTCTTGGCGTCGTAGCGGTAGGCTTTACGCACTGGCTCGGGCAGGTCGGTAAAATCCACCTTGCACAAGCCGGTGGCATGTTCCCAGGTGACGCCATCCGGCTCCACGCGGACGGCGCGCACCCGGTGGTAAGTGATTCCCGATAAGGTGACCAGATCCTCGGCGCAAAGCTGCGGCACCGTCGCCACCCAGGCCAGCAGCAGGACTGCCGAGAGGAATGACCGCCGTGGCACGCTGTTCATGGTGAAACGATCCGACCCAACGTTCTGCCTGATGATGAGCGCGGAACGCCTCGAACACAAGTCCGGGTGCAATGCCCGCCGCTTCGACCAACACAATTTCACTGGATGCGCCTTGCCTCGGATGCCGAAAGCTCGTCACAATTGGTCCACATGCTCTATTTCCCATTTGTCTCGATGCGCGTCTGCGGCCGGCATCCTGATCGTCAGCCCTGGCAATTGCCTGTCCGGTGGCGGCGGATCTTTCTGCTGGCTGGCTTGGCCGTCGTTTGGACCTGGGGCACGTGCCTGCGAGCGGAGTCGCCGTCTCACGGCGAACGCTTCGAGGAAATCTGGAGCGTCGTGCGCGACGGCTTCTTCGATCCGCACTTTCAAGGTGTGGACTGGGAGCAGGCACGGCAGCATTACGCGCCTGCTGCTGCGCAGGCTCGCTCCGAGGAAGAGTTCGCCACCGTCGTCAACACGATGCTGGCGGAACTGCACACCTCCCACACTCACCTCTACACCGCCCAGGAACCCGAGTACTTCCAACTTTGCGCCACGTTCTGGCCGTTCCTCGGCCCCAAGCTCAAATCCTTCCTGCCCGGTGGGAAGCCTGACTATCCGGGTATTGGGATCATCACCCGGATGACTGGAGGCAAGGTGTTCATCCGAGATATCTTCGATGGATCGCCAGCGGCTGAAGCGGGCTTGCGGACGGGCGACGAACTCCTCGCCGTGGACGGTGCGCCCTTTGCGCCGTTGGCTTCGTTTGTCGGCAAAACAGGCAAGGCGGTACAGGTGCAAGTGCGCCGTACGGTGGACGCACCTCCCATCAACCTAGCGGTTACCCCGCGGATGCTTGATCCGACCACGCAGTTCCTCGATGCTCTCAAGACCAGCGTTGAGGTGACCGAACACGGCGGCGTCAAGGTCGGCTACGTCCACGTATGGTCCTACGCAGGAGAGCAGTACCAGATGGCCTTGGAGGACGAACTCAACGGCCGCTTGCACGCTGCCGACGCCCTGGTGCTGGAACATCTCGAAGGATGGGGAATTAATAAACAAGAGTACTTGTGGCCCTTCTTTGCGCCGGCCATGACGCAGAGTTTCGTGGGCCGTGACGGTGTGCCGAGCACCGAGCATACCGCGTGGACCAAGCCCGTGTGCCTGTTGGTTAACGAGGGCACGCGCAGCGGCAAGGAACCGCTGACCTACCTCTTCAAGAAGAGTGGGCGCGGCCCGGTAGTGGGCACGCGCACGGCGGGCGCGGTGATGGCGGGGCGACCCTTCGTGCTCGGCGACGGCAGCCTGCTCATGGTGGCGGTGATGGGCGGCACGACGGACGGGGTAAACCTAGAGGGGCACGGGGTGCAACCCACCGTGGAGGTGCCGTTCGAGGCTGAGTACACTGTAGGAGCTGACCCGCAGAAGGCGCGGGCAGTTGACATCATGGCGCAGGCGGGTCGCCGCTAGTAGGCAAGTGCGTTTTTTGCAAATGATGCAACGGCTGTTCCCTCTATCTTTGCGTCGTTCCAAAAAACCGTGGTTTGCTGCTTTAGAAGCGCCTGACAACACACGGTTAACCACCGCGACTGCTTCTGTAGAGATGCCCGTCCAACAGAGCGGATGATCCCGTAGCTGGGACAGCATGATCCCAGTCCCGGGAAATAGCACGAGCTTATCCAGCAAGTTCATGTATCACAAGGCACTAGTTCACAATATCTTGCGCATCCTTTTCCTGTGTGGCACGGCGCGTGCAATAGAGGCAGGCATGCAAAACGATCCTTCCTGTGCGGCCGCCGTTCCGGTCAATCATTCGCCAGCCGTGGCGATGCGCCCGCCCGCCACTCGCCAGTTGCTCTGCCCGGACGACACGGACGTTATCGACGGGGTCCTGCGTGCGTTCCTCACGCTCTGCCTGGTCGCTTCCCTGGTCCTCTGCGGAGTGCATTCAGATGCCACCCGCGACGCCGCTAAGCCGGCTGCCACCCGCGCGCGGCTGATTGCGAGTGTTCCCGCGCACGCTGGCACCGTCCGCGCCGAAACTTCCCGCCTGTAAACTGCCCCCACCGACGGACTCGCGCTCTTTTTTGACAGAACGCATCCCGAACCTCTCTGGACCACGCCGCTTCGACCAACGTCAGCCGCTCCGAGTCCTCCACGCCTCCACGATGAACACTTTACTGCAGGACCTGCGCCTGGGTTTGCGGACCCTCCTGCGTCAGCCACTCTTCACCGGTGCCGCTGTCCTGGTACTCGCGCTCGGCATCGGGGCAAACACGGCCCTCTTCAGCCTCATCGACGCCGTGCTGTTGCGCGCGCTCCCATACCCACACGCGGATCAACTCGTCGTGCTGCTCGCCCGGGAAGAACACCGCTTGATGGCGTCGGCCTGTCTACCGGACTACCAGGATTGGTGCGCGAACCAGCAAAGCCTGACCGACGTCGCGCTCATGAATGCGGCGCAGTTCAACTTCTCCACCCGCGGCCAGGCGCCGGAACGCTTGGCGGGAGCGACGATCACCGGCAACTACTTTGGTGTATTGGGCGTGCAACCCACCTTGGGACGTAACTTCACGAGCGAGGAAGACATGCCAGGCGGCCCGGCGGTGGCGTTGTTGAGCGATGCGCTTTGGCGGAGTCACTTTGCCGCGGACCCTTACGTGGTCGGCCGTGAGATCATCCTTGACGATGTTCCGCGCGAGATCGTCGGCGTGTTGCCGCCCTCGGTGGAGTTCCCGCGTGATGCCGAGGTGTTCGTCCCGCTGGCAGGACTGCGTGCGGACAAGCTCTACCTGGATCGTAACAACCACTTCGGGTTCGTCCCGGTTGGCCGCCTCAAACCGGGGGTCTCCCTTGCGAGCGCCGGCCAGGAGTTCAAGCGCCTCTCGTTGGAACTGGCAAATCGCTATCCCATCAGCAACGCAGGGCGTCTGCTGGAAGTTCATCCTCTGCTGGAGTACCGGGTTGGCGACTATCGCCAGACCCTGTACGTTTTGCTGGGTGCGGTGGGCTGCGTGCTGCTGGTCGCCTGTGCGAACGTGGCAAGCCTACAATTGGCGCGGGCGATCGCGCGTCGCAGAGAGCTGGCTGTGCGCGCGGCGCTGGGCGCGAGCCGCTGGCGCCTCGTGCGACAGTTGCTCACCGAAAGTGTTCTGTTGGGTCTGCTGGGGGGCGGAGCCGGGCTCTTGCTGGCGTTCTGGGGACTGGACGCCGTAGTCGCGCTCAGCCCGGCCTACGCGCCTCGCTTCCACGACGCGCATCTGAACCTGCCGACGCTCGGTTTCGCCGCCCTGGTGGCACTTGGCGCGGGCTTGCTGGCGGGCGTCTGGCCCGCGTGGCGCATCACCGGCAACGCCACGATGGCTGCGGCGTTGCACGAGGAGAATGTCCGCGGCGGCAGCGGCGGTGCCAGTCAGGCGTGGGCGCGGGCGGGGCTCGTGGTCACCCAGATCGCGCTGGCCGTGGTGCTGCTCGCCGGGGCAGGCTTGCTGTTGCGCAGCTTCTGGATCGCCTACCACGAACCGCTCGGGTTCCAGCCCGAGGGACTGCTGACGGCCGATGTCTCGCTGCCGCGTGTCCGCTACGACAGCGACGCAAAGCAAGCGGCGTTCTTTGCCGATCTGCTTGGACGGGTGCAGGCTCTGCCCGGAGTCACCTCGGCGGCGATCACCGATTCGAGGCCGTTTGGTGGTGGTTGGTCCGACGGGAGTTTCCACGTCACCAACGCCCCACCCAATCCGCCCGGAAAAGATCCGTCAGCACAGCAGAGCGGCGTTTCCGCCGGCTACTTCGAGGCGATGAAGATGCCGCTGCTACGCGGGCGTGGTTTCAACGCGGCGGACACGCCAGCGGGACAGGCGGTGCTCGTCATCGATGACACCTTCGCCCGGCGCTACTTTCCTGATCAGAACCCGGTGGGTCAGCACCTCGACGGCGCCTCGGATGGATCAGACCCGCGCACGATCATCGGGGTGGTGCCGCACGTGCGCATCGCCGCGCCTGGCGAACAAAGGGGCGCAGAAGACTTAGTGCAGATGTACTTCTGCGCGGCGCAGATGCCCAGCTCTTCGGAAACGCTGATTGTGCGCTCTGCTACGGGTAGGCCGGCGGACCTGATCGCGCTGGTACACGCTGTCGTTCAAGCCATTGATCCGAGCCTGCCTCTCTCCAGAGTCAGCACCATGGAGGAGAACGTGGCCGCCGACTTTGCCGCGCAACGCTCGACTGCGACGTTGCTCGGCACGTTTGCTGGAGTCGCTTTGCTGTTGGCTAGCATCGGCCTGTACGGAGCAATGGCGCTGAGCGTCGGCCAGCGCACCCGCGAGCTTGGCATCCGTATGGCGCTGGGTTCCTCGCGCGCCGCGGTGCTGCGCCTCGTGATGTGGCAAGGAGCGCTTTTGGTGGGGGTCGGTCTGGCGGTCGGTCTGGCGTCTGCGCTCGTGTCTGGCCGGTTGCTCTCAAGTGTTCTGTACGGCGTTAGCGGCGCTGACCCGCTCACTCTCAGCACCGTGTCGCTTGTCCTTGGCGTCGCCGCGTTGCTGGCGTGCCTGCTCCCCGCCCAACGGGCAGCACGCATTGATCCCATGGTGGCGTTGCGTGACGAGTGAAGTCCGAGCCGCCAACGTCAAAAAACGGTGGTTTGGCAGAACGGTTTTAGCAGGTTACGTCCCGGTGCACAGACATTGTGCCTCCCGCTACACCGTTGACACATCGTCGGGACTCACAATCCACCCTCATGGACATGCGTGAAATCCTTGTAGCAGTTATCCCCAAGGAATCAAACTTTTATGGTGCAACGAGTCAGGCGGCGAGGCTGAACGACAAACCCAAGCGTTGCTAATTTGATGTCTGCAGCTTCTCGTCAACGCTGCTCTTGGCTCGCGTTGATGAACCGTATGATCCGGTCGTGCATCTGATGCCGGGCGTCGCCGTCCACGTAGGGCTCGTGCCCGGTCGGGAAGAACTGGTACTCAATGTTACGCTGGAGAGTCTCCGGCATGGGCAGGTGCTTCATTTCGTAAACGGCGGCAAGGTACGTCGTGCTCAGATCGAAGTACCCGCTCACGAGCAGCACGCGCATCTGCGGGTTCTTGATGAGGGTCTTCGCCAAGTCGGGCAGCACGTTAGCCACCCCGAGCCACTGCTTTGTCGTGGTCACGTGGAAGGTGTCCCACCTCAAGCCCGGCACGTCGGCATCGGATTCGTAGGTCATCTCGGCACCGAACCGGAGCGTCTCGTGCGCGTAGCTGTTCATGGCCGCCACGATGGCGGGACCACGCACCGCGCCGTAAGGATCGTACTTGGCGTCGGCTGCCATGGGGTTGATCGTCAGGTCATCGTAGCGGTATCCAGGCGGCCCGTCGTCAGCCCCATTTCTTGCTGGAGGATCTTTTCGTACTCGCTCCCGTTGAGCCGCAGGTTCGCCGTCACCCAGGTCGCTGCCGGGATGCCCGTGAAGCCCTCCAGCTTTGCGGCGACCGCTTGCTTTGCTTCCGGTGTCAGATCGGCACCCGCGAGCAGCGCACTCGCGTACTCACTCAGCGCGTACTGCTCCACCTCGTGCAGCCAAGGCTCAAGCTGCGCCGGTTAGCCGGGAACCTTGTGGTGGAACCAGGCGGTCGCCGCATAGCTCGGCAGCGCCAGGAAGTAGCCGTTCTCGGTGCCGACGTTCGCGTCCGCGCAATCCAGGAAGTCGTCGTTGCTCAGCCACTGGCTCACCGAGACCATCCCGTTCAGGCTGACGCCGTCCTCCAACAGCTTCCGACCCAGGACCGCATTCCGCATCGTCCCATAGCTGTGGCCAAACAGATACTTTGGCGAACGCCAGCGATCATACTTGCTCAGGAAGCGTCGGATCAAGCGATCAAAAGCGTCGGCGTCTTGGTCGATGCCGTAGAACTTTGCCGCCGCATCTTTACCCTGGATGCGACTGTAACCCGCGCCGGGCGCATCGATAATGACGAGGTCCGTTGCGTCGAGCAGACAATCCTCGTTGTTCTCAAGGCGATAAGGACCTCCCACCGGGTGCTGTTGCGGGGAGGGCAGCACAACCCGCACGGGACCAAAGCTTGCCATGAGCAGGGGCATGCTTGAGGAGCCAGGGCCACCGTCGTAGATGAAGATGATGGGCCGGCTCTCCGTTGGCGTGCCCTCAGCGAAGTAGGCCGTGTAGAACATGCGTGCGGTCGCAGGTTGCTCTTCAGGGTTGGCAGGCAAGCTCGGAACCGCTGCGGGCAGGTAGCCGCCGTCAAAGCCGATCCTGGCATCTTGGTCGTCGGAGGAGCCGACCGTCAGGAAGCCAGCGACGGCCTTGAACTCGACGGTCGTTCCGTTCGCAAGGGTCACCCGACCCCTGGTCATCGAGTCGGCTGGAGAGGCGCGTGTGACATCTCTGGCTGAAGCCATCTGACCATCACTGCCCGATTTTTGATCCTTCGCTATTGAGCTTACTCCTTGCGCAAGCACAGCCACGGTGCGGAGGAAGGTGAACAACGCCACCAAGGCAGGCATCTTCAAGTTCATGATGATGGTTCGGAGTGGGATCGATCAAGGATCGCGGTGCCAAGTTGGTGGAAGTGAGATAACCTCGCTCCCGCGCAACGTGGCTGGGACCTAGTTTGTGCTAGTCAACAAACATGCTGCGGATTTCAGCGGCAACGATTGGCAGGTTTTCATCCAGCACGAAGTGCCCGGCGTCCAACCAGACGAGCTTGGCCTGCGGCAGATCACGCAGGTAGCCTTCCGCACCCGGCGGGATGAAGAGCGGGTCTTGGTTGCCCCAGAGGATGAGCGTCGGCGGTTGGTGGGTGCGCAAGGCAGCCTGCCAGGTGGGATACAAGGGGGCGTTAGTCTTCAGGTCCTCCACGATGTCGAGCATGTAGGTCTCCGTACCCGGCCGGGCGAGGAGCGCCTGGTCGAGGAGCCAGTTGTCGGGGTTGATGTTCTCCGGGTCGCGTGCGCCGACCGTCCACAGGTGCTGGACGTAGGCCGGTGCCATGAACTGTCTGGCGGGCTGCTCAGTCTCACCGTCGCGCTGTGTCCACAACGGGGCGAGCGCACGCTTGGCATCTTCGGCGACTCCCTCCTCATAGGTGTTCGCGTTCTGGATGATGAAGCCTTTCACCTGCTGCGGTGTCTCCGCGAAAAGACGGAAGCCGATGGGGCCGCCGATGTCGTGCAGGTAGAGCACGTAGGAAGTGAGCCCGAGCTGATCGAGCAAGCCACGCACGTGGGCCGTGAGGTTCTCGAAGGTGTAGGCGAAGGCATCCCGCGACGGCGCTTCGGAGTGGCCGAAGCCGAGGTAGTCGGGTGCGATCAGGTGGAACCGGTCGGCCAAAGCCGGGATCAACTCGCGGAACATGGCGCTGCTGGACGGAAAGCCGTGCAGCAGCACGATGGTGGGAGCGGCCAGATCGCCGGCTTCGCGGTAGAAGATCTTCCGGCCCTGCACGGTGGCCGTACGGTGGTGAGTCACAGGGAGGGAATGTGGTGCGATGGTAGTTGTCATGTTTGAGGTTCCTTCGTGGTTGGTTAGTGAGGTGTGGTTCAACGGGACAGAGAGGCGGAAGGTCTGGTGTAGGCGGCGAACTACAGCGACGTGGCGAGGGACTTGGCCGATGCCTTTGCTCGTTCTTCATTGGCGAAGGCATCGGGCAAGCCTTGGCCATCCACTAGCAGGGTGTGCACGTCGTCCACGCCGATGAGCTTCAGCCAGCGGGCGACGTAGGGGATCACCATGTCGTCGCCTGCGCGTGGCCCGCCTGCGGTGTAGAAGCCGCCCCGGGCCGAGATAATCACCGCCCGCCGCCCGGTCAGCAGTCCGACCGGGGGCTTGCCATCTTTCGCCGGGATCGTCGTCAGCCCCGGCTGCGTGACGACATCAACCAAGTGCTTGAACTTGTAGGGAGGACCGTAGTTCCACATCGGCACACCAAGCACATACAACTCGGCTGCTCGCAGTCGGTCGATGGAGCGGTCGATGGCTGCCCAAGCCTGTGCTTCCTCGGGCGTGTGGACGTAGCCCGGATTGCGTACAGCGTACTTGGCCGTGATAGCCGCCCCGTCGAACTCGACCAGCGGCTCGTCCTTCGACCACAGGTCCCAGGTGTCCACCGTGCTATCCGGATGGGCAGCTTGGTAGGCGTCCAAGAACACGCGGGCGACGGCGGCCGTGTGCGACCGCCCCTGGCGGGGCGACGATTCGATGTAGAGCAGCTTGGACATGAAGGAAACGCAGCTTGCGTCGGCCAGATTTTGCTCCGGGGCGGGCATCATAAATAATGCAATGTTTGCAATGAATCATTGCAGCCACGCACACCATGGACTTGAACCTCCTCCTCTCCCTCGACGTGCTGCTGCGTGAGCAGAGCGTCTCGATTGCTGCTCGCCGTCTTGGCCTGACTGCGCCGGCCACAAGCCGCATCCTTGCTCGTGCCCGCGAGGCGTTCGGGGATGCTTTGTTGGTGCGGGCTGGCCAACGCCTGGTGCTCACGCCCCGCGCGCTCGAACTGCGCGCCGAACTCAGCCGGGTGGTGCAGGATGCCCAGCGTCTCGTGCGCACCGACAACCCGACCCGGCTGCGCGACGTGGAGCGCACGCTCAACATCCGCGCCATCGACCTGCTGGCCGGGGTATACGCCCAGCCTTTGTCGCAGGCCCTCTGGTCCCAGGCTCCCGGCCTGACCGTCTGCTTTCTGCCCCAGGGCAACAAGGACGTGGCTGACTTGCGCGAGGGCAACGTGGACCTGGAACTGGGTGTCATCGGAGAGACCGGCCCGGAGATCAAGGTCCAGGGCCTCTTCGTCGACGGCTTCGTGGGCGTGGTGCGTCGCGGCCATCCGCTCCTGAAAGGAAAGATGAGCGTCAGACGCTATACACAGCAGCCGCACGTCAATGTCTCTGGCTCAGGCAAGCGCTGGAGCCCGCTCGACGAAGCGCTGCACCAGGCGGGGCATGAACGGCGCAAAGTCGTCCTGATTGTCAACGGCTACCACGCGGCCATCAGCGCCGCGTTGTTCTCGGACCTGGTTGCCACGGTGCCCGGCCACTTGGCCCGGCACCTGGCCGGCTTTCTGGAGGTCGTGGTGTTTCCTCTGCCGGTGCCCTCCGTGCCGCTGCCGATCTCTCAAGCTTGGCACCCGCGCCTTGACGCCGACCCGGTCCACCGCTGGCTGCGCCAGTGCGTCAAAGCCACGTGCGTGCCCCCGCCACCATCGCGGAGAGCCAAAGGGTAAGCGGCAGATTTACGCAAAGCGGCAGATCTACGCAATGAGCCACCCTGGCCAGTGAGTGCAAAAACGTCAAAAAACGGTCCTTTACTTCACTCATTTTCATTCCTCCGGCTCGCGTGTCACCAACGAAGTTTGTTGGAACGGCTAATGACATGTCTCTGCCACTGACAAGTAGAGTATGTTGACTTCAGCGCCGACGGAAGCAGGTGCAGAGACCGGCAGGAATTGGCTTTGTCTCTTCGGATTTCGATCCGTGGAAAGTGCCGGCACCTACCTCAACAAGCTCAGGCTTGGGAGTAGTCCATGGCGTCCAGGTCGGCGATCAGTCCCCGTCCCGCCGGATGCCAACCTAGCTTTTGCCGCGTGAGCACGCTGGAAGACGGCATGTCCGTCTTGGCGAAGGCAGCCAACCAGCCAAAGTGCGCCTCGGCCTCTTCGGGCGGGAGGCTGACGGTCGGCACCCCGAGCCCGCGCCCATGCGCCTCTGCGATGGCTTTTACCGAAACGCCTTCTTCGTCCACCGCATGATAGACGGCACCCGGCTCCGCTTTCTCGAACGCCAGCAAGTAAAGCCGCGCCACGTCGGTGACGTGGGCGGCCGGCCACCGGTTGCCGCCGTCGCCCAAGTACGCCGAGACGCCTTTTTGCCGGGCCACGGTGAGGAACCACGGCACCAAGCCCTGTTTGCGGGTGTCGTGCACTTGGGGCAAGCGCACGAGGGAGGTCGCCACCCTGCGCTCCGTGAAGGCGGCAGTGACTGTTTCTAGCCCGGCGCGCGGGTGCCACGCGGACAGCGGGCTGTTCTCCATCGAAGGCTGTCCGTCCACGTTGGCCGCCATGGCCGTGCCGGAGGTCACCACAAACGGTCGTCCGGAGCCGACGAGTACCTCGCCGATGGCACCGATGGCCTGGCGTTCATCGGCCACGTTTTGCTCCCGCTTGGAGAAGTCGTGGCTGAAAGCCAAGTGGATGACGCCATCAGCCTGGGCGGCTCCTAGGCGCAGGCTGTCGAGGTCTTCGAGGCTGCCGTGCAGAGGCTGCACGCCAGCGGCCCGGAGAGCCTCAACCCCCGCTGCCGAGCGGGTGAGGCCGAGCACCTGGTGGCCTGCCTGGAGAAGTTCGGGTACCAGCGCTGAGCCGACGAAGCCGGTGGCACCGGTCACAAAGATTTTCATGGATGATAGAAGGACGGAGTTTCGAGTGGAACCTGCGCCGCACGGTGTAATCGCCCGTCAGGTCGGGGTGCAGGTAAAGCCAAACCGTTCGCCCCGCGGCGAGTACCCGATGCAGGCCCTAGAGGGTGAGAGCGAGTTCCAGATCACCAATCAGGCTCGGCCCTTGGGGTGTCCACTCAAGACGCTGGCGAGTGAGCGCGCTGGAGGCAGACATATCGAGACCGACGAAACTGCTGAACCAGCCAAAGTGGGTTTTCGCTTCCTCGGGCGTCAGGCTCTTCGTTGGCAGTTGTAGTCCCACCCCGATCATCTCGGCGGCTTCGCGGACGGGGATGCCCTCCTCCGCCACGGCGTGGTAGCGGCTTCCCGCCTCGTTTCGCTCCAGCGCCAGCCGGTAGAGGCGAACGGCGTCGAGCAGATGCACCGCCGCCCAGCGCGCGGAACCGTCGCCGAGGTAGGCCGACACCCCTTTCTCACGGGCGTAGTGCAGCAGGCGGCTGAAGAAGCCCAGCTTCACCGGGCTATGGACCTGGGGGACCCGCACCGTGGAAACCTGCACCCCCCGCTTGAGCGCGGCCTCTCCAGCGATCTCCGTTGACACCCGGGGGATGTGGGAGTTCGCGTTGAAGAAGTCTTCGGTCGCCATCTGGCCCGGTGTCGGACTGCCCATGGCGGCTACAGAGGTGAGGATCAAGGGACGGTCCGAACCCGCGAGGTCCGCCGCTAGGGCCTCGATGGCGCGGGTCTCCTTCTTGGCGGTTTCCACCATATTGGAGAGGTCCAGGTCGTACGCGCAGTGGATCACCCCATCTGCTTGGCTCACCCCCGCGCGGAGGATGTCGGCCTCTTCGAGGCTGCCGCGGTGCGCCTGCGCTCCTAGTTTGCGCAGGGCACGCGCGCCATCGTCGGAGCGTGTCAGTCCGAGCACCTGGTGGCCTGCACCGATGAGTTCAGGGATCAGCGCCGAGCCTATGAAGCCGTTTGCGCCCGTCAGAAATACTTTCATGTGGTTTTCTTCCGTGTTTGCCAAACGTCGAATCCTGTGGTGCGGGGCTCGGGAACTTAGGCTGGCACGACAACCACTTTGCCCTTCGGCGTTCCTTTCTCCTCCAACTCGACCGTCGCCAGGATCACGTCGCGCAGCGGCACGGTCTTGCGGATGGGCAGCGCGAGCTTGCCCTGCACCGCGGCGTCACGGACCTTGGCCAGCAGTTCGGGGTTGCGCCCCAGGAACACCAGCTTGTTGCGCGCGGCAAGCATCACCCGGAACATCTTGCCGAAGGTGGCGTTGATGTGCAGGGCCACCCCTTTGCCACGCAACAGCTTGGAACATTGTCCCACCGTGAGGTTGCCCGACGCATCCAGCACCACGTCGAACTGCCCCCGGAACTGCGCGGCGTCGAAGCGGTGGTAGTCGATGGCTTGTTTGACGCCCAACGTCCTCGCCTCGGCCAGATCCTGTGGACTGCACGTGCCGCTGACTTCCGCTCCGACCAGGTGCGCGACCTGGATGGCGCAGCGTCCCACGCTGCCCATGCAACCGTTCACGAAGACGCTTTGACCCGCCTGGAGGTGACCGGCATCAATCAGCGTGGCCCAGGCGGTCTGGCCCACAGTCGCCAGCGTGGCCGCCTGTTCAAACGAGAGCGCCGTCGGCTTGGAGGTGGCGGTGTGCTCGGGGGTTAGAATCTCCTCGGCGAAAGCGGCCGCTTCCTTCATCTCCATCACGCCAAAGACCTCGTCCCCAACCCGGAAGCGTTTTACCTCGGGGCCGACCGCCTCGACGACGCCAGCGAAATCCTGGCCCATGCCCCGAGGGAACTGCTTGCCGGTCATCATCTTGAGCACGCCTGCGCGGATCTTGCAGTCCACCGGGTTGATCGAAGCCGCTTTAACGCGGACGCGCAGTTGATCTTTTTGGGGTTGGCCCAAGGCAGAGTCCACCAGGCGCAGTTCCTCGGGGCCCCCGTAGCGGTTGTATTCGACGCGAAGCATAAGCGATGTTCTTCTAAAAAGTGGGCGGCTGGGCGTTGCGCCGGACACGCGCCGGAGTTGACGCCACAACCAAGTTCTTCTAAAACGGAGACCATCCCCGCTTAAGCGCAACTAAACGGAGACTGTCCCCGCTTGCAAACGATTTCCTGAAGTTTCTCTTCGATGCCAGCAGATCCCTCGTCCGCTTCCCGCAAGCCGCGCACCGATGCGTTGCGTAACCGCGAACGCATCCTCGTGGCCGCCAAGGAAGCCTTCGCGCGCGAGGGTGCGGCAGCCAGCCTGGACAACATTGCCAAGCAAGCTCAGGTCGGCTCCGGGACGCTGTACCGGCACTTCCCGACCCGTGACTCGCTCATTGAGGCGGTCTACAAAGCAGACACCGAGAAGCTGGCGGTTGAGGCGGACCAACTGGCGGGGATGCTCCCGCCTCTAGAAGCGTTGCGCGCCTGGCTGCTGCTCTTCGTTGACTACGTGGCCGCCAAACAGATCATCGCCCCCGTGCTCAACAGCGTGGCGGGTGGCTCCGATAAGCTCTACCAGGGGTCGAGCGGCCTGATTGTCGGCGCAGTATCTACCTTGGTGGGCCGAGCCGTCGACAGCGCTGAGTTGCGCGAGGATGTCGACCCCTGGGGGCTGTTGATGCCGCTGATCGGGATGTCCATGGTGCCGCTCAGCCCTGCCTGGTCGGAGACAGCTAGAAAGCTGGTGGATGTATTGATTCGCGGCTCCCTGCGGGACTGAGTAAGTACTGATGGCGGTGACGGTAGCCTCGACGAGGTGAACTGCCCGTGAGTGACCGATTCCAGTCCAGATTTTTTAGGGAAGACTACTGCAACGACTTCTGGTACAAGGACCTCCTTGATGACAGCGGCAGGGTACATGGTGCGTACCGAACGGCCCTTGAGAGGCCGCCTTATCTGAAGTCAAAAAATGGTCCTTTATCGCGCATACAGCCGCCGGCAAGAAGGGCCGTGTCACGAACGAGGCTTCGTAAGCCGAAGCTCACCGCCACTACAGGCACTTCAACTGGCCACCATCAATAGGAATCGATGCACCTGTGACGTAAGAGGCGGCCGAGGAGAGCAGCACCGTGGCCATGCGCCCGAACTCGGCAGGGTCGCCAGCCCTTCCTAATGAGATGTTGGCGGTGGGCGGCTCTTTGTCTCCCAAGAGGTGTTTGACGCGCTCGGTGGAGAACAGGTTGGGTAAAAGCGCGTTGAACCGAGGCTCGACCTTGGCTGACCTCTCCCCGCAGCAGATCCACTGGTACGAGGACGAGTGGATGCCTAAGAAGGAACTGGCGGGACTGCGCGGCGAGGGGGACGAACGACTGGTGGCCGGTC